>CAZUOD010000029.1:0-14786 GCA_964621975.1 uncultured Atopobium sp.
GCCAGCGCCCCGCCGGCTACTCCGCGCTCTTGAGGGCACCCACCATGTCGATCCGGTCGAGCGAGCGGTTGGTGATGAGGTTCACCACCACCGTGAAGACGAAGGCCAGCACGGCCGCGAGCACGTAGGTCAGCGGGTCCACCATCACGTCGAAGTAGAGTGACGGCATCTTCATGATCCAGGTGAGGCTGCGGGCCAGAGCATGGCCCAGCGGCAGGCCCACGACCACGCCCATGCCTGCGAGCAACAGCGTCTCCTTGTTGATATAGCGGTGCACCTCGGGTGCCTTGAAGCCCAGGACCTTGATGGTGGCGAGCTCACGCTCGCGCTCGGAGATGTTGGTGTTCGAGAGCGTGAACACCACCGTGAACGCCAGCGCCGCCGCCAGCACGATGACCACGTAGACAACGGTGTTGATGAGCGTGAAGGAGCTCGAGAAGTCATCGACGAGCTTCTGGGTGGAGACCACGGAGAGGTAGCGCCCGTCCTGGGCGAGCCGCTCCGAGAGCGCGACCTGCTCGTCCCCCGTGCCCGTGAGCAGCGCCAGCACGCCGTTGGGCTCGAGCTCCCCTCCGAAGGCCCGCTCGTAGGCGTCCTGCGTCATGTAGATGGTGTTGCCCAGGTAGTTGAGCACCACGGCGTCCACGCTCACGGTGCCCTCGGCCAGCGTGGAGTCCTGCAGGCTCAGCTCGTCCCCGAGCGAGAAGCCCATGACCTGCTCGGCGTTCTTGGTGATGGCGACCTCCACGCCCTCCCCAAGGGTCACCTCGGCGCCCGTGTCGTCAACGAGCCGCACGTAGTCGGCGATGCTCTCTCCGTCCGGGACCACCACGAGCTGGACGCTCTCCTTGTCGTCTCCGTAGGTCACGGTGAGGCTGTCCACGTACACGCGCACGAGATCGGACACCTCGTCTGAGGCCAGCAGCTCCTCGGCCACCTCGTCGAGGTCGTCCGCACTCGTGACGGCCATGAGGTCGTAGGTGATCACGCCGTCGTCACCGTACTGGCGATCAGAGAGGGAGAGGACCGTGTCACGGATCCCAAAGCCCATCACCAGCAGCGCCACGCAGCCGGCGATGCCGAGGACCGTCATGAGGAAGCGGCGCTTGTAGCGGATGAGGTTCCTGGCCGTGACCTTGTTGAGGAAGCCCATCCTCCGCCAGAGCGGCCTCACGTACTCCAGGAAGATGCGCGACCCCGCCTTGGGGGGCTTGGGCCGCATGAGCGCGGCCGGGGACTCGCGCAGCGCCTTGTGGCAGGCGAGCACCGTGGCACCCACGATGCCGAGCGCGAAGAGCGCCACCGCGCCGAGCGCCCACAGCAGGTCAAAGCCGAGGAGGAACGCCGGAAGCGCATACATGGTGGAGAAGATGGTGAAGATGATGGCAGGGAGTGCCACGTAGCCCAGCACGTTGCCCACGATCCCACCTGCGACGCAGGCGGCAAGCGCGTAGAGCGCGTACTTGGCCAGGATGCTCCCCTGCCCGTAGCCGAGCGCCTTGTAGACGCCTATGAGCCCGCGCTCCTCGTCCACCATGCGCGTCATGGTCGTGAGGCTGATGAGAATGGCGACCACGAAGAAGACCACGGGGATGACGGTGCCGATGGCCTCGATGGACGAGGCGTCGGAGTCGACGCTCGCGTAGCTCGAGAGGCTCGAGCGGTCCTGCACGTACCACGTGGCATCGCCGATGTCGTCTATCTCGGCGCGGGCGTCGGCTATCTCGGAGAGCGCGTCGTCGCGCTCCTCCTCGTAGGTGGCGCGCGCCTCGTCGAGCTCCGCCTGCCCGTCCTCGAGCTCGGAGAGCCCCGACTCGATCTCGGCCCAGCCCTCGGCTATCTGCGCGAGCACGCTCGCCCGCTGGCTTGAGAGCTCGGTCGCGCCGGCGTCGAGCTCCGCGCGGCCCGCCTCGACCTCCTCCCACCCGGCGGCGATCTGCGCTTGGGCGGAGACGAGCGTGTCGTAGGCGGACCGGGCCTCGGCGAGCCCAAGCTCCCCCTCCACCACCTGCGCCATGCCCGGCGCGAGCTCCTTGAGCTGGAGCAGCGTCGTCCGCACGCCCTGCAGCGCGCTCGTCATCTGGCTCGGCGAGACCTCGAGGACCTGCGCCATCGCGTCCCTCAGCTCCTCCGGCGCGTCCGCGAGAAGGCCCTCGAGACGCTCGCGCACCTCGTCGGGGAGGCTCTCCCAGGAGTCCCCGTAGCGCTCCATGGCCTCCTCGAACTCCTCGGAGCCCAGATAGGAGACCATGGCGTCGATGACCGACACGCCCTGGTCGGCAATCGGGTCCACGACGGCGCTCACCTCGGCCGCGGCGGCCTCGGCCTCCTCGGCGCTGCTGGCAGAGGAGAGGCGCGCCCACGCGTCCGCGGGCCAGGTGTCGCCGAGGAGCGTCGAGAGCATCCCCACGCTCGTCTCGATGCTCGCGCGCGAGGCCGTGAGGGTGTCATGCGTCGAGGAGAGCGCCGCGGCGATGCCGTCCACGTCGCAGCCCAGACCAGCCGCGAGCTCCGCAAGACCCGCCTCCACCTGGGCCTCCTGGGCGCTCAGCTGGGCAGCGGCGGCATCGAGCAGCGCGTAGCCGTCGTCGATCTCCGCCTGGGCGTCTGCCAGCTCGGCGGCGGCCGTGCCCTCCTGCTCGCTCAGCTCGGCCGCGGCGGACTCCAGCTCGGCGGCCGCGTCATCGATCTCTGCCTGGGCGTCGTCAATCTCCGCCTGGGCGTCTGCCAGCTCGGAGAGCGCCTCTGCCTCCGCCTCGTCCACCTCCGCCGTGGCGTCGGCCCGCAGCCCCTCCCCGCGGGCCTGCTCGCGCTCGGCGCGCGCGTCCTCCACGCGCTGCTTGACGTCGTCCACGATCTCGTCGTACTCGTCCGAGTAGCACAGCGGGTCGTCGGCGCCCTCGACCGTGAGGTAGACCACGGTGTAGGTGTCCGGGTCGATGACGCAGTCCTCGAGCACGAAGAACGAGTACTGCGAGCTTCCGCTCGAGCGGTAGGACATCGTGCCCTCGCCGGCGTTTATCTCCATGGGGTCCAGGACCACGGCGATGATCGTGTACTCCTTGCGCTCGAACACCACCGTGGCATCCTCGGCGTCGTCATCTGAGCCCTGGAAGGTCACCGTGTCCCCCAGGCTGAGGCCAGAGTCCTCCATGAAGCGCTGCGTCACGGCGATCTGGTCGTCTCGCGTGGGGAGGTGCCCCTCCAGGACCACCGGCTCGTTCATGCCGGTGGACGAGAGCGCCTTGACGTCCACCTTCTCTGAGGCCGAGCCCACCGTGGTGTAGACGGTCTCGGACCAGCCGCCCTCGGCCGCCTCCACGCCATCGAGCGCGGCGAGGGCCTCCACGTCCTCCTCCGTGAGGCCGAGCGTGGACAGCACGCGGATGTCGAAGAGCGACTGCTCGTCGAAGAAGGCGTCCGCGGACTCGCGCAGGTCGACGCAGGCGGCGCGCAGCCCCACGAGCATCGTGACGCCCAGCGCCGTGATGGTGGCGAGCGCCACGAAGCGCCTGAGGCTCCCGCCCACCGTGCGCAGGATGTCCCGCCACGACGCGCTCGGCGCGCTCTCACGCCCCGGGCCCATGCGCTACCACTCGATCTGCGAGATGGGCAGGGGGCTCTCGTTGACGGTCATGTCCGTGACGCGGCCGCTCTTGAAGCGGATGAGGCGGTCGGCCATGCCCGCCAGGGCGGCGTTGTGCGTCACGATGACCACGGTGATCTGCTCGGTGCGGCACATGTCCTGCAGGAGCTGCAGGATCTGCTTGCCCGTCTGGTAGTCGAGCGCGCCGGTGGGCTCGTCGCAGAGCAGCAGCTTGGGGTTCTTCGCCAGGGCGCGGGCTATGGAGACGCGCTGCTGCTCGCCCCCGGAGAGCTGCGCCGGGAAGTTGTCCAGGCGCTCCGCGAGGCCCACCTTCGAGAGGGTCTCGGCCGGGTCGAGCGAGTCGGGGCAGATCTGCGTGGCCAGCTCCACGTTCTCGAGCGCCGTGAGGTTGGGGACGAGGTTGTAGAACTGGAAGACGAAGCCCACGTCCGCGCGGCGGTAGAGCACGAGGTCGCGCTCGCCGGCCTTGCTGATGTCATGCCCGTCGACGAGGACCGTGCCGGAGGTGGCGCTGTCCATGCCACCCAGGATGTTGAGCGTCGTGGTCTTGCCCGCCCCCGAGGCCCCCAGGATGACGGCGAGCTCACCCCGCTCCACGACGAAGCTCGCGCCGTCCAGCGCGTTGATCTTGGTGGAACCCTCTCCGTAGCTGCGCACCACGTCGGTGAACTCTATGTAGGGCATGGCCGCTCCGTTTGCTCGACAGCGTGTCGTCTACGCGAAGTATACTGTGGGTCGGGGGACCGAGGGACATCGTCTCGACACCCCGCGACCAAGTGTCGAGTCGCCCCGCCCGAGCGCAGACCGAGGAGGGAGCATGGCAAGGCACAGCACGGTGGCCGAGCAGACCCGTGAGAACCTGCGCACGGCGTTCTGGGAGCTCTACGCGACGCGGCCCATCGAGAGGATCTCCGTCCGCGAGATCACGGACAGGGCCGGCTACAACCGGGCGACCTTCTACCTCTACTACCACGACGTCTACGAGCTGCTCGAGGAGTCGGAGCGCTACGTGCTCGACCGCGTGAAGCTCCTGGTCGAGGGCCAGCTCGCCAAGGGCGGGTGCCTGGACTTCTCCGAGCAGATGGGCCTCATCCTGCGCATGGCCCAGGAGTCGAACTCCTACACCAAGGTGCTGCTCGGCGACCACGGGGACCCCGCCTTCGCGCGACGCTTCAAGGAGGTGATCAGCCCCTTGCTCGACCGCTTCGTGCTGCCCCAGGAGGGTCTGGGCGAGCAGGAGCGGCACGTGATGCGCGAGTTCTACCTCTCGGGCCTTCTGGCCGCCATGCGCACCTGGCTCTCGGAGGAGTCCCCCATGCCCATAGACCAGCTGGTCAACCTGATCACGCGCACGGTCCTGTGAGGGAGGGCGGGCTCGCCCTCCCGGGAGCTACCTCCTGAAGAAGGCGAAGGCGATGGCGTTGGGGCCCACGTGCGTGCCCACGGTCGCGCCCACCGAGGTGATGGGCAGGTCCTCCTCGGCGACGACCTTCTCCCAGATGGAGCGGTTGTCGTCGAGGTACTTGCGCAGGAACTTGTCGGAGAGGCCCGTGTAGCCCAGCAGGAACGGCATGCTCGGGTCGACGCCGCTGCTCTCGATCTCCTTGGCCAGGAGGTGACGGCCGTTCTTGGAGCCGTGCGCCTTGCTGATCATGGTCACCTCGCCGTCGCGCACGCCGACCACGGGCTTGATGTTGAGCAGCTCGCCGATGGTGCCCACGCTCTTGGGGATGCGGCCGCCGCGCTTGAGGTACTCGAGGGTGTCCAGCAGGGCCACGAGGCAGACCCGGTCGCGCTGCTCGACGAGCCTGTCGGCGATCTCCTTCGCCGAGAGCCCCTCGTCCACGAGCCTGAGCGCGTACTGCACGAAGACGCCCTGCCCGATGGTGACGTTCATGCTGTCCACCACGTAAATGTCCTCGAAGTCCGCCGCCGCGGAGAGCGCGCTCTGGTAGGTCCCGGAAAGTCGAGATGAGAGCGTGATGACCACCGCCTCGTCGCCGGCGTCTCGCACCTGCTCAAGGATGTGCACGTAGTCGTAGGGCGTGGCCTGGCTCGTCTTGGGCAGCTCGTCGCTCTCCACCAGCAGCTCGTAGAAGCGCTCGTTGGTGATGTCGACGCCGTCAGCGTAGGTGGTGCTCCCAAAGGTGATGGAGAGCGGGATCACGGTGAGGCGTGGGTCCGCCCCCTCGGGGATGTCGAGCCCGGAGTCCGTGATGATGCGAACGGCCATAGATGTCTTCCTTTCGTCGCGAGGGCAGCGCCCGCACTAGTCTCGCGCAATGCCCCTCAGCCTGTCGAGGATATGGTTAAGCGACACGTACATCTCCTTGCGCTGCCCCTCGGTGAGCGTGACGCTCATCTCGCTGAGCACGCTCTGGACTATGTCGTCCAAGGGACGGGTCACCTCGCGACCGCGCTCCGTCAGGCGCACGGGGACGCGGTACCTGCTCGTCTCCTCGCCCGTCTCCCCCACCTCCACGAGGCCGTCCTCCTGGAGGTGCGCGATGGTGCGGGACATGGCGGCGCGGCTCACGTCGGCGAGGCGTGAGAGCTCGGAGCCCGTGAGGCCGTCCGGGTGCTTTGCGAGGTAGTAGAGGCACATGACGTCGGACCCACGAAAGCCCAGATGCGAGGCCTCGGCAGCCTTGATGCGCCGGATCTCCTTGTGAAGCGCCTCGATGATGCTCACGAAGTCCTCGAAGCGGGTCTCCTCCTGCACCTCTGCCCCTTTGTCCGCAAGTTGTTGACTAAGCAACATTACCTGAAGACCCAAGGGCAAAACGGCACGTCACGCGATAAGCACAAGCGGCGCCCGCCGGCGCGCGGACGCGCGCCGGCGCCACCTCCTACTCCTCCTCGGACCGGCCCTGCTCGCCTGCGGTCATGTAGTCCATCATGGAGCGCGCGACGTCCTTCGCCGCGGCGACGGCGCTCACCACGTTCTTGGAGCCCGTGACCACGTCGCCCGCGGCGAAGACGCCGTCGACGGTGGTCATGCCGCGCTCGTCGGTGACCAGAAGGCCCGTGTCGGAGGACGTGAGCCCGGGCGTGGTGAGGAGCAGCTTGTTCTTGGGACCCTGGCTGATGGCGATGATCGTCGAGTCCGCGTGGGTCTGGTCGAGCTCGTCCTCGTAGCCCACGACCTTGTCGTCCTCGTCGAAGATGGCCGTCTTGAAGAGCGGCCCCTCCTCGGTGATCTTGACGACGGCCTTGCCGAAGACGAGCTCGGCGCCCTCGAGCTGCGCGTAGGCGAGCTCGTCGGAGCTGGCCGTGACGTGCTTGGAGCGCGCGTACATGCGCACGGTGCGGGCCCCGTGCCTGAGCGCCGTGCGCGCCACGTCCATGCCCGAGTTGCCCACGCCGATGACGGCCACGGTCTCGCCCAGGGCGAAGGCGGAGGGGTCGGAGAGGTAGTCGACGCTGAAGTGCACGTTGGCGAGCGACTCGCCGGTGAGGCCCAGGGTGCGCGGGCGCCACACGCCGGTGCCCACGAAGACCGTCTCGTAGCCGTCGCGGAAGAGGTCGCCGATCTCGAGCGCGCCTCCGATGGTCGTGCACGCGCGGAACCTGACGCCCATCTCGGCGATGCGCAGGGCGTAGCGGTCGAGGATGGTGCGGGGCAGGCGGAAGTCGGGGATGCCGAAGCGCAGGACGCCGCCGATGCGGTCCCTGGAGTCGAAGACCGTGACGCCGAAGCCCTCGCGCGCGAGGCTCATGGCCACGGTGAGGCCGGCCGGCCCCGCGCCGATGACGGCGGCCGAGTGGCCGTTGGCGGGCTTGCACTCCACCTGCATGCGGTCGAGGTAGAGGTCGGAGATGAACGACTCGATGGCGCTGAAGTGGACCGGGGTGTCCTTGCGACCGCGGATGCAGTGGCCCTCGCACTGCGCCTCGTGGTTGCACACCATGGAGCACACGAGCGAGAAGGGGTTGTTGTCAAAGAGCATCTCACCGGCCCTGTTGAGCTCCCCCTCCTTGAAGAGGCGGATAGCCTCGGGGATGTTCGTTGAGATGGGGCACCCCCTCTGGCACATCGGCCTCTTGCACCCCAGACACCTGTTGGCCTCCTCGACGATCCTGACTGACATGTGCGAACCCCTTTCCCCGCGCCGAAGACAAAGACCGGGTGGCACGCTCTGCCAGTCATGTCACCCCCGGCGCCCACAGGCGCGAACGCCGGCCGAACCCCTCCTCCTTGTTTTCATTTTTTAGACCAAGCGAGAGCCGATGACACCCGCAGGACACGCGTCTGTTTCCAGCTTGTCACATATGTCTTGCGGGAAATGACGTGCCCGATGGTCCCGCCGGCAACCGGGCCCGCACGGGCACGTGGGACTCTCATCCCCCCGCCATGTTTCCACGAGATGAACTCCCTTGCCCTGCGGCGCGTTCGCGCGTAAGGTGTGCCCATCGACGGACGCCGCAGGCGCGGCACGACAGACGAGAGGAGCCAGCCATGAGCACGCACGCCACCCAGACAGCACGCACTCCCATGAGCTGGTGGTGGCGCAGCCTCTCCTCGCCCGGTCGATGGTGAGTCTCACGCGCCATGCATCTTTGCGCTCAGAGGGCTCCCGGAGGACCGGGGGCCCTTTTTCGTGAGCAAGCCACCGATCGAGTGGGGCACGCGACCGCACCAACCCACGCCATCTCCCAGAAAGGAACCATCATGTCCGACAACACCACCGCCCGCACCGTCACGTCCGAGGACCACGGCAAGCTCGACATCCGGGCCCTCGTCCTTCTCGCCGTGCTGCTCGCCGCCGGCTTCATCCTCAACTTCACCGTGGGGCGCGCCATCTCGGGCGTCTCCGGCGGCCTCATCAGCCCTGAGTTCATCATCTCGGCCTTCTGCCTGACCATCCTCGTGGTGCGCCCCGGCATCGGCCAGGCCCTGATCATCGGGCTCATCTCGGCCGCCGTCATCCAGATCACCACCACCTCGCCCTTCATCGACTTCGCGGCCGAGGGCGTCGCCGCCATGCTCATGGCCGTCATCGTGCGCGCCGGCATGGGGACCAAGGCCGCCCGCTTCGTGCCGCTCGTGGGGACCTTCGTCACCACCACGGTCTCGGGCGTCATCTTCATGCTCATCAAGATCGCCATGGTGGGCGCCGCCGCCGAGCTCACCGCCGCGATGCTTCCCGTGGTGCTGCTCACGGCCGTCTTCAACGCCATCCTCGTCCAGGCGCTCTACCTGCCCATCAGGAAGGCCCTCAAGCTCAAGGCCTAGCGACCGCGCTATCATGTGGGCGCCGGGAAACTCCCGGCGCCCGTTCTTTGAGGAAGGCCCATGGACTCACGCACGACACTCAGCATCGAGGACGTCTCGTTCACCTACACAGACTCCGACGCCCCCGCCCTCGAGCACGTCTCGCTCGAGGTGCGCGAGGGCGAGTTCGTGGGGGTGACCGGCCCCTCGGGGGCGGGCAAGTCCACGCTCGCGGCCGTCATGTCCGGGGCCGTCCCGCACCACTTCAAAGGACAGCTCTTCGGCGCCGCATACGTGGGCGGCATGGACACCTGCGAGGTCTCCCTCACCGACATCTCCCGGCTCGTGGGCAGCGTGACCCAAGACATCGACTCCCAGATGGTGGCCTCCGTCGTCGAGGACGAGCTGCTCTTCGGCCTCGAGAACTTCGGCGTGCCGCACGAGCTCATCGAGGGGCGCATGGCCGACGCCCTCGACACCGTCGGCATCGCCGACCTGCGCGACCGCGAGATAGCCACGCTCTCCGGCGGGCAGAAGCAGAAGGTCGCCATCGCGGCGATCCTCGCGCTCAGGCCCCGCGTGCTCGTGCTCGATGAGCCCACGGCCGCGCTCGACCCCGTCTCCTCCGAGACCGTCTTCGAGACGCTTCGCCGCCTCAACGAGGACGAGGGCATCACCGTGGTGGTCATCGAGCAGAAGGTGGCCCTGCTCTCGCGCTTCTGTGGGCGCGTCCTCGTGATGGCGGACGGGCGTCTCGTGCTCGACGGCACGCCGCACGAGGTCTTCTCGCATGGCGAGAGGCTCCGCGAGCTCGGCGTGGACAGCCCCCGCGTGGCCCGGGTCTCCAACAGCCTGGCGCAGCACGGCATCATCGAGCCGGGGCCTCCCTGCCTGGACGTGGATGAGGCGGCGGCGCTCGTGCGGGACCTGGTTGCCGGACGCGCCGCGCCCGCCCCAGACGGCCTCGCCTACCGCACGGGGCCGCGCCACGCGCCGTCCCGGCGCCCCGCTGGCGCGGACCCCGTCGTGAGCTTTGCGGACGTGTGCTTCTCCTATCCCGGCAGCGGCGCCGCGGTGACGGGGCTCACCTTCGAGGTGCGCCCCGGCGAGCTGATGGGCGTGGTCGGCCAGAACGGCGCGGGAAAGACGACGCTCACCAAGCTCCTGAACGGGCTCCTGCGCCCCGCCTCCGGCACGATCCGCGTGGCGGGCATCGACACGAGGGGCGTCCCCACGAGCCGCATCGCCGCGCATGTCTCCACGCTCTTCCAGAACCCCGACCGGCAGATCTGCAAGGACACCGTCCTCGAGGAGGTGGCCTTTGGCCTCGAGCTCCAGGGCGTCCCCACAGAGGAGGCGCGCGCGAGGTCCCGGACGGTGGTGGGGCGCTTCGGCCTGCCGCCCGACGAGGCGCCCTTCTCGCTCTCGCGCGGGCAGCGGCAGATGGTGGCCCTGGCCTCCGTGGTGGTGATGGAGCCCGAGGTGGTCCTGCTCGACGAGCCCACGAGCGGCCTTGACTACCGGGAGTGCATGACCGTCATGGAGACGGTGCGCGAGATGGCCGAGCGCGGCTGCTGCGTGGTGATGGTCTGCCACGACATGGAGGTCGTCTCCGACTTCGCCGACCGCATCATCGTGATGGCCGACGGGCGCATCCTGGCGGATGGCGAGACCTTCGACGTCTTCTCGGACGAGGAGGTCATGCGACGCGCCGGCGTGGAGCCGCCGCAGGTCGTTGCGCTCTCGGGCGTGCTCGCACGTGACGTCTCGCCGGCGTTTGCCGGCATAAGCCAGGTCTCGGGGGTCGTTGACCTCGTGGAGGAGATGGTCGGCCATGACTGACGCCATAGACTACGTGCCCGGTGACACGCTGCTCCATCGGCTCAACCCCGTGACCAAGCTCGCGCTGGCGGTCGCCATCATCACGGCGACCTTCCTGGCCGACACCTACGCGCTGCTCCTGGCCCTGCTCGCGCTCACCTTCGCCCTGGGCGCCTATGCGGGCGTGCCGGGGCGCCTCGCCAGGCTGCTCAGGCTCCTCGTGCCGCTCGCGGTGGTGATGCTCGCGCTGCAGCTGGTCTTCGTGCGCGGCGGGGACGTGCTCTGGGGCTTTGTCACCACGGAGGGCCTGGTCACGGGCAGCAAGGCGTGCCTTCGCCTTCTCGGCGTGGCGCTGCCGCTCGTGCTCATGCTCATGGTGACCCGACTCACCGACCTCGCCAACGCCTGCGTCGAGATCCTGCACGTGCCCTACCGCTACGCCTTCACGTTCACCACGGCGCTGCGCTTCGTGCCCGTGTTCTCCCAGGAGATGAACGCCATCATGGAGGCCCAGACCGCCCGGGGCGTCGAGTACGACACGAGAAACCCCCTGCGCAAGCTGCGCCTCATGCTGCCCCTGTGCGTGCCCCTGCTCGTGAGCTCGGTGAGCAAGACCGACGCCACGGCCCTCGCCGCCGAGCAGCGCGGGTTCTACCTGCGCACGCGCGAGAGCAGCTACAGGCGCTACCCCCTGGCCGCGCGCGACTGGTGCGTGCTCGCGTGCTGCGTGGCGCTCATCGCCCTGGGCGCGGCGCTGTAGGGCCGGCACTGGTGGCCACCGCGCCCGAGGCGGGACACGGCACGAGGCCCGGCGCGGGGCCCACGCCCCTCGGCGTGCTCAAGGAGACCTTCGGCTACACCGCCTTCCGCCCCCACCAGGCAGAGATCGTGGACGCCGCGCTCGCAGGCAGGGACGTCCTGGCCGTCATGCCCACCTCGGCGGGGAAGTCCATCTGCTACCAGGTGCCGGCGCTCGTGCTCGAGGGGCTCACGGTGGTGGTCTCGCCGCTCATCTCGCTCATGGCGGACCAGGTGGGCTCCCTGCGCCAGGCCGGCGTGGCCGCGGCCTGCCTCAACAGCTCGCTTGACGCGGCCGATCGCGCCGAGGTGCTCCGCGCGATCGGGACGGGGGAGCTCCGTCTCGTCTACGTGGCGCCCGAGCGCCTCGACGACCCGCGCTTCGCCCAGGCGGCCCGCACGCGCGGGGTGGCGCTTCTCGCCGTGGACGAGGCGCACTGCATCTCGCAGTGGGGAAACGACTTTCGCCCGAGCTACCAGCGCATCGTTGACTTCGTGCGGGCGCTGCCCCACCGCCCTCCCGTGATGGCGCTCACGGCCACGGCCACGCGCGAGGTGCGCCGGGACATCCTCGCGTCGCTGGAGCTCGACGACCCGCTCATGGTGGTGGCGAGCTTCGACCGCCCCAACCTGAGCCTCTCCGTGGCTCGCCCGGACAGCGCCGCCGAGAAGGACCGCATGCTCGTCGCCTTCTGCCGGGAGCGCTCCGAGCGCAGCGGGATCGTCTACTGCTCGAGCCGACGTGCCGTGGAGGAGGTGTGCCGTGCCCTCTGCGACGCGGGGGTCCCCGCCACGCGCTACCACGCGGGCCTCGCCGCCGACGAGCGCGAGCGCAACCAGGACGACTTCCTCTTTGACCGCAGGCGTGTCATGGTGGCCACCAACGCCTTCGGCATGGGCATCGACAAGTCCAACGTGAGCTACGTCGTCCACTACAACCTGCCTCTGAGCCTCGAGGCCTACTATCAGGAGGCAGGACGCGCCGGACGCGACGGCACGCGCGCGGAGTGCCTGCTGCTCTACTCGCCCGCGGACGTCCACACGGCGGAGTTCCTGCTGTCGCGCAGCGAGCCGCGCGAGGAGCTCACCGCCGAGCAGCGCGCCACGCTGGCCGAGCGCGACGCCGAGCGCCTGCGGCAGATGGTCTTCTACGCCACCACCACGGACTGCCTGCGCGCCCACATCCTGCGCTACTTCGGCGAGGAGGCGGGCGCCTACTGTGGCGCCTGCTCGAACTGCCTCACGAGCTTCGATGAGGTGGACGCCACGACCGACGCCCTCAAGGTGGTGAGCTGCGTGGCGCGGGTGACCCAGCGCGGGCAGACGGCCGGTGCCGGCGCCATCGCGGACGTGCTGCGCGGCTCGCGGGGCGAGAGGACCCTGCGACGGGGCTTCGACACCCTCTCCACCTACGGCATCATGGCCGACGTCCCCGCAAAGCGGATCAGGCGGCTCATCGACGAGCTCGTCTTCCGGGGCGTGCTCGCGCGCTCAGGCGGCGACTACCCCACGATCGGGCTCACGGAGAGCTCGGGCGCGTTCCTGCGACGCGAGCCTCCCTTCGACGGGCCGTTCGTGCTCAGGGTCGCCCGCGGCGCGCCGAGGATTGCGCGCGCATCGACGCCAGCGGGTCGCACACGGACGGTGACGGACGCCTCCGAGCTCGACGCCGCCGGTCAGGAGCTCTACGCCCGTCTCGCGGAGCTCCGCGGCAGGCTCGCGCGCGAGCAGGGGGTCCCGGCCTACTTCGTCTTCAGCAACGCGACGCTCGTGGACATGTGCGTCAAGCGCCCGCGCACCACAGACGAGCTGCTCGGCGTCTCGGGGGTCGGCACCCGGAAGGCCGAGCGGTACGGCGAGGCGTTCCTCGAGCAGATCCGGCGGGCGGACCGTCCTGCGAGAACATCATGAGAAGCCCCTCCTTGCGTCATGCGCCCAGCGTCACCTCGTAGAGCGGCTTGTAGCGCGCGCCGTCTGCCCCGAGAATGCTACGAAGGAGCCTGACCCTTGTGGCGTCAACGGGCAGGGGGAAGGTCAGATCCGGCAGCAGACCCCGTGGAAGCCGAGCCTTGCGCGCGAGCGTCACGTGCGGCAGGAAGGGACGCCTATCGAACGCGAGGTCCCGGCGACCGAGCTCGTCGCGCACGCGCGCGGCCAGGTGACCGAGCTCGTCGGTGTGCCGAACGCCGAGCCAAAGCGTGGTGTCGCGACCGCGCCCGAACGTGCCCAGACCCTCCGCAAAGAGCTCGACGGGGCCGACATCCACACACGCCGCGTCGAGCGCGTCCATGGCGTCACGAGCCTGGACCTCCCCCACCTCGCCGAGGAAAGCCAAGGTGAGGTGGAGGCTCTCTGGTGGCAGGAACCTCCCCTCGCAGACCTCGGCGAGACGGTGGGAGAGGCTGGCGGCCTCGTCGACAAACGACTCAGGCAGCATAACTGCAACAAATGTGCGCATCCTGCCCCCTCACCGCACCCCCGTCACGCGCGATGCCGCCTCCAGCGCGGGTCTCGCTCGGAAAACAACCGCTCGTGATGTGCAGAACCCATCTCAAACGCAAAATGGACGCTCGTGATGTGGGTCATCTTAGCCCCCATGGCTTCGACCTCGCTCATTATGCATACATTATCAAAGAAGGCCTGTTGAGCCGCTCTTGGTATGCATAGTAGGAGTAAGTCAATCTGACGAGGGGCAGAACAGTCACATCACGAGCGTCCATTTTCCGAATCCGGGACCCGCCCCACATCACGAGCGACGATTTTACAGACGCGGCGGCCCGCGAGTGGACCGCCGCGTCCTCTGGCGCCGGTCGTCGCCCTACGCCCTGGCCACGCCGCTCGCCTTGGCGGCCTCGGCGACGGCCGCGGCCACGGCAGGGGCCACGCGCTCATCGAACGCGCCAGGGATGATGTAGTCTGAGGCGCGGTGGGCGTCGTCAACCAGGTCGGCGATGGCGTGGGCCGCGGCCTCCATCATGTCGTCGTTGATGTCGGAGGCGCGCACGTCGAGCGCCCCGCGGAAGATGCCCGGGAACGCCAGCACGTTGTTGATCTGGTTGGGGAAGTCCGAGCGCCCGGTGGCGGCCACGGCGGCGCCGGCGGCGAGCGCCTCGTCCGGCATGATCTCCGGCACGGGGTTGGCGCAGGCGAAGACGATCGGGTCGGCCGCCATCGTGCGCACCATCTCCTGCGTGAGCACGCCGGGCGCGGAGACGCCCACGAAGACGTCGGCGTCCCTGACGGCGTCGGCCAAGGAGCCGTGGACACCCTCCTGGTTGGTCCAAGCGGCGATCTCCGCCTTCTCGGGGTTGAGGCCCTCGCGACCGGCGTAGATGGCACCCATGC
>CAZUOD010000030.1:0-12522 GCA_964621975.1 uncultured Atopobium sp.
TCCGCATCCCGGTGCACATGGTGGAGACCATCAACAAGCTCATCCGCGTGCAGCGCCAGCTCCTCCAGGACCTTGGGCGCGACCCCACCCCCGAGGAGATCGGCGCGGAGATGGGCATGAGCCCGGACCGCGTGCGCGAGATCCAGAAGATCAGCCAGGAGCCCGTCTCCCTGGAGACGCCCATCGGCGAGGAGGAGGACTCCCAGCTCGGCGACTTCATCGAGGACTCGTCGGCCGTGGCGCCGCCCGAGGCGGCCTCCGAGTCGATGCTTCGCGAGCAGCTCGACCAGGTGCTCGACGGCCTGGCCGACCGCGAGCGCAAGGTCATCAAGTTCCGCTTCGGCCTCGAGGACGGCCACCCGCGCACGCTCGAGGAGGTGGGCCGCGAGTTCGGCGTCACGCGCGAGCGCATCCGCCAGATCGAGTCCAAGACGCTCGCCAAGCTGCGCCACCCGAGCCGCTCGGGACGCCTGAAGGACTACATGGAGGACTAGGTCCTCAGCACGACAAGCCGCACGCTCCCATGGGCGCCCCCGTCGACGGCGGGGGCGCCCTCGCATGTGCGGCAGCACTCAGGATCCGGGCAACGTCGGGAAGAATCCGCGTCCGAGTCCTGTGAGGGGTTCTGCCGTCGGCGTCTTGGGAATAATCCAAGAAGGCTCAACGAACGGAGGAACTATGGGCAGATCAGGAGGCGGAGGCGGCGGGCGCCCGTCAGGGGGGTTCTCTGGCGGCCGCGGCGGCGGAGGCCGCTCTGCGGGGCGTCCCGCGCCGGCCGGAGGGCCCGGGCGCGGCCCGGGCGGAGGACCCCGCGGCGGCGGTCCCGGTGGACCTGGCGGCAGGCGGGGCGGGGGCCCCGGGCCGCATCACCCGCACAGGCACTGGTTCGGTGGCGGCGGGTTCTGGGGCAGGCCCTTCTTCGGGGGCTGGCACGGGGGCGGCTGCGGCGGTGGCTGCCTGGGCGGCGCGCTCGGCATCATCGTGGTGCTCATGCTCGTGGTGATGCTCTTCGGGTCGCTCCTCACGTCGTGCGTGGGAGGCCCCAACCCTTTTGGTAGTGGCGGCGTCTCGTCGGACGCCGCCGAAGCCTCAGAGACGGTCCGCGAGAGGCTCTCGTCCGATGACGTCACGCTGACCGCCTATTACACGGACGCTGACGGCACCTGGATCCAGAGCGCCTCGACGCTCGAGGAGGGCCTCGAGGAGTTCTATGAGCGCACGGGCGTGCAGCCCTACGTCTACATCCTGCCAAACGGCGAGATCACCTCGGTAGACGAGCTGGCCGAGAAGGCCGTCGAGCTCTACGACGAGCTCTTCTCCGACGAGGGGCACTTCCTGCTCGTCTTCTGCGACGATGACGAGGGCTCCTACATCTGGGCCTATGCCGTGGGCGAGACGGCCTCATCGGTCATGGACTCCGAGGCCATCGCCATTCTCGCCGACGAGCTCGACGAGACCTACTACGACTATGACCTCACGGAGGAGGAGATCTTCTCGCAGGCCTTCTCCGAGACGGCCGAGCGCATCATGTCGGCTGCCGAGGGGCAGACGAGGTCTCGGGTCGCAGGCGTGCTCGCTGTGGGCGGCGTGGTCGTCGCCGTCATCGTGGTGACGCTCGTCATGCGCGCTCGGAGGCGCCAGCAGCAGGAGGAGGAGCACGAGCGGCGCGTGGAGGACATCCTCAACACGCCGTATGAGCGCTACAGCGACAAGGACGTGGAAGACCTTGCGGACAAGTACGATGACTGACAGAAGGGACAGACATGGGCATTCTCGACAGGTTCACGACCATCATAAAGGCGAACGTCAACGAGCTGCTTGACCGCGCCGAGGACCCGGCCAAGATGGTCGACCAGTACCTCCTTGACCTGAGCGACTCGCTCGCCGAGGTCAAGGAGCAGACGGCCTCCGTCATGGCCGAGGAGGCGCGCTGCCGCCGCGAGGTGGAGCGCAACGAGGCCGAGGCCACCCGCATGAAGGACCTTGCCAGGAAGGCCGTGGCCGCTGGCAACGATGACGACGCGCGCGTCTTTCTCGCCAAGCGGCAGCGCCTCGTGGCTGCCGGCGAGGAGCTCTCGCGCGCCCTGGAGGCGGCCCACGACAACTCCGTGAAGATGCGCGAGATGCACGACAAGCTCGTGAGCGACATCGAGGGCCTGAAGGCGCGCCGCGAGGCGATCAAGTCGAAGATGGCCGTCGCCCGCACGCAGGAGATGATCACGGGATACACCTCGGGCTCCGACGCTGCGGACGGCGCGATCGAGGCCTTCGGGCGCATGGAGGCAAAGGCCGACCGCATGCTCGACACGGCCGGCGCCAAGGCCGAGCTCGGTGCGAGGCCCGTTGACGAGGTCGCTGAGCTCGAGGTCAAGTACGCCGGCGCCACCGACGACGCGGCCGTGGAGGACGAGCTCGCCCGCCTCAAGGAGGAGATGGGCTCCTAGCGGCTCACGTGCGACTCCAGACGAGAAGCGTCGCCATGGATGGGTGACGTGCGTTTGAACCTTGAGTGTTTGATGAGCGCGGCCAAGGCGTCAGGCCTGCGCGACCCACGATGACGTGGGCCGCGTGGGCCTGACGCGCACCTCGGCCTGACGTGTCTTCGTCGGGCCGGCCCGCGCCCTTTGAAATCTCCCTGATACAAACGGGCCGTTCCCAAGGGCTATCATCGAATGTCACTGCACCTAACTAAAGCAGGAGGACGAGATGGCACGTGTGTACAACTTCTCCGCTGGCCCTGCCGTTCTTCCCGAGGAGGTCCTCCGGAAGTGCGCCGACGAGATGCTCGACTATGCCGGCTGCGGCATGAGCGTCATGGAGATGAGTCACCGCTCTGCCGAGTTCAAGGCCATCATCGAGGCGGCCGAGGCCGATCTCAGGTCGCTCATGGGCATCCCCGACGGCTACAAGGTGCTCTTCCTCCAGGGCGGGGACTCGCTCATCTTCTCGACGGTCTTCCTGAACCTCGCCCGCAACGGGAAGGCCGACTACGTCATCACCGGCACCTGGGCCAAGCGGGCCTTCCAGGAGGCCCAGATCCTCGGCGACGCCACGGCGGTCGCGAGCTCGGCCGACAGGAACTTCTCCTACATCCCCGACTGCTCCGACCTGCCCATCCGCGAGGACGCGAGCTACCTCTACATCTGCGAGAACAACACCATCTACGGCACGCGCTTCTGGGAGCTCCCCGACACCAAGGGCCACGTGCTCGTCTCCGACCAGAGCTCGATGTTCCTCTCGGGGCCGGTGGACGTGAGCCGCTACGGGCTCATCCACGCCGGCGTGCAGAAGAACGTCGGCCCCGCGGGCGTGCAGGTCGTGGTCGTGCGCGAGGACCTCATCCCGGACGAGCTGCCCGGCGTCCCCACGCTGCTTCGCCTCAAGACCCAGGCGGACGCGCGCTCGCTCTACAACACCCCCAACTGCTGGGGCATCTACGTCTGCGGCCTCGTCTTCAAGTGGCTGATCGCCCGTGGCGGCCTCGATGCGGTCGGGCGCGAGAACGCCGAGAAGGCGCAGCTGCTCTATGACTTCCTCGACGGCTCGGAGCTCTTCTCGTCGACCGTCGAGCCGCGTGACCGCTCGCTCATGAACGTGCCCTTCGTGACCGGTGACGCCGAGCTCGATGCGGCCTTCATCGCCGAGGCGGCCGCCCACGGCCTCGTGAACCTCAAGGGGCACCGCTCCGTCGGCGGCATGCGCGCCTCCATCTACAACGCCATGCCCGCCGAGGGCGTCGAGGCGCTCGTCGCCTTCATGGGAGACTTCGAGGCCGCGCACGCGCGCGGCGCGCGCTAGGGGGAAGGGCCGACATGTACCGCATCTGCTGCCTGAACAACATCGCCCGCGTCGGGACCGACCACCTCGGAGGGGGCTACGAGTTCGTGCGCGAGCCCTCCGAGGCCGACGCGCTGCTCGTGAGAAGCGCCAACCTCCACGAGCTCGACCTCGGCGACCGGCTCCTCGCCATCGCGCGCGCGGGCGCCGGGGTGAACAACATCCCGGTGGAGCGCTGCGCCGAGCGTGGCATCGTGGTCTTCAACACGCCGGGCGCCAACGCCAACGCGGTGAAGGAGCTCGTGGTCTGCGGCACGCTGCTCGCCTGCCGTGACGTCATCGGCGGGGTCGCGTGGGTCGCCCAGAACAGCGACGACCCCGAGATCGCCCGGCGCGCCGAGAAGGCGAAGAACCGCTTCGGCGGCATCGAGCTCGCCGGCAAGACCGTGGGCGTGGTGGGCCTGGGCGCCATCGGCGCGGCCGTGGCCAACGCCCTCATCGACCTCGGCTGCGAGGTCATGGGCTACGACCCCTACCTCTCCATCAACGCCGCGTGGAGCCTCGACCGGAGGATCGAGCATGCCGACGACCTCGGAGAGCTGCTCTCGCGCTGCGACTTCGTGACCCTGCACGTGCCGGCCACCGACGCCACGCGCCACATGATCTCGGCGGAGGCCATCGCGCGCATGCGGCGCGGCGCGGTGCTGCTCAACTTCGCGCGGGACTCCCTCGTCGACGAGCAGGCCCTCGCCGAGGCCCTCGACGACGGCCGCGTGGGCCGCTACGTCACCGACTTCGCCAACCCGGCGAGCGCCAACATGAGAAACGCCATCGTCCTGCCGCACCTCGGCGCCTCCACCGCCGAGGCCGAGGACAACTGTGCCGTCATGGCGGCGAGCGAGCTCAGGGACTACCTTGAGGCCGGCAACATCCGCAACTCGGTCAACTACGGCGAGGTGGACCTCGGCCCGGTGGGGGAGCGCGACGAGCGCGTGGCCGTCTTCCACGAGAACGTCCAGGGCATCATCGGCCTCCTCTCGGCCAGGCTCGCCTCCTCGGGGCTCAACATCGAGAACATGACCAACAAGAGCCGCGGGGCCAACGCCTACACCCTCATCGAGGTCTCCGGCAGCGTCACGCCCGAGACCCGCCGCCAGATCGCGGAGGTCCCCGGCGTGCGCCGCGTGCGCGTCATAGCTCCCTCGTGCTAGCTCGCGGAGAGGGGAGGGAGGCCGTCGTGGACCCGTACGCGCACTTCGCCCACGAGGACGACTACCCCGACCTCGACTACGACCGCGCCGCGCGCCGCCTCGCCGAGGCGCTCTCCTGCCGGACCGTCTACGAGGGTCCCGACAGGACGGACTTCGCCGAGTTCGGGCGGCTCCAGCGGCTCATCCGTGAGGGCTTCCCGCACGTGATGGCGGCCGGCACGTTCGAGCTCGTGGGGCACTCCGTGCTCGTGAGCGTCGAGGGCACGGACCCCACGCTCGACGGGGTGCTGCTCCTCGCGCACCAGGACGTGGTCCCGGTGGCCCCGCCCACGCTCGGTGAGTGGGAGCACGGGCCCTTCGAGGGCCACCTTGATGCCGAGTGGGTCTGGGGCCGGGGGGCCCTCGACATCAAGGACATGCTCATGGGCGAGCTCGAGGCCGTGGAGTACCTCATCTCGCATCACGGCCGGCCGAGAAGGACCGTGTGGCTCGCCTTCGGCGAGGACGAGGAGGTCGAGAGCCACGGCGCCACGGCGCTCGCCGCGGAGCTCGCGCGCCGCGGCGCCCGCGCGGCCTTCTCGCTCGACGAGGGCGTGACCACCTTCTTTGACGGTGGCCCCTTCGGCGCGCCGGGCGCGACGCTCTCCGACATCTGCCTCTCCCAGAAGGGCTATCTCGACCTGCGGCTCTGCGCGGAGGGGTCGGGCGGGCACTCGTCCAACCCCTTCGGCGGGACCTCCCTCGAGCGGCTCTGCGTGGCCGTGGCGCGCCTCTCGGAGCGCAGGCCCGCGCCGCGCCTCGTGCCCGTGGTGGCCGAGGCCTTCCGCGAGCTCGCCCCGCTCGTCACCGAGGAGCCCCTGCGCTCGCTCGTCTCCGACGTCGACGCGCACGCCGATGCGATCGCCCTCCTCGCCTCGCGCACCCGCGAGCTCGCCCCGCTCGTCACCACCACGATGGCCGTCGACCAGGTCGAGGGCAGCGCGCCGGCGCCCAACGTCCTTCCGGCGGACGCCTCGGTGACCATCAACTTCCGCCTGCTGCCCGGCACCAGCTCGCAGGACGTGCTCGACTGGGTCCGTGAGGCCACCGAGGGGCTCGGCGTGAGGGTGCAGGTGCTCCACGAGACGCCGGCCGGCCGCCTGGACTCCACCGCGGGACCGGGCTATGCTGAGCTCAGGGCCGCCCTCGAGCGCTACCATCCCGGCGTCACGTTCGTGCCGTCGATCGTCTGCGGTGGGACCGACTCGATTCGCTACGAGGGGGTCTCGGGCTCGCTGCTGCGCATCTGCCCGTTCCGTCCGGCACCCGAGGAGGTGGCGCGCGGCGTGCACGGCACCAACGAGCGCATCTCACGGCGCACCTACGCCCAGGGCATCCGCGTCATGGTGTCGCTGCTCGAGCGCAGCGTCCTCTAGGGGCTCCGTGAAGGCCGGCCGGACATGGCACGTTTTATGATAGTTTTGGTATTCCGATGATGGTACGTCTCGCAACTCCGAAGGGCAAGCTGTGTCAGACAGACTCGAACGCATGAAGTCGCAGATCAAGAGCATCGCGGATGCGGATGCGGCAGAACGCCAGAGAATGGGGCGCGTGGACGCTCCGGTGGGGTCGTCGGAGAACCCGTCCACGCAGATCCTCACCGTGGCCAACGTCATCACGTTCTGCCGCCTGGGACTCACCGTCCTCTTCCTCGGGTTCTTCGCCACGGGGGAGAACCGTCGGCTGGCGCTCGGCTTCTACGTGGTGGCCGCCGTGACCGACTTCCTCGACGGCCAGATCGCCCGCCGCACCCAGACCGTGAGCTGGCTCGGCAAGATCATGGATCCCATCATGGACCGCGTGCTGCTCTTCACGGGCGTCATCGGTCTGCTCCTCGTGGGCGACCTGCCGCCGTGGGTCCCCGTCTTCGTCATCGGGCGCGACGTCTACCTCGCCCTCGGGGGCCTCGTCATCCAGCACGTCCGCAGGCGCCCCATCGACGTCGCCTACATCGGCAAGGCCGCGACGGCCCTGCTCATGGTGGGATTCTGCGACCTTCTGCTCGGGATCCCCCAGATGGGAGGACTGGGCATCGTGGACGTGGGCTGGCTTCCCGGCCTCAACTCGGACCCGAGCGCCATCGGGATCCTGTTCGTCTATGCCGGCGTGATCTGCTCGGCGCTGACCGCGCTGCTCTACACCAAGGAGGGCATCGACATCCTGCGCGAGGCCTACCCGCGCATCGGCAGCGAACGATGAGCGCGCCGCGCATGGGGAGGCTCCACCCCGAGCACGTGCTGCTCGGCGCGCGCTTCCTCGGCAGTGAGGGGGCAGGCCCGCTGCGCGTGGCCTCCTATGAGCGCGAGGGAGGCGCGCGCGAGGCCCTCGAGGGAGGCGCCCTGCTCTGTGACCTCACGGGTGCGACCTACCTGCTCGCCCACGGCACGGGTGCGGCGTGGCTCGCCGAGGCCGCGCTCGCCGGGAGGGCCCTCGCGGTGGGGGAGGTGGCCTTCGAGGCCGTGCTCGCCGGTGACGGCGGCCTCGTCGGCGTCCCGCTCGCCCTTCGCACGGGTGACACCGAGCTCGTCCTTCTCGATGCGTCGGCGCGCGCCGGCATGCTCGCGCCCTGGCTCGGCTCCCTCTGCGGCCTCGAGATGGAGGGGCAGCGCATCTTCCCTGACGTCGAGGTCGAGGACGCGACGCCCATGCTCGTGCCGCTCCTGCTCGCGGGCGCGCGGGCCCGGCAGGTGCTCGAGGACTACGTGCCCTCGCCGGACGACCTCCCGAGGCCCGGGCGTGCGGTGAGCACGCACCTCGACGCCATCGCCTGCGTGGTCGCGGCCGTGTCCGTCCCGGGCGCACCGGAGGCCTTCTGCCTCCTCGTCCCGCCGCCATCAGCACGCGCGCTCTGGAGGAGCCTCCTCTCCTTCACCGAGGTCTCGCCCGTGGGCCACGAGGCCCTGGGGGACCTCATGGGAGGGATTCTCCCCTGGGGAGGCCTCGTCACCGATACGGGTGCCGCCCGCGCGAGCCGCGCCGAGCTTCTCGGCTGGGGGCTCGCCCGCCCGGGCGGCGGGCATGTGGGGGAGCGGGGACTCGACGGCCCGACGGGGTAGAATGTCACCGTCACACCCGTGCTGGAGAGGGGCGGCCATGAAGTACTCGATCAACGCCCAAGGGGCGCCGGAGGCCTTCGGGCCCTACTCGCAGGGCACCACGGCAGGAAGGCTCGTCTTTGCCGCGGGGCAGCTGCCCATCTCGCCCGATGACAGCCGCGCGCTCGTCGAGGGCGGCATCACCGAGCAGACCGAGCGCGTGATAGACATCATCGAGTCGATCCTCTCGGAGGTGGGCTGCACGCTCGCGGACGTGGCCCAGACCACGGTCTACCTCGCCAGCCTCTCGGACATGGCGGCCATGAACGAGGTCTATGCGCGCCGCTTCACGACCCCGGCCCCCGCCCGTGCCGTCGTGGGCGTGAGCGAGCTGCCGCTCGGCGCGCTCATCGAGATGGATTGTGTCGCGTGCCGCTGAGGCGCGCTATCATAGGACGCTGAGACCGACAAAAGGGGATAACATGCCCAGCTCCAACACAGACGCCACAGAGATCTTCCGAATGCCCGCCGCGGACTCCACCGTCCCCGACCTCATGGGCTCCGCGCGTCCCGTGCATCCCACGCTCACCATCGTGAAGGGCCCGCAGATAGGGGAGACCTTCGAGCTCGACGCCCCCACGATCACGCTTGGCCGGGACCCGAAGAACAGCGTGTTCCTGAACGACATGACCGTCTCGCGCCACCACGCGCGCATGGACCTCTCCGGGGTCTCGGCGGGCACCGCCACGATCGAGGACCTGGGCTCTCTCAACGGCACCTGGGTCGACGGTGCCATCGCGAGCAGGGCGGGCCTGAAGGACGGCTCCACCATCCAGATCGGCACGTTCCGGATGGTGTTCCACACCAACGTGCGCCAGCGCAGGATCGACACAGAGGCCTAGCAGCCATGGCCGATGCCGGATACCTCACCATCGGCAAGGTCGTCAAGAAGCTGCAGCAGCAGTATCCCGACCTCACCGTCTCGAAGGTCCGCTACCTTCAGGACGAGGGTCTGCTCAACCCGTCACGCACGCCGAGCGGCTACCGTCTCTACTCGCAGCGTGACGTCAAGCGTCTGGAGACCATCCTCTACCTCCAGAAGAACCGCTTTCTGCCCCTCTCGGTCATCAAGGAGGAGCTGGAGCGCGCCGACGCCGGGCGGGTGCCCCTTGACACAGGGATCGCCGACGCGATCACGCTGCCCGTCGACGACGAGGAGACGGCACGGAAGCTCCACCCCATAGACCGCATGCCCGAGCTCGTGGGCACCACGGTGAGCTTCGTGCGCCAGCTCTCCGAGGCCGGGGTCATCGAGCTCAAGCGCTCCCCGCACGGCCGGGACCTCGTCGACGGGCGGGACTTCCCGCTCATCCGCGTCTGTGACGAGCTGCGCCACTTCGGCATCGGACCCAGGAACCTGCGCCAGTACGTCATAGCCGCCAACCGCGAGTCCGCGATGTTCGAGCAGGCGCTCGTCGTCTACGCTCGCAAGGGCGGAGGCGTCGAGGTGGAGCCCACCGAGGAGATGCGCAGGCGCTTCGACCAGGCCTTCTCGCGCATGCTCGGCCTCACCAACGCCGTGCGCGACGAGCTGATAGCGCGCCGCGTCAAGGAGCCGTTCAAGGAGCCGGGGGAGTAGCGTCCCGCTCACAGCAGAGGGGAAGGACACATCGTGGCACAGACCGAGCGCGGGTTCGACTTCGCGAGCCGCATCATCGACATCCCTGACTACCCCGAGCCCGGGGTCGTCTTCAAGGACATCACGCCGCTCTTTGGTGACGCGGAGGCGCTGCATGCCGTCGTCGACGAGCTCGCGGGCCACTTCGAGGGCAGAGGCATCACCAAGGTCGTGGGCGCCGAGGCGCGTGGCTTCCTCGTCGGGGTGCCTGTGGCCTACCGGCTCGGGTGCGGCTTCGTGCCCGCGCGCAAGCCGGGGAAGCTCCCGCGCGAGGTCTTCTCGCAGTCCTACTCGCTCGAGTACGGCACCGACGAGCTCCAGATCCACACGGACGCCCTCACGCCCGATGACCGCGTGCTCATAGTGGACGACCTCGTGGCCACCGGCGGGACCGCCGTGGCCACGGCGAAGCTCGTGGAGCAGTCCGGCGCCACCGTCGAGGGGCTCGCGTTCATCCTCGAGCTCGCCTTCCTGGAGCCGCGCGCCACCATCGCCAGGGAGCTCGACAGGGAGGTCTTCACCCTCGTCAAGGTGGGGTAAGAGGCCTTCCCTGCATCCGGGGCACCTTTTGGGGTCGACTTGGCCCACCATTGGAATGATGACCATCGTGTGCAGGCATCCGCCCGTCCGTGTCTCCCATCCTACAATGGTCACGTCGGGAGACGAAAGGACTGCTCGTATGTCGCTCAGGAACTCGATCGTGTCGGCGGGTCTCGTGGCCCTTCTCGTTGCCGGGCCGTGCGCCCTTGTCGCGCTTCCCGCGCAGGTTGCCCAGGCCGACGTCGAGGACGAGCTCGCCGCGGCCGCCGAGCGTCTCGAGACGCTCGGGGTCGAGCTGGCGGCCCTCCAGGAGGAGCTTGAGAGCGCCACCCACGACCTCGAGCTCACGGACTACGCCATCGCCGAGAAGCAGGATGAGATCGAGACGACGCGCGCCGAGCTCGAGGAGCGCCAGGAGGCCCTTGGCGACAGCATGCGCAGCTCATACAAATCGGGCGTCGAGGGGCTGCTCGAGTTCATCCTCGGCTCCACCTCGGCCGAGGAGCTCGTGAGCCGCATCTACTACCTCGACAAGATCTCCGAGCAGCAGGCTGCCAACATCGAGGCGGTCCGCGAGCTCTCTGCGCGCCTTGAGGAGGAGATGGCCGAGCTCGAGGAGCAGGAGGAGACGCAGAGCCAGCAGGTGAGCGACCTCCAGGAGCAGGTCAGTGCCTACGAGGCGAGCGTGAGCGAGGCCACGACCTACTACGAGTCGCTGAGCGCCGAGCTCCAGGCCCTTCTCGCCGCCGAGGCCGAGGAGAACGAGAGCGTCTCCACCGCGGTGAGCGCGGTGGAGACGAGCCAGGCCCAGCAGGCCACCACGACCACGGACGACTCGTCCTCCGACTCCTCTTCTGGCTCCTCCTCGAGCGACAGCTCGAGCGGCTCCGGGAGCTCGTCCTCGTCCGGAGGCTCGTCATCGTCGGACAGCGGCTCGAGCAGCTCCGGCGGGTCGTCCTCATCGGACGGCAGCTCGGGCGGCTCCGGGAGCTCCGATGGGTCATCCTCGAGCAGCGACTCCTCGACCTCCAGCTCCGTCGCGCAGGCAGTGGCGACCGCCTACGCGCAGCTCGGCAAGGCCTACGTCTACGGAGCGTCAGGCCCAGACTCCTTCGACTGCTCTGGTCTCGTTGTCTACTGCTTCGGCTATGCGCGCGGCCGCACGACGTACGCGATGATGTCGTCGCTCAAGGCCTCGGGCGACTGGGTGACCGACATGAGCCAGCTCCAGGTGGGAGACCTCGTCTTTCCGTCGACCGGCCACGTGGGCATCTATGTGGGCAACGGACAGTACATACACGCCGCGAACCCGAGCAGGGGCGTCGTGCTCGACACCCTCACGAGCTTCATCGGCGGCGGGTCCTACTACTAGAAACGGGGCAACTCAGGCATGACAGACAGCTCATTGAGCAGGAGGTCCCTCGTCGGGGTCGCGGCGATCCTTGCCGGTCTCGGGCTTCTCACGTCAGCTGGCGTGGCGCGCGCCGACGAGGAGACGAGCACCGATGAGCTCGAGGCCCAGCTCGAGGAGGCGCGCGAGCAGCTTGAGGCCATGGGTGACGCGTTGGCGGAGATGCAGGACCTCCTCGCCTCGCAGACGGAGGCCATCGAGGTCACGCGCTCCTCGATCTTTGACATCGAGACCCAGATCGAGGAGACCCAGACCCAGCTCGAAGAGAAGCGCTCGACGCTCGCCGAGCGCATGCGCGTCTCCTACAAGGGAGGGAGCTCCTCGGCGCTCGACCTCATCCTTGGTTCCACGACCATCGAGGAGCTCGTGAGCAACATCTACTATCTCGACAAGCTGAGCGAGGCGGATGCCGCCACCATCGCCGAGGTGAACGAGCTCGCCTCACAGCTGCAGCAGCAGCGAGACGACCTCACTGCCCAGCAGGAGGAGCAGGAGGCGCAGCTCGAGGCCACGCAGGAGAGCCTCGAGGAGTATGAGGCGCAGATCGCCTCAACGCAGAGCTACTACGACTCGCTCGACGCCGAGGTGCAGGAGCGTCTCGCCGAGGAGGCGGCCGAGGAGGCCGCGCGCCAGGCCGCCGAGAGCGAGGCCTCGCACGGCGCGCAGAGCACGGGCATCGCGAACGCGGTCACGACCGTCACCGGCACCACCTCGACGAGCACCACGGAAGAGACCACGACCCAGACGTCCACGTCCTCGACGGGGGAGTCCACGTCGTCATCGGGGTCCGACTCCTCCTCGAGCTCGAGCTCTGACAGCTCGTCGACGGGC
>CAZUOD010000030.1:12622-14531 GCA_964621975.1 uncultured Atopobium sp.
ATCGGAAAGCCCTACAAGCAGTGGCAGACGGGCGTGAACTATGGGCCCGACGCCGACGGCTACGACTGCTGCGGGCTCGTGGCCACGGCCTATCACCTCTGTGGCTACAGCTACCCGGCCTACCAGGCCACCGTGAGCTCCATCATGTCCACCATAAAGAGTCGCGGCAACTGGAAGGACTGCAGCCTGTCCAACTACCAGAGCGTGCTCTCGGTAGGTGACGTCATCGTGTGCTCCACGGGCCACGTGGCCATCTATGCCGGCGGCGACCAGATGATCCATGCGCCCTACGTGGGGTCCTACGTCTGCTATGCGCGCGTCTACGCCTGCATCGGCGGCGGCTTCGGGGGATGAGAGGCTCCAGCGACGCCTTCTGAGAACGAGAGAGCCCGTTGTCGCGGGCTCTTTTCGTTGTGGTCGCTACTTTACATAAGATATATTATCACGGTTTTAGAGGGGCTGAGAGGGGAGTGCACGACCTAGCTTCACGCGCTCCCGCCACCTCTATCCCTCGACGGGATGTCCGAGGTATGCTGCCGCGCTCGTTGCCGCGACCGCGCCGTCCGCGGCGGCCGTGACGATCTGGCGAAGCGGCTTTCTCCGGGCATCGCCGGCCACGAAGAGGCCTGGGACGCGCGTGGCCATGCGCTCGTCCGTGATCGCATAGCCGGCCTGGTCGAGCTCCGCGAGGTCGCGCACGAGCGCCGTCTCGGGCTCTCGGCCCACGAGGACGAAGACCCCGACGCCGCCCTCGCCGAACTCCTCGGTCCACGTGACGCCGGTCGCGTCGTCCTTGAGGGTCACGGAGCCCACGAGCTCGTCTCCGGCCACGGAGACGATGCGCGTCATGAGGCGGATTTTCACGTTCTCGGTCCGCTCGAGCTCGCGCACGATGGCTGCCTGGGCACGCAGGTGGTCCTTGCGCACGACGAGCGTGACCGTGCTGGCGAGCCGTGCGAGGAAGAGGGCCTCCTCGGCCGCCGAGTTGCCCCCTCCGACGACGAACACGGGCTTTCCGCGGAAGAACATGCCGTCACAGGTCGCACAGTACGACACGCCGCGGCCCGAGAGGCGCTCCTCACCCTCGAAGCCCGCGCGACGCGGCCGGGCGCCGGACGCGAGGATCACGCACGCGGCGTCATAGACCGCGGACGCGGCCGTCACGGTGAAGCGGCCTGTGATGTCGTCGCGGACGAGCGAGGTCACGGGATCCATGACGATCTCGGCACCGAGCTCCTCCGCCTGCGCGCGCATGGCGTCCGAGAGGGTGAAGCCGTCCGTCCGGGGCGCTCCCGGGTAGTTGTCTATCCCGGTCGTGAGGATGACCTGCCCGCCCACGGACTCCCGCTCAAGGGTGACGGCGTCCAGGAGCGAGCGCTGGGCGTAGATGGCGGCGGAGAGCCCGGCGGGCCCGCCGCCGATGATGACGAGGTCCTTGCATATGGCATCTGACATGAGGGTCCCCTTCCTGAGGTGTCCTTCCACAGGAGGATACCCCACGCTCCCCTGCCCTAACGACTTAATGTTATTGAGTTACTAGCATATGAGGTCGGGCCCATCACCTCGCCAGGGTGAGCACGCCCGTACAGAAGACAGGGGCGTCGCGGCATGGCAAAGGCCCCGGACAGCGTCCGGGGCCCAGATGCTCGCGAGCTGCCTGCTAGGCAACGAAGAAGTAGATGAGGAAGGCGACCGTCGCGACCCACATGAGCGGCTTGACCTTCTTGATCTGACCGGTGACGGCGGCGACGATCACGTAGGTGATGAAGCCGAAGCCGATGCCGTTGGAGATGGAGTACGTGAGGGGCACGCCGGCGACGATCATGAAGGCCGGCAGGCCCTCGAGCAGGTCGGACCAATCGATCTCGGTGACCTCGCTCATCATGAGGAAGCCCACGAAGACGAGGGC
>CAZUOD010000031.1:0-2567 GCA_964621975.1 uncultured Atopobium sp.
CTCGTGCGCCTCCTCGGCCTCCACGATCCTCATGTCGCGCTCCCTTCTCCCCTCCTTGCTCGCGACACCACCCCTGTCCTGGGGTGACTGAACGAGACGGGGTTTGTGCACGGTACCAGATACTACAGATTATGACAGGCGACCACATGGCCGCCGCCCACGTCGCGCAGGACGGGAGCCTCTCGTCGGCATCGCTCGCAGGCCTGAGGGCAGCGGCTCGCGAAACGGCACCCCGGGCCGGGGTCAACAGGACTCGCGACCTCACCACGCATGAGCTCGGCACCACCTCGCTCGCGCTCGAGGCGCGGGTCGGCCACCGGAACCGCGGAGAGCAGCCCCTTGGTGTAGGGATGCAGCGGCTCGTCGTAGACCGAGGGCGCACTGCCCCTCTCCACGAGCGTCCCCAGATACATGACGGCGACATGGTCGGAAATGTAGCGCACCATGGACAGGTCGTGCGCGATGAACAGGTACGTGAGCCCGCGCTGCTCCTGCAGGTCACAGAGAAGGTTGACGATCTGGGCCTGCACTGAGACATCAAGGGCCGAGATGGCCTCGTCACAGACGATGAACTCGGGATCGACGGCGAGCGAGCGGGCCAGGCCCACGCGCTGGCGCTGACCGCCCGAAAACTCGTGCGGGAATCGATTGGCGTGCTCCCGTCGCAGCCCGACCTGCTCGAGCAGCTCGTAGGCCATCTCCATCCTCTCCGCAGCGCTCGAGCCCATGTGGTGGATCTCGAGCCCCTCGCAGATGATCTCGCCGACGGTGAAGAACGGATTGAGGGAGGCGTAGGGGTCTTGGTAGACCATCTGCATGCGTCGCGTGAGCGCACGACGCTCGCGGCCCCTCAGCGTCGAGACGTCGGTCCCGTCGAAGCGAACGGCACCGCCGTCCGGCTGATACAGGCCGACGATCGTGCGCCCGACCGTCGTCTTGCCGCAGCCCGACTCCCCCACCAGTCCCAGCGTGGTGCCACGAGGAATGGAGAAGGAGACGTCATCCACCGCATGGAGCACATGACGGCGCCCTGCCGGAAAGTACTTCTTGAGATGGTCGACGACGACCAGGTCACCAGAGGGGCCTGTGCCCCGAGTGTCAGCACTCGCCACCTGACGCCTCCCTTCCGACACCGAGAAGCTCTCGCATCTCGTCGCTTACGAGCACGTCGTCGTCACCCACGGGAGGCACGGGCGCGCAATGGGAGGCACGGGGGTCCAACAGCCAGCAGCGCGCCTCGTGGCCCTTCGTCACCGGGTAGGGCCCAGGGGCATGCGAGCGGCAGACCCTCATGCAGTACGGGCAGCGCGCCGCGAAGCCACAGCCAGCAGGCGGGGAGAACAGGTCAGGGGGAGCGCCGGGAATGGAGGCGAGGCGCGTTGCCTCCCGGTCACGCAGGTCCGGCATCGACTCGAGCAGGCCCCACGTGTAGGGATGCTTGGGTCGATAGAACACCTCGTCGACATCGCCGCTCTCGACGATCTCGCCCGCGTACATCACCGCAACGCGATCGGCCATGCGCGCGACCACGCCCAAGTTGTGCGTGATGAGGATGATCCCGTAGCCCACCTCATGCTGGATGTCCTTCATGAGCTGCAGGATCTGGGCCTGCGTGGTCACATCGAGGGCCGTGGTCGGCTCGTCGGCTATGAGCACCGAGGGACGGCACGCGAGCGCCATTGCGATCATGACGCGCTGGCGCTGACCGCCGGAGAGGGTGTGCGGATACCGACGAAAGAGCTGCTCAGGATTGGGGAGCCCCACGCGGTCGAGCATCTCGACGGCACGTGCGCGCGCCTCTTCGCGCGTCATCTCTGACTCATGGACACGGATCGCCTCCACGATCTGGTTGCCCACGCGAGAAAGCGGGTTGAGCGAGGTGATCGCATCCTGAAACACCATCGCGAGCTCCTTGCCGCGATAGGCGCGCATCTCGCTGTCACTCTTCTCGACGAGCTCCTCCCCCCGATAGCGGATGCTCCCCCTCACGATGCGGGCGGGAGGCTCAGGGTTGAGTCGCATGAGCGTCTGCACGGTCACGGACTTGCCACATCCCGACTCGCCGACGATGGCGAGGGTCTCTCCCCTGTCGAGGTGGAAGCTCACCCCACGCACGGCCTTGACCTCGCCCGCGAAGGTGTCGAAGGAGACCGCGAGGTCTCGCACCTCGAGGAGGCCAGGCTCGGCCGAGCGCCCGACAGGGGTGCCGCCGCCCGCGCTCGCGCCACACGCACGCGTCATCATCGCGCCTCCCCCTTCGCATCGCGACTACGCCTCTGCTCACGGCGCCGCTTGCGCAGCGCGCTCGTGGAGAGCTCGTCGCGCAGCATCGGGTCGAGCGCGTCGCGCAGGCAGTTGCCGAGCATGTAGAACGCGAAGATGATCAGGCTGATCACGACGGAGGGAAACGCGAACTGATAGAAGAAGGTGCGGTACACCGAGACCCCGTCACTTGCGAGCTGTCCGAGCGACGTCATGGGCGGGTTGATCCCGAGCCCGATGAAGGCGAGGCTCGCCTCGCCGAAGATGGTCGCAGGAATGAAGCTGGTGAGCGAGACCACGATGTT
>CAZUOD010000031.1:2667-9162 GCA_964621975.1 uncultured Atopobium sp.
AGCCCCACATCGATGATGCGCATGATGACCATGTCCACCCATCCCCCGAACCAGCCGGCAATCGAGCCCACGACCATCCCGATGGCGAAGGGGACGATCGCGCCGAGGATGCCCACGGCGAGCGACACGCGAGCCCCAACCCACACGCGCGTCCAAAGGTCACGCCCAGCCGCATCCGTGCCGAACCAGTGCTCCGAGCTCGGCCACTGGTTGCCAGCAGTGAGGTCGGTCTGGTCGTATCGGTATGGGGAGAGGATTGGGGCGAAGATGGCGAGCAGGACGATCACGAGAAGCAGTGCGGCGCAGAACACCGCCATCCTGTTGTGGGAGATGCGTCTCCACACCCCTCTCCAGTAGCTTTCGGACGGCCGGACCAGCTGATCGGAATCGAGGTCGGAACGGTCGACAGGAACGAACTCTGAGCTGGGGATCGTGTCCACCGGCACGGCCTGACAGGTCTGCATTGCACCCTCCCCTATTCTGTGACGCGAATGCGCGGGTCAACGATGCCGTAGAGCAGATCGACGAGGAAGTTCGCCGTCACGATGAACACGGACTGGAAGACGACGAGTCCCATCACCATCGTGTAGTCGAGCCCCTGGATGGAGCTGACGAAGTACTCGCCGATGCCGGGAATCGAGAAGACCTTCTCGATGACGTAGGAACCCATGAGCATCGAGGCGATCTCGGTGCCGATTCCCGTGATCTGGGGGACCAGCGCGTTCCTGATCTGATGCTTGAGCACGATCGCCATGCCACCTAGGCCCTTTGCCTTGGCCGTGCGCAGGTAGTCCTGGCGATCGACCTCGAGCATGAGCGTGCGCATGGAGCGCGCATAGCTCGCGATCGTAGAGAGCGACAGACAGATCGTGGGCATGATCGTGTACTCGAAGCCGAGCCACCGGGCCGCGGGGAGCACTCCGAACTGAACGGAGAACAGGTACTGGAGCAGGACCGCGATGACGAAGACCGGCACCGACGTGCACACGATCACGAACACGTTGATGGCCGTGTCAGAGAGGCGGCCGCGTCTCTTGGAAGCAATGATGCCAAGTATCGTTCCCAAGGGAATCCCCAGCACGAGCGCCTGCAGACCAAGCTGGCACGAGACGGGAAACGTCGTCGCGATGACGTAGTTCACGCTGCGACCCGCATAGGTGAGCGAGTACCCGAAGTCGCCTTGCAGGAGGTTTCCCATGTAGGTGAGGTACTGCTCCCAGATGGGCCGATCGAGCCCGTAGTAGGCCATCATGCGCTCCAGCGTCTCCTGCGTCATGATCGTGCCGGTGGCGAACGGGTTGCCCGGCAGCAGGCGAAGCAGGAAGAAGCAGACCGTCGCGATGACCCAGAGGGTCACCACAGAAATCGCGAGCCTCTTTGCGATGTACTTGCCCAAACTCGACCACTCCCTCTCCTAGGACGGGCGGCCTGTCCCTCACGGCCGCCCGTCCCATGGGACCGCCAGCTACTCGGCCGTGACGGTCAGGTAGTCGAGCTCGATGGCGTTGTCCGTGGCGTTCTGCACGAAGCCGGAGACGTTGGAGGCCAACGCGGCCGCATTGTCGCCGCTCGCGAGGAAGATGAGCGGCGCCTCGTCCACGAGGATCTGCTCGGCCTCCGCATACAGGCCCATGCGCGTCGTGCGGTCCATCTCGGTAGAGGCCTCGGAGACGAGCTCGTCGAACTCCTCGTTGGACCACAGGTTCATGCCGGTTCCGGTGACGTCGTTCACCGACCCCCCCGTCACCCAGTAGCTCATGCACTCGGCAGGGGTGACGGTCACGGACAGGGACGTGAGGTAGAGGTCATACTGGTAGCTCATCATCGACTGCACCGCATCTGAGACGGGCATCAGGTCGATGGTGATGTTGGACACGCCGAGCAGCTGGTTCCACTGATCGACGAGCAGCTCGGCGAGCGTGCGGTAGGCATCGCTGTCGAACGTCAGGTAGGAGAGCTCCGGCAGATCGTCGACGGAGGAGTAGCCGAGCTCGTCAAGGGCGCTCTGCAGGTACTCCTGGGCCGCGTCGAGGTCACCCTCGAGCGGCGCCGCGTCGATCGGGTAGTCGTCCTCGAAGTCCGTGTCATCGCTGTCGCCCTTGAGCGGGGACACGAGATAGCGGTTGATGGGCGTGTAGAGCACGCTCGCCGCCGTGACCAGCGACGAGCGGTCGATGGCATAGGAGAGCGCGCAGCGGAAGTTCTTGTTGGACAGCAGCGCCGCCTTCTCCTCGTCACCCTGGCCATAGACGTTGAACTGGAGCGCCTTGGCGGAGCCATCGGGAGAGCGGGTGATGTAGTCGGACAGCAGCTCATAGGTAGAGCTCGAGACCTGCAGAATCGCGTCCGCCTCGCCGCTCTCGAACATCGTGACGGCAGCGTTGTCATCGTTCTTCTCGAGCCAGGTGATGGTCTCCACCGCAAACTTCTCTGACGCCAGCAGGTAGGTGTCGCTCTTGGTGTAGGTCAGGTGCGAGTCGTAAACCCATTCGGAGAGCACGTAGGGTCCGGAGCACATGTAGTCCTCGGCGGTGCCGCCCAAGGCCTCGCCCTTCTCGGCAACGAAGTCAGCAGAGAGGGGGTAGCAGGTGATGTTGGTGCCGTCGAAGTCGGCGACCACACGGTCGAGCGTGAGCACGAGCGTGGTGTCGTCGGGCGCCTGGATGCCGACCTCCTCGACGCCGACCTCGCCGGCGTTGTAGCTCTCAGCGTTCACGAAGTGGTACAGCGAGATGAGCGTGCTTGCGTTGGGGGAGGCGTTGGCCGGGTCGAGCTGCGCCGTGAGGTAGTAGGCGAAGTCCGCCGCCGTGATGGCGGTCCCGTCGGACCACGTCGTCTCCTTGAGGTGATAGGTGTAGGTGAGTCCGTCGTCGGAGACCTCGAAGCTTTCCACGACCTCGGGCGACCATGCGCCGTCATAGGGGCGGAAGAGCATCTCCTGCGTGAGGTAGAAGCAGTAGCTGTCGAGGTTGGACGCGCTCTGCAGCATGTTGAGGGTGTTGGGCTGGGTGGCCAGGATGGTGAAGGACTTGTTGTCCTCGCTGGAGGAGGAGGTGTCGTCGGACGAGTCCTCGCTGGTGTAGGTGCCGCATCCGGTAAGCCCAAGGCCAAGGGCGGACGCCCCGCCAACGAGCTCGAGGAAGGCGCGACGTGACATGGTGCGAGCGCTCATTGATGCTCCCTTCAGACAGGGCAACCGCCACGGGACCGTGACGATTCTGTACATGACGTAACGCTATTTTACGAATCGTCCACTCGATAGTCCCTGTTTTTCGCCATCGTTATTAGAGTCGAAATCAATTTGAGACCTTCTCTCAATCGGCGTCGGACCATGATTGCACAGACGTGAAACGTGGTATGTTCTCACCATGACCGCAAACGAGAGGAGCCACATGAGCGCGAGCAATCCCACCGACCTGCTCATCGTCGGCCGCGTCATCAACGCGGTGTCGGACGGGGTCATCGAGGACGGCTCCGTGCTCGTGAGCGGCGATCGCATCGCCTACGCGGGCGCACGCCGCGACTGCCCGCAGACGGACGCGCGCGTCATCGAGGCGGGCCCCGGCACGATCATGCCCGGCTTCATAGACGTCCACGCGCACCTCACCGGCGAGGAGGACGCTGGCGACTTTGCCGACGGAAAGCTCTTCGGGGACCAGCTGGTAGGTGCCGTCAAGCAGTTGGGGATCCTCCTCGACGCCGGGTTCACCGGCCTGCGCGACATGAGCCTCGCCGGACTCTTCCTCTCCCGTGGCACCGATCGCGGGGCCATCAGGGGCCCGCGCATCGTCCCGGGAGGGCGCCTCCTGGGCGTCACCGGCGGCCACGTGGACATGAGCCCATGGGTGCCCAAGGAGGAATCCAACGCCCGCGACACCCTCTCGGTCCTGGTCGACGGCCCCGACGAGTGCGTCCGCGCGGTGCGCGAGCAGTTTCGCCTCGGCGCGCGCTTCATCAAGATCTGCGCAACCGGCGGCGTCTCTTCCCCTACGGACAGCGTCGACGACGTGCAGTTCTCGCCCGAGGAGCTCGCTGCCATCGTGGGCGAGGCGCGTCGCCACCACTCCTACGTGACGGCCCACTGCACCGGAAGCGAGGGTGCCTACCAGGCGCTGCTCGCCGGCGTCGAGTGCATCGAGCACGGCGTGATGCTCACCCAGCGCGAGATAGACCTCATGGCAGAGCGCGACGTGCCTCTTGTCACCACGCTCACGATCTCGCTCGGCGTGGCGAACATGGAGGGACTCCCGCGCTGGATGCACGAGAAGGCCCTCGCCTGCGCCGAGGCGAACCTGAAGACCATCGCCATGGCCCGCGAGGCCGGCATCACCATCGCGCTGGGCACGGACTTCTCCAACTCTCCCAACACCCCCTACCGCGAGAACGGGCGAGAGTTCGAGGCCATGGTGCGTGCCGGCATGACGCCGATGGAGGCCGTGCGTGCCGGCACCATCAACGCCGCGCGCGTCATGCGCATGGCCGACGAGATCGGCTCGCTGGAGGCCGGCAAGCTCGCCGACATCGTGGTGGTTGACGGCAACCCGCTCGAGGACATCGGATGCCTCACGAGCGCCGACCACGTTCGCCTGGTCCTCAAGGGCGGCACGATCGAGAAGGACCTGACCTAGCCCGACCCCCTCGGACACCTTGGTGACGGTCCACAGAAGGAGGCGCCCATGAGGCTGCTCACGCTCGCGCACCAGTCGCTCGGATTCCACGAGACCCGAGCCCATGGCACCGACGTCCGCTATGAGGCCGGCCTCGAGCGGGCGGGCTTCGAGGGTGGCGCCGAGATCACCGCCATCTCATACGTGGCCGAAGGGGACCCGCGTCGTCCCGTCGTCTTCGTGACCAACGGGGGGCCCGGGTCATCGAGCGCCTGGCTGCACCTGGGCCTGTTCGGCCCCCGCCGCGTGCGGATGGATGACCCGGTCCACCCGCCCACGGTGCCGCCCTTCGAGCTCGAGGACAACCCGCACCTGCTGCTCGACCTGTGCGACCTCGTTCTGGTCGACCCCGCGGGCTGCGGCCTCTCGGCCGGACCCGACGAGGCCACGGCGTCCGAGTTCTTCTCGGTTGACGGCGACGCCCTGGCGATGGCCCTGTTCATGGAGCGCTGGGTGGACGAGCACGGTCGGTGGGACGCGCCCCTGTTCTTCGTCGGCGAGTCGTACGGCACGGTGCGCGCCTGTGCCCTTCTCGATGCGCTCGCGGGCGGCCCCTTCTCCACCCCCCAACGCGCGATGGGGATCAACCTCTCCGGCGTGGCGTTTCTCGGCACGGCGATCTCGAGCGCGCCGACGGCCATCGACGCGCCGCCCGTCGAGCCCTTCGCGCTCTCCATGAGCGCCTGTGCCGCGACGAATGCCTACCACAGCGGGGCGGCCGACCCGCGCGCTGCCTTCGAGGAGGCATGGGAGCTCACTGGCGCCTACGTCTGCGCCCTGTTCCGCGGACGCTCGCTCGAGCCCGCGAGGCGCGACGAGCTCGCCGACCGCCTCTCCTCGCTGCTCGGCTTGGACGCTGGAGAGCTCGTCGCTCGCAGACTGCGTCTCGACGTGAACGAGTTTCGTCGGAGCGTGGTGGACGGCCACGAGGTGGGGGCCTACGACAGTCGCTATGTCATGAGGGGGACCGCTCGCGGCGGGAACTTCCCGCACCCTGGATTCGTCGACCCGGTGGCGGACGATCCTGCCATGGGATCCTACACGCCCGTGTTCACGGCGGGCATGCGCGCACTGCGCGAGGAGCTGGGACTGCCCGCGGGAACCTACCGGACCATAGACTTTGCCGTCAACGGGAGGTGGGACTACACCGCCCGTCACGCGCCGCTCGCGAGCCTCGAGAACGCCTGCCGGCGCAACCGCCACATGCGGGTGCTCTTCGCGTCGGGCCTCTACGACCTCGTCTGCCCTCCCGGCGCGGTCCGCTACCTCGTGCAGGGCTCGTCCCTTCCCGAGGACCAGGTGGTTGTTCGGGAGTACGAGGCCGGACACATGCCCTACCTGGGAGAGGCCTCGGCTCGTGAGCTCGAGAGGGACCTTCGCGAGCTCGTCAACGGGAGAAGGGCATGACGCGCGCGGGCAGGCGCCGCCTCGAAGCGGACGACCTGCTCAGCATCGAGTACGCCTCCGATCCCGCGGTGTCCGCCGACGGGCGGCAGGCGGCGTTTGTGGTGAGCGTCGCCGACCGCTCGACGGGAAGGATCGAGCCGCACGTCTGGCTCGCCTCGACAGACGCCGGTCGGTCCCTGCCGCTCGAGGGCACGAGGGGGTCGTCTCGCCTGCCGCGATTCTCCCCCGACGGCGCGCTGTACTACCTGTCCGACGAGGTGGTCCCCGGTCAGTTCCAGCTTTGGCGACGCGAGCCGGACGGAACGGCGAGACGCCTCACGACCCTGCGCCACGGGGCGAGCTGGTACTCGCTCTCCCCCGACGGCGCGAGCGCGGCCGTGCAGGCCCCGCTCTGGCCCGAGGAGACGGACGCAAGCGACCA
>CAZUOD010000031.1:9262-14407 GCA_964621975.1 uncultured Atopobium sp.
GCCGCCTGGTCGCACCCCCACGATGGCTGGAACCTCCTCTCTGCCGAGCTCGTCGTCATCGACCTGAAAACCGGTGTCGAACGGACGCTCACCGAGGGCTCGGGGGGAATCGACGAAATGGCCCCCGTCTGGTTGGGGGACGAGAGGCTCGTCTATGCCGCCTACGGCAGGACCGGCTCCGGGGCGACCAAGGGGTCGCTGCGGACGCTGGGTGCCGAGCCATCGCAGGATGGCCCTGCCGTGGGAACCGAGCTGCTGCGCGGCGAGATCCCATGGGGACCGGGATCCCTTGTCACGGGCCACACCGCCTTCGGCTATCCGGGCGAGCAGCTGTGCCTCGCGGCCGACGGGTCCCTGCTGCTGCTCTCATGCGACCGCGGAACCAGCGGCGTGTGGCGCGTGTCTCCCGAGGGAGGGACGCCCGAGCTGCTCACGGAGCGCGGCACGTGCGTGCATGGTTTCGCGGAGGGCGCCGGAACCCTCGTCACGGTCACGGGCACGCCAACGCGCATCGCGGAGCCCTACGCGCGTCGCCTGAGCGATGGCAAGGCACGAAGGCTCGCCCGCCTCAACGAGTGGATGGATGACGTCGAGCTCACCGAACCTGAGGAGCTCAGCGTCCCCTCACCCGCCGATGACGGCAGCCGGGTCCACGGGTGGCTGCTGCGCCCGCCAGGGGCGAACGCGAGTGAGACGACGGGCTGCGTACTCGACATTCACGGCGGCCCTGATTGCTGCTACCCATACGATTGGTGGTTCGAGTTCCACTACCTCGCCGCTCGCGGGCTGAGCGTCGCCTGGTGCGACCCCCATGGGTCGGTCTCGTACGGTGCCGCCTACCAGAGCGGCGCCTGGGACGGCACCGCCTACGGTGACCTCATGGCCTTTCTCGACGCCTGCGTGGAGCGCGGCGGCATTGACCCGGTCCGCCTCGGCGTGACAGGGGGCTCCTACGGTGGGTTCATGACCACCAAGATCATCGGGCAGACAGGGCGCTTCGCCGCCGCGGTCGCGCAGCGCAACCTCTGCAACCGCGCGACCTCGTACGGGACGGGTGACGTGGGGACGATCTTCGAGGATGACAGCACGAGCTGCTACGACGCCCTCGTCGAGCGGCTGCGCGGCCGCTCGAGCACCGTGACCGCCGTCGATCGCGTCACCACACCGACCCTCGTCCTTCATGCCACACAGGACTACCGTTGCGGCTTCGAGCAGGGCGAGCAGCTCTACCATGCCCTCAAGGACCGCAGGGGCGACCTTCCCGTGCGCTTCTCGGCCTTCCCAGGCGAGAACCACGGCCTCACCCGCGACGGGAACGCATGGGCGCAGCGCGGTCACCTCCTGGAGATGGCCGACTGGTTCTGCCGCTTCCTCGGTGAACAGGGTGACGCACAAGAGGGGGAAGCCCAGCAATGACACGTCCCACGACCCAGGACTACTACCGCATCCGCTGGGTGGGGGCATGCGACCTCTCCCCCGACGGAGAGACGCTCGCCTACGTGCGAACCCGCGTGCTCCCCCCCTGCAAGGAGGTCTCTGAGATCATCCTGCGCAGCGCGGCGGGTGATCCTGAGGAGACGCTATGCGAGGGCACGGACCCCTCCTTCTCGCCTGATGGCCGCACGCTCCTCCTCACGCGGCGCGTGGAAGGTGTCCCCCAGCTCTTCCTCCATGACCTCGGCACGCACGAGGAGCGCCAGCTCACGACCATGCGCTTCGGGGCGACGTCGGCCACGTGGTCGCCCACCGGGGAGTTCGTGGCCTTCTGCTCTCGCGTCCACCGTGACGTCGACAGCGCGCTGTGGGACCGCGCCCCAAGCGCGGCCGAGCGTGAGGACGAGCGGCTCCGGCGTGTGAGGCACCCCTACGTGAGCTTCGAGGGATGGTCCTACAAGAGCGACGAGGACGGGGGGTTCTCGGTCGAGCGCTCCTCCACGCTGTGGGTGGTCCGCGTCGCCGACGGAGCGCAGACGCTGCTGGCCGGCGCCAAGGAGGACGAGCGTGACAGCGTGATGCCGACCTTCTCGCCCGACGGGCACACGATCGTGTTCGCGAGCAACCGGTGTCGCGTCCCCAGCGAGGGCATCGCGATGGATCTCTTCCGTGTGGCAATCCCGGACGGAGAGGTGCGCCGCCTGACGGCGGGACCGTCGGTCGCCTACTACCCGGCACCCTTCCAGCCCTTGGTGACGCGTGACGGAGACCATGTGGTCTTCGGCGCGCTGGACCTCGAAGGCACCGGGGAGGATATTCCGCCCACGCGCCTCTATCTCGCTGAGCTTGGCGAGGGCATCGCCCCGGGCAACGAGACCTCGCAGCTTGGGAAGCCGGCTCCGCTCTGGCCGGAGGAGGCGCCATGCCACGAGGCCACCTGCTTCCTCTACAACTGCGAGAACCTCGGACAGGGCGCGCGCCCGACCGGCGCGCTCTCCTCCGACGGGCGATGGCTCTACTTCGTGGCAGGATGGCACGGAGCGGCGAACCTCTACCGTGCGAGCCTTGACGCGGAGCACCCCGCCATCGAGGCGCTTACCACCGGTGAGCGGTCCGTGCGCTCGGTGAGCGCCGCAAGTGGGCGAGTGCTCGTCTCGTGCGGGTGTTGGACGCAGACGCCACAGCTGTTCATGGCCGACGAGGGAGCGCTCGTCCCCGCCAGCCCAGGCGACGCTTGGCCCTTCTCGCGCCTGACCGACGAGAACCCTTGGTTCAGGGAGACGCTACGACGGCCACAGGAGCTCTGGGTCCGCACGCTCGATGGAAGGTCCCACGTCCAAGGATGGGTGTTCGCCCCTGAGGGTGCCGACGAGGCGGCCCGGCGCGGGCAGCGAGCCCCCGCCGTGGTCTACGTGCACGGCGGTCCCACGCCGATGATGGGATGCGCGCTCACCTATGAGCACCAGTGCATCCTCGGCGCCGGGATGGGCCTTATCATGATGAACTTCCGGGGAAGCTCGGGCTATGGTCCCGCACACCAGAGCGTGAGGGCGGCCTACGACGGCACGGCCATGACTGACATCCTCCAGTTCGTGGATGAGGCGTGCCGGGAGAACCCCTGGATAGACCCCGAACGCCTGGGCATCACCGGCGGCTCCTACGGCGGCTATATGACCGCATGGATCTGCGGCCACACCAAGCGCTTCAAGGCGGCCGTCGTGCAGCGCGGCGTGGCCAACGAGCTCATCCAGTACGCCTCCTCGGACATGCCGGGAAGCTCTGAGGGCTACGCGGACCTCTCGGACTTCATGGTCGAAGAGCTGAGGAAATCCCCCGTGAGCTACGCGGAGAAGATCGACATCCCGCTGCTCATACTGCACGGCACCGCCGACATGCGCTGCCCGATAGAGAACGCCCACCAGCTCTTCACGGCCGTCAAGGAGTTCCATCCCGACGGACACGTGCGCATGGTGCTGTTCCCGGGCATGACGCACTCCTTCCCCATGAGTGGTCCGATGGACCTGCGCATAGCCCACTACGACGCGATGATCGACTGGTTCAGGACGTACCTGTGAGCACGGCCACAGGAGGTCTGAGAGGGGGCACGGATGAGGCTCGAACTCATGATCGTCCCGGAATGGGACCCGCGGAAGAGAACCGTCTCGGCCCTAAGGACGAGCTGGGAGATTGACGGCCTCAAGGTGCGCGCGGGAGAGAGGCTCGTCGCATGGGTCCTGGAGCTCGTGGGCATACCCTTCTGCCCCCTCGAGGGACTCACGATCGAGGATGACCTCGGGGAGGTGCCATTTTGCCTGGAGGACGGCGAGGCTGAGATGAGCTTCGTCCACCGTCGCTTCGCGGTCGCCGAGCGCGACGTGAGGGGACCCGTCCGAGCGAGCTGGCGCGTCACCCCACGCGTGCAGCCCGAGGGCTATCGGTCGAGCCCCTACTTCGACCTCGTCGCCGAGCGCGGAGGGGTGCTCGGCGCAGGGGCGACGTTTCTGGTGCACCCGGCCGTTGGCTGGAACGACCAGCTTGACGTCGAGCTCGTGTGGGACCTCTCCGAGCTCGGCAAGGACGGAAGGGGCGTATGGACCTACGGGGAGGGCCGCGTCGAGCGCAAGCTAGACCTCAACCGACTACTCTTCTCGGCATACATGACCGGTGAGGTGCGCTCGATCGAGGAGGGGCGCGCCGGCTTCTACTGGTTCGACGACCTTCCCCTCGACCCCCAAGAGGTCAGCCGTCAGATCAACCTGCTCTTCGACCGCATGGCCGAGATGTTTCATGACGCTGACGAGTGCTATCGCGTCTTCGCGCGCCACAACGCGTTTCCCGGGGACGGCGGGACGGCCTTCCCTCGCTCCTACATCTACGGGTACGGCAAGGATGACCGGGTGGACCTCGATGACCTGCGCGACCTTCTCGCCCACGAGATGACGCACAACTGGCCCACCATGCGTGACGAGCCGCCCGGACTCGGCACCTGGTACGTGGAGGGCAGCGCCGAGTACTACTCCACGATCGTGCCGATGGAGATGGGCCTGTGCGACCTCGAGCACACCGCCGCAGTCATCAACGAGAAGGCGGGATCATACTTCTCGAACCCGATGATGGGGCTCTCGAATGATGAGCTAGGACGGCGCTACTGGCAGGACCGTCGCTGCCAGCGCATACCCTATGCACGGGGAATTCTCTTCCTCTCCAACACGGACGCCCAGATCAGGCGGGCGACCGACGGGGAGCGGACGCTGCTCGACGTCGAGCTCAGGCTGCTCGAGCTGAGCGACCCGACCCCGGACGACTTCCTCGCAGCAGTGCGCGACGTGGCCGGACTCGATCTCAGGGAGGCCTACGAGCAGATGAGCGCCGGTGGAACCTGCCCGGCTCTCGTCCCAGACCCGGACGCCTTCGGAGGGCACTTCGACGTGAGGCCCTGCAAGATCCACATCAACGACTCCCAGCACACCAACGAGAAGGTCCTGCGCAAGGAGACGGCAGACGGCTACGTGTGGAGCGTGAGGGAGAGGGCCTGAGACACTGCGAGAGGGCCCTGGGCGCGCTCGACCACAGCCGGCTTCGCCCAAGGCCCTCTCGTGCAGCACGGACCTCGCCGCTACATCAACTCGCAGACCTGGGTGGCGAAGGCCACGGGGTCCTCGGGCAGGATGCCCTCGACGAGCAGCGCCTGGTTGTAGAGGAGCCCCGCGT
>CAZUOD010000032.1:0-14181 GCA_964621975.1 uncultured Atopobium sp.
AGCGCACCGCCGACAAGACGGCCCTCGTGGACGCCCTGCGCTCGCTGTAGGGGCACAAAACAGCTAGGTTACTAGTTCGATAGTTGATCTCCATACCTGAATGCAGATGACGAGTCTCCCCGGCATTCCAAAGAGAAGTTTCGCACAGGCTACTTCTTGAGGGAATGCCGGGGAGACCGTCGGTGCACCGAGATCTGATCCAGGGAGATGGGCGACGCCTAGGAACTGATCGGCTAACCGATCAGATCAAGCACCTGCGCTAACACAGCATCTGCGCGCATCATGCCAAAATCCTGCGGCGAGAGCACCATCATCGGGACGTTGCCGCCAATCGTGTCACGTACGTCCTTCTCCGCAAAGCGAACCTGCGGGCCGAGAAGGACGGCGCTGACGCCATCGAGGTTCTCCTCGAGCTCGGTGAGCGGTACGGCCTGCACCTCAACCTCGAGGTCACGCTTCTTCCCCTCATCGACAAGGCGCTGAGCGAGCATGGACGTGCTCATTCCCGCATAGCAGACAAGCAGCAGTTTCATTGCAACTCCCTACGCACAGACGGCTTCTTGGGCCTCTTCTTCGAGCTTCTGCTTCTCATAGATCTTGAAGAAGGGAAGATAGAGCAGGGCGTCAATAACGATGAGCACGAGACAGAAGACAAGCGAGGCAACCTCCATGTTGGAGAGCAACGCCCCGATGGGAGCGAACATGTTCCAGCCCCCATAGGCGTACGTCTTCCCGATGACACCCAAAGCCATGGCGCCATAGGTCAGAAGTCCGTTGATGGGCATAACGAGCAAAAACGGGATGAACATCGTCGGGTTGTACATGAGCGGCATGCCGAAGATAATCGGCTCATTGATGTTGAAGAACGCGGGTACGATGCCTAGGCGGCCAACCGTCCTGAGCTGCTTGGAGCGCGAAAGCAGACACAGGATGGCGAGGGCAAACGTGGCGCCTGAGCCGCCGATGGCCATGAAGGTCCACCACAGCGGCGGGGTAAGGATGTATGGCAAATCGGCAGAGGCGACGCCGGCCACGTGCGCAGCCATGTTGGCTTCGAGGTTGGCATAGCTGATGACGTCGAGCGGGCTCGTGATAACCGAGTCATGAATGCCGAACCACCAGAAGAGCATGACCAAGAGAGCAAGCAGGAAAATCCCTACCGGGGTATCGGCAAGCGCAACCACCGGAGACATGATGACCGTCATGACCTCGGGCAGCGTCACGCCGGCGACAGCAATGACCGCTTGGGAGAGAGCCCCGGCGCATAGCAGCACAATCGCGCAGGGAACAAGGCTCGCAAAAGCATCGGTGATGGCCGGTGGCACAGCGGCACCGGCAATCTCGATGGCGCCCACACGCTTGGACACGAGGAAGCGGTACAGCTCAACAGCGAGGATCGTGACGAGAATCGCTGCAAACAGCCCAGTCGAATCGAAGTGATCGGTCACGAAATTGCCCTCAAGGTCAATGCCCGAAGTGATGAGCCAGCACGCGGCCCCAAGGAACGTCGGAAGGAAGGAGCCCATCTTGTAGTGGCGCGACAGGAAGTACGACAGGCCGATTGCCACCCATAGACCCATGATCCCCATCGTGAAGGTGTTAATCGCACCGAGCGGTGCGGCGAGAACCTCTGCGAGAGTTGCCCAGCCTTGGAAGAACATCTGAAGCGGACCGGAATCGAGCGTGGTGTAGTCGACAGGCGGCTCGATGATGATGAGCGCAAAACTGCCAATGGTGAAAAACGGGATGAGCGTCATGAACGTGCTCTGAATGACCCTAATGTAGCGGTTCTTAGCCAGACCGTTGGCCACGGGCGCAATGTGCCCCTCGATAAAGCCGGTGATCTTATCCACGGCTAGCCACTCCTCTCCAAGATCTTGTCCCTATACCAATAGAAGCTGTCTTTAGGGATGCGGCGACAGTCATCCCTGTAGTCCACATACACGAGACCATAACATTTCTTATAGCCGTTGATCCAGCTATAGAGATCCATTGTCGACCAGACGTAGTACCCTCGAACGTCGCAGCCTTCCTTCCGAGCCCGCTCGATCCAGTCGATAAACCCGCCGAGATACTCGATTCGATATGCATCGTGCACGTGCCCGTCCTCGGTGAGCTCATCAGCGTATCCCATGCCGTTCTCGGTGATGTAGACCGGCGTATTGGGATACTTCTCATGTAAGTCGAGCAGCAGGTCATAGACAGAGCGCGGATAGAGCTCCATGCCCCAGGCATTCTTGGGAACCGTCGGGTCGGAGTCGAGGGTGAACCAGCCCTGCACGGTCTTCTCGCATGTGGCCTCGGGACGTCCGGTATTGTTGGCGGTGAGGCAGGTCGGTGATCCATCGCTCGGCTTTACGAGCTCGCGTTCGTAGGCGTTCACGCCGAGAAAGTCCACGACTCCCGCACGCAGGATGTCCTCATCGCCTGGGAGCACATAGGAGGTGTCACAGCCGTCCTCAATGAGCTTTGCTCTCATCTCAAGGGGCAAAGTGCCAAGGACTGCCACGTCGTTGACGCTTCTGTTGAAGAAGAGGTCGGCGTTTCTGATTGCCTCGTCGTAATCGGGCCCATTCCCGCGCGCCTCGATGAAGTAAGAGTCGCTCACAAGGCCAATCTGGCCAGAACAGCCAAGCGCACGGAACTCGCGCACGGCAAGCGCGCTTGCAAGCAGCATGTGGTACATCGCGCGCCAACGGCGGGAGAGGTCACGCACGTTGGGCGGGTAATTTCCAATGGCATACGAGCAGAGCGTGTCATAGTTGGGCTCATTGATTGTGAGCCACAGGCGCACGCGATCTCCAAAGCGCTCGAAGCAGAGGCGAGCGTAGCGAGAAAACGCTTCGCATGTCTCGCGCCGCTCCCATCCTCCCTGCTCGAAGAGGGTCTGTGGCAAATCGTAATGGTAGAGCGTCACCATGGGCTCGATGCCCCGCTCCAGACATGCGTCAATCACGCGATCATAGTGGGCGAGCCCCAGTTCGCACGCATCACCAATGCCGTCGGGAACCACGCGCGACCACGAAATCGAGAAGCGATAGCTGTTCTGCCCGCCCTCAACCATGAGGTCAAGATCCTCCTCGAAGCGGTGGTAGTGATCGGAGGCGACGTCGCCGGTCACCGGATTCACGTTGTTGGCCTCGCTGTGGCAAAACACGTCCCAGTTGGAGAGGCCCTTGCCATCCTCCTGCCAGGCGCCCTCGCATTGATATGCCGCCGTGGCGCTCCCCCAGAGAAACCCGCTCGGACGTGCGGCCATCACGCCTCGCCTTTCGAACGCTCCCGGTAGAGCATCACGAACTCGCGCGCCACGGTCTCGAGCGTCATTGCGTTCATGAGGTGGTCCTGCGCGTGGACAAGCAGCAAGCTGAGCGTGAGGCCCTCGTCTCGCGCCTCCGCGGCGAGAAGGTTGAGCTGGATCTTGTGCGCGTCGACGATGCCTTGATGCCCGGCCTCAATCTCGGACTCCGCGGCATCGAAGTCTCCCGTGCGCGCGTGGTCGATGGCAACCCGGAAGTGGCTGGAAGCGTCCCCTGCGTTGGCGATAAGCTCCATCGATGACATCTGGAGTGCCTCGACATCCATGAGCGTCTCTCCTCTCGTCGTTTGCGCGACGCCCTCGCCTGGGCCAAGACCGGCTTTTATTATCCTCTTATAACCGACTGCTCACTGGCATGCAATCTGCTTCAACAGAGCCCCTCTGCGGCAAGAGAGGCCCGGTGAAGATGCAACACGGCAGTACGGCATCCTATTGCCGCGCGGAGATTTCCATGGTATGAAGTACTTGGTTCTCCGATGGGAGGGCCTCCAAGTGCCGGGGACGTTTTCCCCGGCTTTCTTTGTGTCAGGGGGCGAATTGCGCGAGCTCAGCCTGTTCATAGACGAATCTGGGAGCGACAGCCTGAGGGACAGGTACTACCTGCTCACGCTGGTGCTTCACGAGCAGGATGAGGACATATCCGAAGGCATTCGCCTGTACGAGCGGTCGCTCGCCGAGAAGGGTCTGCCCGACATCCCACTCCATGCTTCTCCGCTCCTGAATGGTCATGGTGACTACGAGAACATGGATCCCGCAGACAGAAAGCGGCTCCTCTCGTCGTTCAGGGTGTTCTTCCGCCACATGCCGGTACGCTACACCTGCATCACGCTCAAGACGAAGGAGCACGCCAGTCTCGACGGGGTGACGACTGCGATGCGAAAGCGCCTCGTCGACTTCCTCTTCGACGAACTGGCGTACTTCCAGGACTTCGATGTCGTGAAAATCTACTATGACGATGGCCAGAAGTCGATTGCGAAGGCGATTCACAAGGCCGTCGACTACGCCCTCGCGAAGGATGCGGTGATCTACAGGCTCGCGTCTTCTGCCGACTACAGGCTCAGCCAGATCGCGGACTACATTTGCACGATGGAACTAACTGCTCTCAAGTACGCCGACAAGGCGTCCACCGCTACCGACGAGAAGTTCTTCGGTTCATGGTCGCAGTTCAAAAAGGGCGTCCTCAAGGAAGTTCGGGCGAAGAGGATATAGACGCGCGACAGCCGGCAAAACACCTACAAAAGCATTTCAAGACTGCTCGCAACAACTGCAACAACAATCAGAACGACCCGCAAAGCGGGGCTGCAGGACAAAAAAGTGTGCAGATCCCAGCCCTGCGCTCGCTGTAGGCAAGAAGAGGGCGCCCCGCTGCGCGGAAGCCCTAGGTTCACGACGCGGCGGGGCGCCAGCGTGTTGCGACTGGCTGTGGGCGCTCGGCGGACCTGAGTGGCTAGTCCGCGCCTACGACGGCGCCAACGACCATGCTCACGAGCGAGATGATGACGGCGCCCATGACGGCCGAGAAGAACGAGTTGATGACGATCCCGGCGTGGAAGATGTTGCGTGAGAGGTAGCTCGCGAGCTCGAGCACGAAGGCGTTCACGACGAGGCTGAAGAGCCCGAGCGTGAGGATCGAGAAGGGGACCGAGAGGACCTGCAGGATAGGCTTGATGGTGGCGTTGAGCAGCGCGAGCACGAGCGCGCACAGAAGGGGGCCCGCGATGGTGCCGCCCACGGTCTCGATGCCGGGGACGATCCAGATGGCGACGGCGCAGGCGATGGCGGTGACGAGCCAGTTTGCGATGAAGCGCATGGTTTCTCCTTTCTGGACCCCTAGAGCTTACCCCATCGCATCGGTCTGTGGGCCGGCCGGGCACCCGTGACGCGGTCTTTGCGTGGGACAAGGGCGCTTTAATGCGCTAAAGTGTATGCGCCGGAGCGCGGGCACGAGGGACGGAGGGTCGCATGGGCACGGCGGCACACGAGAGGGACGGGCTCTCGCGCCTTGCGGCGGCGATGTGCTCGCTCGAGACGCCCGACGAGGCGCGCGCCCTGCTCAGCGACCTGTGCACCCCGCGTGAGATAGCCGACCTCTCCCAGCGCCTCGAGGTGGCGTCGATGCTCGCGTCCGGTGCCTCCTACGCGGACGTCTCGCGCGCCACGGGCGCCTCCTCCACGACGGTCTCGCGCGTCTCCAAGTGCCTGAACGGCCCGGCGGGCGGCTACCGGACGGTGCTCTCCAGGATGGGGGAGACCACCTCGTAGGCCAGGCTCCCGCGCGCCGAGACGGGCATCGTGTCCGGTGGCTGCGCTAGGATGGCCCATGAGACGCCCGCGACCGAGAGGAGCCCGAGAGAAGCCATGCCGCTCACCCTGGTGAGGAGCGCCGACGAGAGCCTCGTGAGCCCCGAGACGCTGCGCCGCCTGCGCGCGGCGCTCGCGCGGGAGGGTCGCGCCACGCTGCTCGTGGCCTCGTTCTCGCAGGCGCTCGACGCCCAGCGCGCGCTCGCCGCGGCGGGGGGCCTCTCGCTTGGCGTGACCGTGACCACGCCGGGCGCGTGGGCGGCCGAGCGCTGGGAGGTGTGGGGCGATGGCCGGCGCATGGTCGACGGCGCCTCGCGCTCGGTGCTCGCGGCCCGTGTGATGGCGCGCGCGGCAGGCCTCTCGGGGCCCCTCGGGGCACAGGGCCCCGGGACCGCGGAGCTCCTTGCCGAGCTCGTGCGCCAGGGGCTGCCGTGGCTCGTCGGGGCGCCGTCGCGCGCGGGCGTGACGGACGCCGAGCGCGCGCTCGTGGGCCTTGCCGACGAGTACGCCCGCGAGCTCGAGGCGCATGGCCTCGTGGAGCCCGTCTCGGTGCAGGTGGCGCTGCCGGCGCTTCTCGACGAGGCCGGCGCCGAGGTGGCGCCCATCGTGTGCGTGGGTCTCGAGGGCCTGCCGCGCGCAGGCCGCGAGCTCGTGGCGGGCCTGGCTGTGCGCCACGAGGTGACGGTCGTGGCCCGCTGCCAGGGAGGCCCCGCCGACGCCCGGGCGGAGGCGCTCCTGTCCCAGCTCGCCGAGCTCGCCGTCGCGCGTGGGGCGCGCGTGGGGGAGTGCGTCGAGCCCGCGGCCGGCGCCCCTGCGCGCGCGCCGGAGCTCTGCGCCCTGGCGGGCGGGCTCTTCCGGGGCGAGGCCGCGCTCAGGCCCTCCGGGGCCGTGCGCCTGCTCCTGCCCGCGGGCCCGTCGTCGCGCGCGGAGCTCGTCGCGCGCGAGGTCGTCTCCCTCGTCGGCGAGGGCTGTGCCGAGGTGGTCGTCTCGGCGCCCGACGCCGCGGCCGCCTGGCGCGAGCTCTCGCCGCGCCTCGTCGCGCGCGGGGTCTCCTGCCGCGCGCAGCTCTCCTGCGAGGTCGGCTCCCTGGAGTGCGGCCGCGCCTTCCTCGAGTACCTGCGCGCGGTGGCGCGCCTCGTCGAGCTCGACGCCTCCTGGCCGGAGCCCGTGCCCGTGCCGGGCGCCCCGCGGCGCAAGACGGTGCGCGTGCGCCTGGGGGACATGTCCTGGTGGCCGCCGCGCGAGCTCTCTGACTTCCTGCTCTCGGAGATCTCGCACACCGATGCCGCGCGCGCCCGGGCCCTGGACGCGCGCTGGCGGGCGAACCGCCTGCTCACGCCCGCCGCGGTCCTGTCCCAGCTTACGAGCGAGAGGGACGTCTCGCCTGAGGTGGCCGCCGCCACGCGCGAGCTCGTGCGCGGGCGCGTCGGGGCCGCGGCCTCACGCCTCCTGGGGCCGCTCGCCCGCAGCGGGGCCGAGGGCGGGCCGGCCGACCCCGAGGCGGCCGCCGTGCTCGCCGCGGCGCTTGACGTCGCCGGGAGCCTGAGGGCGCTCGGGGTCTGCGCGGACCCTGCGGTGCCCGGCCACGTGGGGCTGTCCGACCTCGTGGCCCAGGTCGATGCCGTGCTCTCGGGGACGCGGGTCCCGCTTCGCCTCGAGAGGGCCGTTCCGGGCTCCTCCGGCCGCGTGCTCGTGGTGGCACCGGCCGCCGCGGCCCGGCTCGCGCCGGGCTCGGCCGACGCGCTCGTCTCGCTCGGGCAGAGCGTCGAGGAATCCCCCGTGCACCCTGCCGATGACATCCTCTCGGCGCTGCTCGTGGCCTATGGGGTGGAGGAGGCGCCCCGTCCCGTGGACGAGCTGCGCGCGCAGTTCGCCTCTGTCGTGCGCGTCGCGCGGCGCACCCTCGTCCTGGAGCGGCCGCTCTTTGGCGCCGACGGCAAGGACTGCCACCCCTCCGTCATGCTCACCGAGCTCCTGGCCTGCTACGGCCTCTCGGCCGACGCCGCGCCGCAGGAGCTCGCGGCCGCTCTCGGCGAGACGTGCGTGCTCACGCGCTCCGAGATGCCCGTCGGCGAGAACGCCTCGAGCACGGGGGTCGCCCCGTCCCTCGTGCTCAGCGAGCGTCCCGCGCCTGCGGGCAGGATCGACGCCCACGAGCGCGCGTGCGTCTCGCCGCCGCCCGAGGGGGTGCGCGCCGAGCAGGACCGTCCGCTGCTCTCGGCCTCGCAGATCGAGACCTACCTCGAGTGCCCCTACAAGTGGTTCAGCCTGCGCCGGCTGCGCCTGTCCGATGCCGACGCGCTCTTCTCGGGCGCTGAGACGGGCACCTTCGCCCACCGCGTGCTCGAGCTCACCCGCGCCGAGCTGATCGCCCGTGCCGTGGAGCGCGCATGCGGGCAGGACGGCCTCGCCCGGGCGCGCGCGCAGCACCCGGGAGCCATGCAGGAGGAGCCCTACCGCGAGCGCGTGGCCGAGCTCGTCGCGCGCGCGCAGGCCAGTCCCGAGGAGCGTCTCCCCGGCTCGTCGCCTCGCACCTCGGCACAGCTCGCCGAGGCGCGCGAGGTCCTCGACGGGGAGTTCGACGCGCACCTCTCGCACCAGTATCAGCTCGTCGGCGCGCGCCCGATGCCACAGGCCCTCGTGGCGCACAGCGCCCAGGAGCACGGGAGCCTGCACGCCCTCAGGCGCGACCTCTCGAGCCTGCTCGACTACGAGTCGACCATGCTCTGCGGCTTCGAGCCCCGCTTCCTCGAGTGGAGGTTCGGGCGCGGCGGCGAGGGGGTGGACTACGCCGGCGTGCGCCTCACGGGCACCGTGGACCGCATCGACGTGGACGCGCACGGCCAGGCCGTGGTCATCGACTACAAGCACAAGTCGGACTCGTCGTTCGCCCGCGAGTACGACGCCCTTCCCGAGGACGGCTTCGACCCCGCCGCGCTCTTCGCGCCCCGTCGCGTGCAGTCGCTCATCTACGCGCAGGTGGTGCGGCGGGCCTTCCCGGGGCTCTCCGTGCGCGCGGCCGTCTACCTCTGCACGCGAGGGGGCCACGCCCTGGCCGGGGCCGTTGACGAGAACCTCGTGGATGTCGTCTTCGGCGACCGGTTGCTGAAGACGCAAAGGCGCGGGAGGGTGTCGGTGCCACGCTCGGCGAGCTTCGCCCAGCCCGACGCCCGCGGCATGGAGGCCCTGCTGGACAGCTGCGAGCAGGTCGTGGCGGACGCCGTCTCGCGCATGCTCGACGGGGACATCGAGGCCGCGCCCGCAGACGTCGCGGCGTGCCAGTTCTGCCCGGTCCTCAACTGCGAGAGGAGGCTTCATCCATGAGCGCCCAGCCCGGCGCGCCCGGAGCGGTGGATCTCTCCGGGCTCAACGAGTGCCAGCTCAAGATAGCCACCACGCTCTCGGAGCCGCTCTTCGTGGAGGCCGGCGCGGGGTCGGGCAAGACGTCGACGCTCACCCGGCGCATCGCCTGGGCGCTCTCCCCGGGCTCCGGCCCGGGCGGCGCCCCGTTCCTCGACGGCCTCGACCAGGTGCTCGTGATCACCTTCACCGAGGCGGCCGCGCGCGAGATCAAGGAGCGCGTGCGCGCCACGCTGCGTCTGGCCGGCATGACGAGCGAGGCCCTTGCGGTGGACGACGCCTGGATCTGCACCATTCACCGCATGTGCCGGCGCATCCTCACGCGCCACGCGCTCGACCTCGGGTTGGACCCGGACTTTGATGTGGTGGCCGACTCGCGCGAGGCGGCCCTGTTCGACCGTGCGATGGATGACGTGATGCGTGTCGCGCGGGCCGATGACGCCTTCGCGGGCGTGATCGGCGAGTACGAGCTGGGCGGCCGCTCCCCCCAAGGTGACTACACCAAGACGATGGGCATCGTTTCCGACCTCGTGCGCGCGGGCCGCTCGCTCGCGGGCGGGGTGGACGCGCTCGTCGCGGCGCACGGCACGTCCGGCGTCGCCGAGGTCATGGGCGAGCTCACGGCGCGCTTCGAGGAGCTCGCCGCCATGAGGCTCACGCCCGCCATGTCGGCCAAGGTCCTGCCGTCGCTCGAGGTCCTGCGTTCCTTCGCGCTGCTCGCCCCCGGCAGGCGGACGCCCGAGGCCGCGGCAGAGGCGCTCGACTCGGTGACGCTGCCGTCGCGCGGGTCGGCGGCCACGTCGGAGGCGCTCGCCGCGGCCAAGTCCGCGCTCGCGCTCGCCCGCGCGGAGGCGGCCTTCTGCCGTGCCGAGCCGCTCTCCGAGGCGCTGCTCGAGCTCGCGCGGCGCGTGGAGCGCCGCTACGCCGAGGTCAAGCGCGAGGAGCACTGTCTCGACAACAACGACCTCGTGAGCCTCGCGCTTCTCGCCGTCCGCGACAACGAGGAGGTGCGGCGCGACTACGCGGGGCGCTTCCGCCTCGTGATGGTCGACGAGTTCCAGGACACCGACGAGATGCAGCTCGAGCTCATCTCGCTGCTTGCCGGCACCGACGCGGGGCGGCTCTGCACCGTCGGCGACGCCCAGCAGTCGATCTACCGCTTCCGCGGGGCCGACGTCGAGGTCTTCCGGGGCCGCGGCGAGCTGGTCGGGGCCGAGCATACGGTGCGCCTTGACGTCAACTACCGCAGCCATGCCGACGTGCTCGCCCTCGTGGAGCGCGTGTGCACGGGCTCCCCGGAGCCCATCATGCCCGAGTTCATGCATCTCGAGGCCTTCCCCGGGCGCGCCGACGCCTACCGTGCCCGGGCGCTCCCGCGCGTGGACGTGGAGGTGTGCGGCGGGCAGGGGGTTTCGGGTCGGCCGAGCCGCGAGCAGTCTGCGACGCTTGCGGCCCAGGTGGCGGACGCCCTGGCGAGCTACCGCGACGCCGGCGAGCGCCCCGGCGACATGGCGCTCCTCTTGGGCGTGACCACCCACGCCGACCTCTACATCGACGCCATCCGCGCGCGAGGCATGGAGTGCGTGGTCACGGGCGGGTCGACCTTCACCTCGACCAAGGAGGTCAAGGTGGTGCAGGCGCTGCTCCATACCCTCGCCAACCCCACCGACACGCGCTCCGGGCTCTTCCCCGTGCTCGCGAGCGAGATGTTCGGCCTCGACGCGAACGACTTCTGCGAGCTGGGCACGCGCGCGCAGGAGAAGATCGACGCCCCCACCAAGCGCACGATCGACCGGGGGCTCGCGAGCATGGAGCTCTTCGGCGGCCATGTGCCCTCGGCGCGCCTCTCGCGGGCCCACGAGGTGCTCGGCCGCGCCCTCGATGACGTGCGCTGGCGCCCCGTGGCCGACGTGGTGGCCGACGTGGTGCGCGACTCCGGCTGGCTCTCACGGCTCGAGGCGGGCGGCACCGAGGGCCTCGCGCGCGCGGCCAACGTGCTCGCTGCCGTGCGCTACGTGCGCGACCTCACCTCCGAGATGGGCCTGGGCGCCTGCCGCGCGGCGACGGAGTTCGACGCGTGGCTCCAGGCCGCGAAGGTGCCGCCGTCCTCGCTCGCGGGCGGCGCCGAGCAGGGCGGCACGGTGCGCGTCATGACGATCCATTCCTCGAAGGGGCTCGAGTTCGGCGTCTGCGCCGTGGCCGAGTGCTGGAGGCCGCGCCGCGCGGCCGCGAGGGTTGCTCTGGGGCCCGTCAGCCACGGCACGAGGGAGTTCGTCCTGCGCCCCAACGAGAACAAGCTCGAGACGAGCCTCTCCAACATTGGTGCCGAGGAGCTCGAACCCAGCGCAGACAAAGGGGCCTCCCAGCCACTCGCTGCCCGCTACCTGGCGTTTCGCGAGAAGCAGGAGAGTGGGGACGCGGCCGAGAGGGCACGACTGCTCTACGTGGCGCTCACGCGCGCCCGCGAGGCGATCGTGCTGGGCGTGGACGCGGCGAGCAGCAAGGCCGGCGTGTCGTCCAAGCTTGCGGCACGCACGCTCGAGGCCCTGGGGATCGATCCCATGGTCGCGGGGCTGGGCTCGGCCGAGTACGGCGGCTCCGCGCCCGCGCGCGTGCGCTGTGTGATCGTGTCCCGGGAGGGCAGCGGTGCGGACAAGGTCGTGACGGTGGACTCCGCGGGCACCCTTCCCGAGCTCGACGGGCAGGTCGGGGCCACCGACGCCGGGGACCTGCCGGAGCCTGCGCCCTTCGACCTCTACGAGACGGACGCCGCCTGTCCGCACGTCCGCCCGCGTGGTTGGCGCGCCCGCGAGGGCGTCTTCAGCTACTCGTCCGTGCGCGCGGAACTCACCGCAGAGGCGGACACCCTTCCCGCGCCCTCGCGCGAGCGGTGGGCCGCCGAGGCCGAGGGAGCGTCTGACGTGCGCGACGACGACCGCGCCACCAACCTGGGGTCCGCCTTCCACGAGCTCGCGCAGGCCATGGTGGAGCTCGGGCGCGTGCCCGACGATGGTCGCGTGGGTGCGCAGGTTCGCCGCTGGGGGCTCTCGGCGCGCGCCGAGGGGCGGCTGCGCGCGGCGCTTTCGCGCTGGGAGCACTCGTCGCTGAGGGCCGAGGCGCTCTCATGGCCGTGCGTGCGCTCAGAGGTGCCGTTCTTCCAGCGGGTCGACTCCCCGTATGGCGAGTACCTCGAGGGTGCGATCGACCTGCTCTGCACCGACGTGGACGCGCGCCGCGCGCTCGTGGTGGACTACAAGACCGGAGACGTCGGGCTCACGTCCGAGGAGGTGCGTGAGCGCCACGCGATGCAGGCCGAGTTCTACGCGGGCGTGCTGCTCGCCGAGGGCTTCGAGCGGGTGGAGTGTGCCTTCGTGTGCGTGGAGCGCGAGCGCGACGATGCGCCGGGAGAGCCGCTCGTGGTGCGCTACGCGTTCGGGTGAGGTGCGACGGGGCTCATCCGGCTGGAAAAAACGGTCGCTCGTGCGGTCATAGGGGCTTCCAGATTGGAATTTGCGCGCTCGTGATGTGCCTGTGGCCGGACTTCCCTCACGTGTGGCACAGAACATGCATAAACATAAAACATTATCAGGGATAACGTCCTGGGAATTGTATAGCGAGGAGGGACCCTTCGATGCGAGGCGCGAAACCTCACATCACGAGCGGCCAGATTCCGATTCTGAGGCTGTCCATACATCACGAGCGCGCATTTCCGACATGGTCGGTCCCGCGACCATCGTGGCCCTCATCGTTCTGCTTCGTTCCGTCCTGCCCTTGACATGCCCGCCCATGGCCTAAGCTATGTGGCTGGTGGGCCCGTCCGTGGGCCCAGATCGCACGGTCCCTTGAGGGACCGGCCGGACATAGGAGGTCGTCGATGCCAGACGCGGGAGGCCCTCTCGGGGCGGTGGTCGTCCTCGACGAGGTCGGCTCGACCAACGACGAGGTCATGGCCCGCGCGCGTGCGGGAGCGCCCCACGGCTTCGCCCTGCGCGCCCGGTCCCAGACGGCGGGCAGGGGTCGGCGGGACCACGTCTGGAGCTCGCCCGAGGGCGGCCTCTACCTCTCGGTGCTCCTGCGCCCCGCCGTGCCGGACGCGCTGCTCTCGGGCGTGTCCGTGGCCTGCGCGCTGGGTGCCGCCCGGGCCCTCACGGCCTCGGGCGCGCGGGGACTTCGACTCAAGTGGCCGAACGACCTCGTGGTGGGCGGGCGCAAGCTCGGTGGCGTCCTCGTCGAGGTGGCGCGCCCGGAGGGCGGGCCAATCGTGGTGTGCGGGTTGGGCGTGAACCTCCGTGCGCCCGACGTCATCAGGGAGGGTCCTGCCTCCCTGCCGCCCACGGGCCTCGCGAGCTGCCTTGCCGAGGGCGCCTGTCCGCCCGATGTCGACGAGCTCGCCGAGCGCGTGCGCGACGAGATCCTCGCCGAGGTGGGCGCATGGGAGGCGGCCTTGGCCGCGGCGGGTCCCGGCGCGGAGCCGCTCACCGGGCTTCTCGACTCCTACCAAAAGACCCTTGCCCTCAGGGGCGAGCGGGTCGAGGTGCGCTCGGCCGATGGGGCTGCGGTCGGCGAGGGGGTCCTGCTGGGCGTGGACGGCTGGGGTCGTGCGCTCGTCGAGCGGCCGGACGGCACGCGTGCGCGGCTCGACGCCGCGCGCTTCTCGGTGCGCCCGGCGTCGTGACGCGACGGCTCTCGCGCGGGCCCGCGTCCGGTCAAACGGCTATCCTAGGTCGTGTGGAACTTCCGCACAGCCGACGCCAGATTGACGGGAGCCCATCACATGGCCTTCGTTCACCTGCACAACCACTCCGACTTCTCCATCCTCGACGCCGGCACGCGCGTCTCGGACATGGTGGCGCGCGCTGTGGAGCTCGGCATGCCCGCCCTTGCCCTCACGGACCACGGCTATCTCTTCGGCATCCCCGACTTCGACCTGGAGTGCCGCAAGTACAACGACGCGCAGAGGGACGTCCACCAGTGGCGCCACGACCTCGAGTGCTTCGAGAGGGGCTGGGAGCTCGCCGAGCCCGACCCTGACGCGCCCGACGCCGCCGAGCACGACCGCGCGCACGCGCAATGGGCCTCCGACGTGCGCATCTGGGAGCGCACGCACGACCTCGAGGCCGTGCGCGCCAACCGCCCGAGCCCGCTCATCAAGCCCATCTTCGGCTGCGAGGCCTACTTCATCACCGACGACTGCATCGAGA
>CAZUOD010000033.1:0-3891 GCA_964621975.1 uncultured Atopobium sp.
GCCGTGAGGGCCGCGAGCTGGAAGTCAAACGAGAGGGACTCCGACCCCGAGGGCACGCTCACCACGTTGGTGGAGGCGTACGCCACGATCGTCCCGTCCACGCTGAAGGTGTAGACGCCGTCCGCGGGCTCGTCGATGGTGTAGGTCACGCCGCTTCGCTCGAAGGTGGTCTCACCTGCGTTGATGGCGCTGTTCGCGCTCGACTGCACGAGCGCGCCGAACTCCGCGCCATCGGCCGCCACGTAGCGCAGCGAGGTCGTCTCGGTGATTCCCGCGTACTCGGTGTTGAGCTCGGTGTCGGTGTAGAACGACTCGTCCTGCCCGTAGGGGCTCAGGAGCCCGCCCACGAACGAGAACAGGAACATGGCGATGAGGATGACCAGGCCCACGACAGCGAGGCGGTTGCGGAAGAAGCGCTTGGCGATGAGCGCGCTCGGCGAGAGCACCTTCACGCGACGGTCGTCGTTGAGGGAGTACTCCTGCTCCTCGGCGCTCTCGGCGGGCTTGCCGTTCTTTTCGTTGCTCATGAGTTGCACCCGCCTTCCTAGGATATGCGCACGCGGGGGTCAACAACCGCGTACAGGATGTCGGTCAGGAGGTTGGAGAGGAGCGTGATGATGGCGATGAAGGTGAGGAAGAACATCGTGTAGGGGATGTCCCCGCTCGTCATGGCCTGGTAGGACGTGTAGCCCGTGCCGGGGATGCTGAAGAGCGTCTCGGTGATGAGCGCGCCCGAGAACAGGCCCGGGAGCGAGCCGCCGATGATGGTGACGAGCGGGATGAGGGTGTTGCGGAACGCGTGCTTGTAGATGACGTCGCGCTCCGGCAGGCCCTTGGTGCGCGCCGTCCTGATGTAGTCGGCATTCAGGACCTCGAGCATGTTGGTGCGCGTGTAGCGCATGAGCGAGCCGATCTGGATCACCGTGAGCGTGACCACGGGCATGACCATGTGGCTCACGATGTCGAGGGCCTGCCCGATGGCGTCGAGCTGGTTGTAGTCCCTGCCCGTGAGGCCATAGAGGTCGAACCACCCGAGCTTCACCGAGAAGATGAGCTTGAGCACCGTGGCGAAGAAGAACGTCGGCAGCGAGATGCCGGCGAGGGCCACGGCACTGATGATGTAGTCGGCCTTGGAGTACTGCTTCGTGGCCGCAAGGATGCCGAGCGGGACGGCGATCAGCGTCGAGAGCACGAAGGCGATCGCGCCCATGGCGAACGAGATGCCGATGGTGCTCTTGAACTCGGTGAGCACCGACACGTTGAACTTCCAGGAGTCGCCAAAGTCACCGGTCAGAAAGTCCCCGAGCCAGGTGACGTAGCCGGTGAAGATGTCCTGGTCCAGGCCGTACTGGGCGTTGAGCTGGGTGATCCACTCGTCATAGGACTTGGCTCCCGGCGCCTGGGAGAGCTGCATCGCCATGGTCTCCACGTAGGAAGACGGAAGCGAGCGCATCAGCCCGTAGATGATGAAGGTCACGCAGAGCAGGATAATCACTGAGATCCCGATGCGTTTGGCGATATAGGTTCTCATCCCCTCATCGCTCCTCTCACGTTTGCCCGCCCCTCTCGGACGGGAGGTCCAAAGGCCCCTTTTCTGCGACGGGACCCACGTGCCGCCGCGGGAAGAAGGCCTCTGCTTGTGCTTGACGTTCAGGTTCAGGCAAAACCGCCGTGGGCGGCAGCTGCGCGCTGCCGCCCACCGGCTGATGTGCCTGGGACAGAGGCACTAGTTGAGCTGGATCTTCTCGATCTCCATCTTCCAGGTCCAGTACGGGGTCTGGTCCTGGACGACGGTGTCCACGTTGACGCGCTCGGTGGAGAAGAGCGTGCACTCGGAGCGCTGGTAGACGGGAAGCTCGACACCCCAGTCGAGGATGATGTCCATGGCCTCCTTGTAGATGGCCTTGCGGCTGTCGGTGTCGATGGTCTCACGGCCGGCAACGATGAGCTCGTCGAGGTCGGCGTCGTCGATCTCGTAGTAGTTCGTGGAGCCCTGGCTGTGATAGAGCTGGTACATGTCGGGGTCGGCCGTGGACTGCCAGGCGGCGCACCACATCTCGGCCTCGCCGGACTGATAGGAGGCGAAGAGGTCGGCGGAGTTGGCCATGTCGTTGACCGTGAGGGTCATGCCGATGGTCGCGAAGGCGTCCGCGGCCTCCTGCAGGATCATGAAGGTGGGGTGGTCGCCCTGGCCACCGCCGCCGATGTTGCACTGGTACTCGAGCTTGGCGCCGTCCGGGGCAGCGGTGAGCACGCCGTCGGTGACGGTGTAGCCGGCGGCCTCGAACCAGGTGAGGGCGCCCTCGAGGGCCGCAGCGTAGCGGTCCTCGTCGCTCATGTCATCGGTGTAGAGGCTGTTGCCCGAGGCGTCCGTGGAGTAGCAGACCGCGTAGCCCTCGTCGGTGACGGTCGGGCAGGCCCAGGAGGACGTGGAGATCGGGTAGTTGATGACGGAGGCGGTGTCGCCGTAGTAGGAGGCGATGCCGGAGTCGCGGTAGGCCGCGATGACGGTGCAGATGGCCTTGCGCAGCGCCTTGGAGGCGTCAGAGGCGGGGTCGCCGCCCACGCACACGTTGCTGGCGGCGAGGCCGATGTAGCCATAGCCGCGGTAGTCATGCAGGAAGGTGGTGATCACGTCACCGTTGACCTCGCCGTTGCCGTTGATGTCGGCGATCTGGTCGGCGACCTCGAGGGAGTAGGACGGGCTGGAGACGTCAAGCGTGCCGGACTGGACGCCGGTGACCATGTCGGCCTCCTGGGACTCCACGACGTTGAGGTAGGCGACGCCGGGGGTGCCCTTGTAGAAGTCGGCGTAGGCGCTCATGTGCACGGTGCCGCTCGTGTAGTCCTCGAAGATGAACGGGCCGCTGCCCATCGGGTCGGAGTTGTGCGCACGAGCCAGCGAGAGGTCGCCCTTGGTGAAGCCGAAGGAGTTGTTCTCGTAGTCGTAGAGGCTCTCGTCGCCGTAGTAGGCGAGGCTGCACGGCTCGAGATCGAGCTGGTAGATCATCGTGGAGTCGACGCTGTTGGTGGTGATGGTCATCGAGTAGTCGTCGTTGCGGACGAAGCCGGTGACGTTGGCGGCGGACTCGCCGGTCTCGACGCCCTCGGTGCCCATGGCGTAGACGTCCTCGGGGATGAGGTCGGAGAGCGCGGAGCCCGCGGACTCGGCCTCCATCGAGGTGAAGTTCCAGTCATAGGCCGCGCCGATGGCCTCAAAGAAGTCCGTGGCGGTGGCGTCATCGGCGAGGCCATCGAAGGCCCAGCCGGCAGCGGCCTCGGCCACGGTCGTGGTGCCGTAGTTCTCGGCCATGTAGTCGACGATCTCCTGGGCGAAGGCGGTGCCGCCGTCGTCCACGGCCGCCCAGAAGGCGGTCTGCTGCTCCTCGGTCCAGTAGGTGTAGTCGGTGTTGTCACGGCCGGCGTTGCCGATGAGCAGGGCCATCGTGGACATGCCGGTGCGATAGGCCTCAAGGCCCACGATGTCGTTGGAGTAGAGGGTGGTGGAGCCGTCGTAGGTCGGGTCGACGAGGCTGTAGAGCGTGAAGATGACGTCGTCGATCGTCATGGGCGTGCCGTCGTGGAACGTGATGTCATCACGGATCTGGATGTCATAGGAGACGGTGCCGTCGGAGTTCTCGGTCATGGAGATGTTGGCGGGGCCGGTGTAGGTGTACTCGACGCCGTTGTACTCCTTGGTCTCGCCGTCGATGCCGTTGTAGATCGGCTCGGCCATGCGGTCGGTGACGAGCAGCGAGACGTTGTTGAAGTCCACGATGTCCGCATCTGCCGCGGAGCTGGCGAACAGCGGGCAGAACTTGCCCTCGAGACCGCTCTCCGAGATGACGAGCGTGCCGGAGCTGCTCCCGGTGCTGTCGTCGGTGCTGTCGT
>CAZUOD010000033.1:3991-11716 GCA_964621975.1 uncultured Atopobium sp.
GGTGCTGTCGTCGGTCGTGTCGTCGCTGGCGCAGGCGGCGAGCGCGGCCGTGCTGAGCGCAGCTGCGGACAGGCCCAGCATCTTCCTTCTGGTGACGAGCATGATTCCCTACCTTCCTCCCATAAGATGGGGACGTTGTGTCCGGACGCGTCAGAGACGTGCCCGGGGGCGCTGAGCGTCTAGAGCACAGCGATTTGAGAATCTACCAAATTCACGTATCAGCTGTATTCGTAAAATGGGGCACAGCGCCCATTTTCTTGCTACAAAACATGTTTTCTTATCTGGGGGCATTCATCTTTGTTTCAAGCATATTACGGTTTGCCCACAACTCCCCGTCGCTCCGTGTGCCCCGCCCAGAGACTCAGGGGGCCTGGCGCCCGCAGCGCCTTGGGGAAACCGGGCCTCGGGGAGCCTCCCGACGCAGGGCCGGCCCTCACGCACCCTCCCACTCGCTCGCCCGCGCCGTCCTGCGCGCCACCACGAGCGCGCACACGACCACGACCTCGCAGGCGAGCAGCGCGACCTCGGCCGGCCCGACAGCAACCGAGGAGACCGTGAGGTACACGGCCTCCCCCACCGCGCAGACGAGCGCGAGCGCCGCGGCGAGCAGGCAGCGCCCGGGAAGCGCGCCGATTGTCTCGTCACGCACGTAGACCCGCACGCGCCCATCGCCGCTGAGCGCCACGCTCAGCCGCCCGAGCGCCCAGGCGAGCGAGACGAGCGCCACGACCTGCAGCATGTACGGGAGCACCACGTACGGGCAGCCCGTGAGCCCTGCCGGGTTGGCTGCCCCCGGCGCCACCGTCGCGATCGCGGCGACGGCGAGGGCGCCCCAGAGCGTGCCCAGCAGGCGGCCACGTCCGAGCCGTCCCACCAGGCGCACGTGGTCCCCGAGGTAGGTGATTCTGCCGTCCTCGCCCGCCCCGAAGTCCTTGAGGCGCTCTCGTTCCCTCTTGCGCACGGTGCCTCTCGCCGCCCTACTCGATGCCGGTGAGGTCGTAGGAGTCGAGCCAGGCGGCGGCGCGCTCGCAGATGCCCTTGAGGCAGCCGTCGTCGAAGGGAGAGGCCATGCCCGCGCGCTCGAGCAGGTCGGTGAAGGCGCGCGTGCCCCCCTGGCGCGTGTAGGCCATGTAGTGCTCCCAAGCGCCGGCGAAGTCGTCCTGGGACATGGCCCAGAACTCCAGGGCCACCGTCTGCGCGAGGCAGTAGTCGATGTAGTAGAGCGGGTACTCGTAGATGTGGTGCTGGCGCTGCCAGCCCTCGCCCTCGGCATAGAAGGGGATCTCGCCGTCCAGGCGCATCCAGGGCATGTAGATGCCGAGCAGGCGCCTCCAGGTGGCGTGGCGCTCGGCAGGCGTCATCTCGGGATGCTCGTAGGCCTCGTGCTGGAAGTGGTCGACCATCGTGCCGTACGGGATGAACGTGATGGCGCCGGCGAGGTGGGCGTAGCGGTACTTGCGGGCATCGTCGCCGAAGAACCCCTCGGCCCACGGCCACGCCATGAACTCCATCGACATCGAGTGGACCTCGCATGCCTCCGCCGTGGGCATGGAGAGGCCGATGGGCACCTTGTCGGTGTTCATGTAGTAGGAGAAGGCATGGCCCGCCTCGTGGGTGACCACCTCGACGTCTCCCTGCGTGCCGTTGAAGTTGGCGAAGATGAAGGGCACGTCGTAGTCGGGGATCTGGGTCATGAAGCCGCCGCCCGCCTTGCCCTCGGTGGAGAGCACGTCCATGAGGCCACGGTCGAGCATCATGTCGAAGAAGGCACCGGTCTCGGGCGAGAGGTCGCGGTAGAAGGCGCGGCCGGCGGACAGGACGTCGTCCGCGCCGCCCTTGGGACGGGGGTTCCCCGACCTGAACGAGAGCGCCTCGTCGGCAAAGGAGAGCGGGTAGGGCACGCCCAGGCGCTCGGCCTGCGCGCGGAAGACCTTGTCGGCGAGCGGGACCACGTGGGCGCGCACCGCCTCGCGGAAGCGCTCCACGTCCTCGCGGCCGTAGGAGAGCCGGCCCATGCGGTCGTAGCCGAGCGGCAGGTAGCCCTCGTAGCCGAGCTTGCGGCCCATGGCGTCACGCACGTGGACGAGCTCGTCAAAGATGCGGTCGAGCTGGTCCTGGCAGCCCTTGTACCAGGCGCCCTCGGCCTTCCAGGCGGCGAGGCGCCGGGCGTCGTCGGAGGACCTCTTGAACGGCGTGAGCTGCGAGAGCGTGTAGGTGCCGCCCTCGAAGGGGATCTGCGCCGAGGCGAGGAGCTTCACGTACTCCTGGGCGAGGGCGTTCTCGCGCTTCATGTCGTCCACGATGGCCGGGCTGATGGTGCGGCGCTCCTGCTCGGCCTGGGCAAAGAGCAGCGAGCCGTACCTCTGCTCGAGCTGCGGGCGGAAGGGCGTGGCGAGAAGCGCCGCGGTAAAGGCGTCGGAGGCCTGCTGGAGCTCGGGCCGGGCCTCGTCCCAGAAGGAGGACTCGGCGTCGTAGAGCTCGTCGCGGGTGTCGATGGCGTGGCGTATCATCGCGAGCTCGTCCTGCGTCATGACGCGACGGTCCAGCTGGTCCTTCTCGAGAAGTGCGGCCTCGGCGGCCTCGAGGTCGGTCGCGGCGGCCAGGCCGGTGGCCAGGCGCGCGTACGCGGCCTTCACGGCCTCGAGGTCCGGGCGCTCATAGGGCATGTCCTTGAAGTTCACGGCATCGCTCACGGAAGGCTCCTTCGACGCGGCGCGGGGCGTTCTCTCTGCTGGGGTTCTCTCTGCTGGCGACAAGGATTGTATACCGGTGGGGCGCGGTGGCGCCCGTGCCGCACCCGACACCGAACGCTCACGAAAAAAGGCCAGGCACGATGCGCCTGGCCTGCTCTCCCATGGTCGGGTTGACTGGATTCGAACCAGCGACCTCTCGGTCCCGAACCGAGCGCTCTACCAAGCTGAGCCACAACCCGCAGCAACGATGCAGTTTAGCAGACTTCCCCGGGCAAACCAACCGTCTTTGTGGACCAGGCGCGCCAGCCGTGGTCCTCGCGGGCCTCCCGCGCCACGGCGTCCGCCGCGCCGGCGCTCTCGCACAGGGCAAACGAGCAGCTCCCCGACCCCGTGACCTGGGCCCCGAGCACGCCGGGGCGCGAGGCGAGCCACCGGTGCACGCGCGCGACCTCGGGAACGAGCGAGCATGCCGCCGGGGCGAGATTGTTGTGCAGATGGGAGGCCATGGCCGCCACGTCCCCGGCGTCGAGCGCGGCGCACATGGGGACGTAGCTCGCAGGAGGCTCGCCCATGCGGTCGAACTCGTCGTACGCCGCCTGCGTGGAGACCCCGTCCCCTGCGGGCATGACCAGCGCCACCGGCGCCTCGAAGGGCGCGAAGGTGCGGTCGAGCACGTCGCCGGCCCCCAGGCAGAGCGAGGGGACCGGGTCGAGGAAGAAGGCCACGTCCGCCCCCACCCTGCGCGCCACCTCAACGACGCGCCGGTCAAGCGGGTCGACCCCCCATCGCTCGGCAAGGAGCCGCAGCGTGGCCCCGGCGTCCGCCGAAGAGCCGCCCAGCCCCGCGCGCTCCGGGATGCGGGCCGTCACCCGCACCCGCACGGACGGCTCGACCCCAAGGGCCTCCGCGAGGAGCCTCGCCGCGCGCCACACGGTGGTGCGCTCGGGGTCGACCCCGAGGGAGGGCTCGTGGCACACCGAGAGGGAGGGGGCATCCTCCACGCAGATCGTGTCAAAGAGCGCCACGGGCACCATCACGGAGTCCACACGATGGTAGCCGCGCTCGTCCCTCCCATGATGGACGCCCAGGTGGAGGTTGATCTTGCAGGGGGCCTCCAGGACCGAGGGGCACGCCATGGTGCTCGGCCCTAGTCGGCGCTGGGCTCGCCGAAGTCGAACAGGCGCTCGCCCGTGTCCACGTCGTAGAGCTCGACGGTGCCGGTGAGCACGTCAACGTACTGGTAGGACTGCCGGGCGGTGCGGCCGCGGCGCTCCTCGACCTCGACGACGAAGAGGGAGGGGTGCGCGTGGACGAGCGTGCCGGTGCGCTCCACGATGCGGGAGCGCCCCATGTTGGCCTTGACCTTGAGACGGCTTCCTTCGAGCCTGGACAGCCCGTCCCTGATCTCGTCGACCCGGTTCACGAGCGGAATCTCGTTCTCCATGTGAGCCTCCATGCGCCCCGTTGGCACGTTAGTGACAGAATCCCGAAATTTCATCATACGCCGCAAGGAAGCCATGGGGGAACCCCTGCGCCCCGATGTCACGACAACACCACGTCAGCGGCGGCAGCGCGGTGATACACTGCCGGCAGGATGGCGGCAACCGGCGGAGGGAGCGACATGGACGAGGCACGTCTCGCGCGCGTGAGGGAGAACCTGGCGAGAAGGGGCCTCTCGCAGCTGCTCGTGGTGGACCCGCTCTCGATCTGGTGGCTCTCGGGCTACCACACCGAGCCCTTCGAGCGCTTCCTCGGTCTTCTCGTGAGCGCGCAGGGCGCCCCCACGCTCTTCGTCAACCGTCTCTTCCCCGACCCTGCCGGATGCGGCGCGCACGTGGTGAGCTACTCGGACACCGATGACCCGGTGCCCCTCATCGCTGCCGCAACAGCACGCGACCTGCCGCTCGGTGTCGACAAGGAGCTTTCCGCCCGCTGGCTCGTGCCCCTCATGCAGGCCGGGGCCGCGAGCTCGTTCGTGCTCGCCTCCGACGCCGTGGACGACGCCCGCTCGATCAAGGACGCCCGCGAGCAGGACCTCATGCGCACGGCCTCGGCGACCAACGACCGCGCGATGGCATGGCTGGCCGCCCAGGTGAGGCCCGGCGTGACCGAGCGCGAGATAGCCGAGGGCCTCCTGGGCGAGTATCGCCGCCTGGGCGCCCAAGGGTACTCGTTCTCGCCCATCGTGAGCTTCGGCGCGAACGCCGCCGACCCCCACCACGAGCCCGACGACACCGAGCTCTCGCCCGGCGACATGGTCCTCTTTGACGTCGGCTGCCGGCAGGGGAGCTACTGCTCCGACATGACCCGCACCTTCTTCACCGCCGAGCCCACGGACCACCAGCGCGCCGTGTACGAGACCGTGCGCCGGGCCAACGAGGCCGCCGAGCGCATCGTGCGGCCCGGCGTGACGTTCGCGGAGATCGACCTCGCCGCACGGCGCGTCATCGAGGACGCCGGCTGGGGCGAGGCGTTCAACCACCGGTTGGGGCATCAGATCGGCCTCGTCGAGCACGAGCCCGGTGACGTCTCCGCCACGCACGACGAGCCGGTCCGGCCGGGCCAGTGCTTCTCCATAGAGCCGGGGATATACCTGCCCGGCGACCTCGGCGTGCGCATAGAGGACCTTGTCCTCGTGACCGAGGACGGTTGCGAGGTGCTCAACACCTACCCCAAGAAGATCACGGTGCTGCAGGCCTAACGTCACCGGGACGCCCAGAGGGCGAAGGCGGGTCGGGCGCGACCGGCATCCGACCACGCCCGACCCGCCAGGACATCCGCGCTACTCGGCCGGGCAGAGGGACAGCGCCGCCTCGTCGGCCACGACCACGCAGTTGACGTGCAGCTGCAGGATGGACGCCGGGCAGCTCGGGGTGACCGGGCCGTAGCACATGTCATAGACGGCCTGGGCCTTGGCCTCGCCGTTGGCGACCACGAGGATCTGGCGCGCGTACATGATCGTCTGGACGCCCATCGTGTAGGCCTGACGCGGCACGTCCTCGATGCGGTCGAACAGGCGGCTGTTGGCCTGGATGGTCGACTCGGTCAGGTCCACGCAGTGCGTGCCCTTGGAGAAGTGGTCGTCCGGCTCGTTGAAGCCGATGTGGCCGTTGTTGCCGATTCCCAGGAGCTGCAGGTCGGGGTAGCCCGCCGCGGCCACGATGGCGTCGTACTCGGCACAGGCCGCCGCGGCGTCAGGGTTGGAGCCGTCGGGCACGTGCGTGTTGGCGAGGTCGATGTTGATGTGGTCGAAGAGGTTGTCGCGCATGAAGAAGTGGTAGCTCTGCGGGTCGTCGTGCGAGAGGCCGCGGTACTCGTCGAGGTTGTAGGTGGAGACCCCGGAGAAGTCGCAGTCCCCCTTGTGGTTCCACTCGATGAGCTGGCGATAGGTGCCGATGGGGGTCGTGCCCGTGGCAAGCCCGAGCACGCAGTCGGGCTTGAGGATGACCTGCGCCGAGATGATGTTGGCAGCCTTGCGGCTCATGTCGGCATAGTCCTTGGCACGCAGAATCTTCATGGTACGTCCTTCCTGTCCCGGCGGGCCCTCCGCCCGTCGCGCGGCCTCTCGGCCGCGACCGATGTGACGGCGACCACCAGGGCGAGGCCGCCTCGAGCCATGAGAGCGAACCGCCGAGTCGAGGCCCCTGCCCGTCCACGACGATCCGGGGCGCGTCGCCCCGGGCGCGTCCATCATGCCCCAACGCGCGGTCTTCAGCTGCCCTGAATTTGGCGAGCGGACCCTCCTGCCCACCTCGCGGCGGCACGGGAGAGCATGAGCGCAGGCGCGTCTCGCCGTGGGACGGCGCCGGGCCAAGGTGTCGCGGCTACAGCTTTGCCGCCAGATCGACAAGCGCGTGGAAGCGATGCGAGATGAGGTTCTTCTCGTCCAGGGTGAGCTCGGCCATGGTGCGGCCGGGGGTCTCACGCGGCAGGAAGAGCGGGTCGTAGCCGAACCCGCGATCGCCGCGCGGCTCTCGGCCCACCACGCCCTCGCAGTCACCGTCGCCGCGCACGACCTCGTCGCCGCGCACGAGCACCACGCTCGAGTGGAAGCGCGCGCCCCTTCGCCCGTCGGGGACGTCGGCCATCTCGCGCATGAGCCGCTCGTTGTTGGCGGCGTCGTTCCCGTGCTCCCCGGCCCAGCGAGCCGAGAAGATCCCGGGCGCGCCCCCGAGCGCGTCCACGCACAGGCCCGAGTCGTCCGCGACGGCCATGGGCAGGCCCGTCTGGGCCTGGGCCGCACGGGCCTTGATGAGCGCGTTGTCGAAGAAGGTCTCGCCGTCCTCCACCGGGTCGGGGAAGTCGCCGAGCTCACCGAGGGCCACGAACCTCACGCCCGGCATCGCGGGCGCGAGAATGGCCTCGATCTCCACGACCTTGTGGGCGTTGCCCGTCGCCACGACGACCGTGCCCGCCGGGTCAAGGGTGCTGATGTCAGTGCGCGCCATGCCGTCCTCCTCCGTGTTGCTTCTCCGACGCCCTAGGCGCTGCGGCCGATCGCCTCGCGCTGGGCCTGCGCCAGCCGGGCGATGCCGGCCTGCCCGAGGTCGAGCAGCTCATCGAGCTGCGCGCGGTCAAGGAGCCCTCGCTCGCCCGTGCCCTGCACCTCCACGATCTGGCCCGTGTCCGTCCCCACGAGGTTGAGGTCGACCTCGGCACGGGAGTCCTCGGGGTAGTCGAGGTCGAGGAGGGCCACGCCGCCCACGAATCCCGCCGAGACCGCCGCCACCTGCCCCGTGAGGGGGAGGCGAGGCAGCTTCCCGGCCCTCACGAGCGACATGAGCGCCTCGCGCAAGGCCACCCACGCGCCGGTGACCGACGCCGTGCGGGTGCCGCCGTCCGCCTGGATGACGTCGCAGTCGAGCGTGACGGTGATCTCCCCGAGGCGGTCGAGCCGCGTCACGGCGCGCAGGCTGCGCCCGATCAGCCGCTCGATCTCCATCGAGCGGCCCTTGCGGCCGCGATGCTCGCGCGGCGTGCGACGGTTGGTGGAGGCGGGCAGCATCGCGTACTCGGCAGTGACCCAGCCGGC
>CAZUOD010000033.1:11816-13852 GCA_964621975.1 uncultured Atopobium sp.
GTCGGGAGGGCCTCACAAGAGGGCGGCCCCGCCTGTGACAGGGCCGCCCATGTGTGCTGGTGGGCGATGACGGATTCGAACCGCCGGCCTTGTGCGTGTAAGGCACCTGCGCTAGCCGCTGCGCCAATCGCCCGAATGCCTGAAGTCTACCATACGCCCGTCTCGCCCCTCCGGCCGCCGTATATACTGGGACGCATGCGAACCGTCACCCTCACAGAGCTCGCGGGCGCCCTCAGCGACGCGGGCGTGCCCATCTCCGGGCCCGACGCGGACGCGCGCGGCGTCCGGATTTCAGGCGCGGCCTGCGACTCGCGCGCCGTCCGCCCGAACGACCTCTTCGTCTGCAAGGGCGCCGCGTTTCGCCCGGCGTTCCTGGCATCCGCGCTCGAGGCCGGGGCCGTGGCCTACCTCTGCGACGAGGGCCGCGCCGCCGAGCTTGCCGCAGCAGCCCCGGGTGTCCCGCACCTCGTGGCCGGCGACGTGCGGCGTGCCATGGCGGTCTGCTCCGCCGTCGCCTTCGGGCACCCCGACCGCGAGCTGCCCACGGTGGGCATCACGGGCACCAAGGGCAAGACCACCACCGCCTACATGCTGCGCTCCATCGTCGACGCCGCGCGTGGCGAGGGTGCCTGCGCTGTCATGGGGACCGTTGCGACCTACGACGGCGTGGAGGACGCGCCCTCGCAGAACACCACGCCCGAGGCGCCCGACCTCTGGCGCCACCTCGCCAACGCCCGGGACGCCGGGCTCGCCGCGTTCGTGATGGAGGTCTCGAGCCAGGCGCTCAAGTACGACCGCACGCTCGGCGTCTCCCTCGACGTGGCGTGCTTCCTCAACATCGGGCTCGACCACATATCCCCCGTCGAGCACGAGGACTTCGAGGACTACCTCTCCTCCAAGCTCAAGATCTTCTCACAGTGCGAGACCGCCGTGGTGAACCTCGACTCAGACCACGCCGACCGGATCCTCGGGGAGGCCCGCGAGCATGCCGGGCGCACCCTCACCTTTGGGATCGGGCGCCCCGAGGCGGACGCCTGGGCCGACGACATCGTTGCCACCGAGGAGGGCGCGTCGTTCACGCTGCACCTCGACGGCCGGGAGCGCCGCGTCGACCTGCCGTTCCCCGGGGACTTCAGCGTCTCCAACGCGCTCGCGGCGGCCGTCTGCGCGAGCCTGCTCGGCGTGGGCCCCGACGCCGTGGCGCAAGGCCTCGCGCGCACGCGCGTGCCCGGGCGCATGGAGTTCTACCGCACGGCCGATCGCCACGTCACGGCACTCGTCGACTACGCGCACAACCGCATGGCCTTCGAGTCGCTCTTCTCGGCGGTGTCGGGCACGTTCGCGGGAGCCTGGGTGATAGCCGTCTTCGGCGCGGTGGGGGGCAAGGCCCCGGAGCGCCGGCGCGACCTCCCAGAGGTGGCCGCCCGCCACGCGGACTACCTCGTCCTCACCTCGGACGACCCGTGGACCGAGGACCCGGCGGACATCTGCCGCGAGATGGAGCGGGCGCTGCCGGAGGGCTTCCCGCACGAGGTGGTGGTCGACCGCGAGCAGGCCGTCGCGCGCGCATTCGAGCTGGCGGCCGCATCCGAGCGGCGCAGCGTGGTGATGCTCCTGGCCAAGGGGTACGAGAACTACCAGCATGTGGGAGACGAGTTCCTCCCCTGCCCCACGGACTCCGAGCTCGCGGCACGCGGCGTCGCCGCCTACGACCGCGAGCGCGCGCTGAGACCCACATAAGCACCGGAGCTCGGCGCAGACAAGGCCGCCCGACCTGAGCCCGCGCCCACAAAGAGGCGGCCGGGGCCCGAAGGTCCCGGCCGCGAGTGGGGCGCTGTGTGCCAGATGGCCTAGAAGTTCACGTCCACGTCGTTGTAGACGCACTCGAGGAGCTTCTCCATCTCCTCCTGCGTGGGCTGGCGCGGGTTGGAGCCAGTGCAGGCGTCGAGGATGGCGTTGGCGGCGACGTCGTGCTTCTTGGCCTCGAACTCGGCGTAGTCGATGATGGACTCGTCGGCCTTCACGCCGCCCTTGCC
>CAZUOD010000034.1:0-13247 GCA_964621975.1 uncultured Atopobium sp.
GCTTGCCGTCACCGGCGTTGATGACCACGGCGTCGGTGTGCTCGGTGATCTTCTGAGGGGTGCCGGCGAGCTTGGCGCGGCAGATGAACATGTCCACGTTCATGGCGTCGATCGTCTCGATGGTGTCGGCGAGGCTCTCGCCCTTGACCACCGAGGAGGTGGCGCCCCCCATGGAGAGGCTGTCCGCCGAGAGGCGCTTCTCGGCGAGCTCGAAGGAGCTCTTGGTGCGCGTCGAGGGCTCGAGGAAGAGGTTCACGATGGTGCGGCCGCGCAGCGCCGGCACCTTCTTGATGGCGCGGCGGTTGACCTCGGAGAACGAGCGGGCGGTGTCGAGGATCTGCGTGATGTCGTCGGCCGTGAGGCTCGTCGTGTCTATCAGGTGCTTTACGGACAGCATCTAGTTGGCACCCCCGCTCTTCTCGGCGCTCGGAAGGGTCCAGATCTCGACCGAGTCGGTCTCGTCATAGGGCCGCATGCACACGCGCACGTCCTCCTCGCGAGACGAGGGGACGTTCTTGCCCACGTAGTCGGCGCGGATGGGCAGCTCCCGGTGGCCGCGGTCGACCATGACGGCAAGCTGGACCGTCCTGGGGCGACCGAGGTCGACGAGGGCGTCGAGGGCGGCACGGATCGTGCGGCCGGTGTAGAGGACGTCATCGACGAGCACGATGTCGCGCTCGTCGACGTCGAAGGGGATGTCGGTGGCGTGCTCCACCGGCGCGATGCGCCGGCTCACGTCGTCACGGTAGAAGCTCACCTCGAGCGTGCCCACGGGGGGCCGGGTGCCCTCGATCTTCTCGATCTCGTCACCGAGCGCGCGTGCGATCACCGCTCCCCTGCGCACGATCCCGACGAGCGCGACGCGCGAGGAGCCCTCGTTCCTCTCGATGATCTCGTGGGCGATGCGGGTGAGCGCGCGGCCCATGGCCTGACCATCCATGATCTGGGCCTTGAGCATTGCCTGCTCCATGAGACTCCCTTCTCACAAGTTGACGCCCTGCCGTCCGACCGGCGAGAGCGTCCGAGAAAGGCTATGTCGAAGCGTCCCGTGGGACCTGACCTTGCTGGCGTCTCGCACCGGCTTAAAGAATCCACCACACTGTACGCCAACCCCGACGCGCCGGCAAGAAGCGTCGGCGAGCGTCACGGGCGGGGCAAGCCGTCGCGCATGCCATGGGCACGAGGGCTGGACGAGGCTCGATGGCATCAAGGCACAAGAAAACAGGTCAGAAGACATGTCCTCTGACCTGCTGCTTTTCTGGCTCCCCGGGTAGGATTCGAACCTACGACACGCTGATTAACAGTCAGCTGCGCTACCACTGCGCCACCGGGGAATATGGTTGTGCTTTCGCACGAGAGAAAAGTATACAGAAGCGACGCCCTCGCGCAAGCGTGAATCACAGATTTCTTTGCCCGGCGTCAGGTCCCTAGAGCTTGTCGATGACCTCGTGGTTGGCCCGCACGGCAAAGGTGACGTCCGCGATGCCAACGACCGCGAGGACGACGTCCAGCCAGAGGAGCTCCGAGCTGGCTGCCCCCAGCGCCGCCACCACAAGGGCGACGGCCACGAGGGAGATCCCCGCGACCTTGAACCTCCCGACGTCACGAGGGCTGTTTGCCGTGAGCGAGCCCATGGTGCCGACCACGAGGCACCAGACGCCCGCGACGGCGGCAGCCACGCCGAGGGCCTCGTCTGAGAGCGGCCCCGACCCCGACGAGGCCGAGAGGCTCACATGGAAAATGCCGGCCGCGGATGACGAGGTGGCCACGAGCACGCCGATGACGGCGGCCAGCATGCCGAGCCCCATGAGCGCGAGCGAGAGCAGCTTGAAGGTTCTCTGGTTGGGCGACACGGGCCCCCCTCTCGGTCGAAGGCCGCCTGGCACCACGCTCGGTCATCGCGGGGTGCCAGCTCCAGAGAACTATAGCATTCGGCGGGGCGGGGCTGCCTATTCCCGTGCGTCCCCTGGCCCCTCCCCTGACGGGGGACGCCTCGCGGAATGCGGCCTCACGGTGACGCCGCCGCGCGCGCGACCCGGTCGGCGCCGGGTGGCCAGGGCGGCGCGAAGGCGCTTCCAGGCTTTCCGGAGGCGCCGGTTGACGGAGTCGCCGCTCGTCGAGCGCATGCCCATGCACGGCGCGGCGATGAGCACCGGCAGGAGGTACTCGATGGCCCGCCAGATCACGAAGCCCGCCGTGAGGTGCACGCCGTACATGGCGCCGAAGAGATACGCGAACCCGACCTCCGCCCCGCCCGTGCCGCCCGGCAGGGGCACGGCGTTGATGAGCAGCTCCAGCATCGAGCCGGAGGCCAGGCAGATCAGGAAGTCCGCGTCCTCCCCGAAGGAGCGCAGCACGAACCACGGCAGCGCGTACATGCACCCGAGCTGGATGAGCGTCACGACCATGGTGGCCAGCATCTCGCGGACGTTCGCGGCCGAGCGCTTGAAGGCGGACGAGAACATCGCCACCTGGGTGTTCACCATCTTGTGCCAGCGCTCGTGGCGCTCGTCCCTGATCCAGCCCCGGCGGTGGGCGAATCCCAGCACCCAGTTGCCAAGGGCCCTCACGGGCACGGGAAACAGGCAGAGGGCCAGCATCGAGCCCACCTGTACCACCTTGAAGCCGAAGAGGAAGATGCCTATGAGCGTGACGTCACCGAAGGCATCGTAGAAGTAGCTCCCGCAGAGGGCGAGCATGATGGCGGCGAAGATCCCCTCGCCCGCCTCGTAGAGCACGGTGCGCGTGAAGTTGAGGGCGCTGGCCTCCCCGACCGAGAGGCCGGCCCGCGTGAGGCGGTAGATCTGGGCCGGAGGGGCGCCCGCGCTGTTGGGCGTGAGGCGCATGAAGAAGACGCCGGAGGCCTCGACGCTCATGAGGTCCCGGATGCCCACGGGGTTTCTGGGGTCGGCTGCCACGGAGAGCACGTAGGCGAGCACCCCGAAGACGTAGTAGAGGAGAAAGCACGCCACGCCCGCCGCGATCCAGGCCAGGTCCACGCCGGCGAGCGACGTCAGGAACTCGTCGACCTGGCCGGTGAGCACCAGGTAGGCCGCATAGGCCACGGCGACGAGGCACAGGAAGACGAGCGTCCTCCTCACCTGTCCCAGCGACCTCTTGTCCGCGGCCCGGTCCTCGGCGGAGACGCTGCGCACCGCCGAGACCCTCATGGCCACCCTCGTGGCGCCAGGCGCCTTGGGCTCCTCGGGGCTGTTCTGCTCAGATGCCATGCGACTGCTCCAGACGACATGCCTTCAGAACGTGTCCCGTACAGTCTAGCGTGCTTTCAGGAACGACGCTCCCCCGACGGGGCCTCCTCGCGCCAGCCGCGCCCCACGTCGACCCAGCCGAGCGCCCCCGAGAAGCGCTCGAGCTCGTCCAAGGTGAGCTCGACGGCCGAGTTGGGGCTGCCCGCGGCGGGCCACACGGTCTCGAAGCGCCTGAGCGACTCGTCGAGGAACACCTCCACGCCGTCGTTCACCCCGAACGGGCACACGCCGCCCACGGCATGCCCCACGAGGCTGCTCGCCTGCTCCGCGCTGAGCATCCGCGCCTTCGTGTGGAAGGTGGCCTTGAAGGCCTGGTTGTCGATGCGCGCGTCCCCGGCGAGGACCACGAGCGTGGGCGTCTCGCCCACCATGAGGCTGAGCGTCTTGGCGATGCGCGCCGGCTCGGTGCCCACGGCCGCGGCGGCAAGCTCGACGGTCGCGCTCGAGGTCTCGAACTCCCTGATGCGCTCCTGCGCCCCGAAGCGCGCGAGGTGCGCGCGGACCCGCTCTATCGACATGGCTCCTCCTTCTCGACGATGCCGCCGCCCAGGCAGCACGTCCCATCGTAGACCACGACGGACTGTCCCGGGGCCACGCGCCGCTGGGGCTCGTCGAAGCGCACGAGGGCGCTCGCGTCGGCCCCCGGGATGACCGTGGCCTCGCGCAGGGCGCCGGTGTGGCGGCACCGCACGAGGTATCGTCCGGGGACGCACGGCTCGCCCGAGACCCAGCGGGCGTCTGACAGCGCGAGCTCGCGCGTGAACAGCGCCGGGCTCTCGTGGTCTGCCGTGACGTAGACGACGTTGCTCTCGGTGTCCGTGGCGACGACGTAGCGCGCCGGGCCGCCCCCGAGGTCAAGGCCGCGGCGCTGCCCCACCGTGAAGAGGAAGGCGCCGTCGTGGCGGCCGAGCACGCGACCGGTCTCCCACTCCACGACGTCGCCCGCGCGCCGCTCGAGGGCGTCGAGCAGAAACGTGCGGATCCCCACCGGGCCCACGAAGCAGATGCCGTCGGAGTCCGGCTTGGACTCGACCCCGAGCCCGCGCTCGGCGCACATGCGGCGCACCTCGGCCTTATCGCCGACCTCCCCGATGGGCAGCAGCGTGCGCTCGAGCGCCCGCTCGCCCACGCGCCACAGGAAGTAGGTCTGGTCCTTGTGCTCGTCGCGGGCGCGCAGGAGACGCGTGCGGCCGTCCTCGCCGCGCGCGACGCGACCGTAGTGGCCCGTGGCCACGAAGTCGGCCCCGCGCGCGAGGGCGCGCTCGGCAAAGGTGCCGAACTTGATGGTCTCGTTGCACATGACGTCAGGGTTTGGCGTGTAGCCTCTCGCGTAGGCCCCGACGAGGTAGTCGACCACGGTGGCGCGGTACTCCTCCTCGCAGTCCCAGACCTCGAGGTCGATGCCCAGGGTCACCGCCACGCGCTCGGCGTCGGCGAGGTCGTCCGCCCACGGGCAGCGAAACCCTGGCAGGTCGCGCGACCAGTTGCGCATGTAGACGGCCGTGACGTCGTACCCCGCCTCGGCGAGCAGCGCGCATGCGAGCGCGGAGTCGACGCCGCCGGAAAGGCCGCAGAAGACGCGCGCGCCGCCCCTCATGCGCGCCCACCTCCCGTGGTCGCAGCGCCGAGGAGGGCCTGCACGCGCGCGGCCATGTCCTCGTCGGTGAGGCCGCGCCGCGCCATCTCCGAGCGCACGGCGCCCACGATGGCGCCGGCCGCGTAGTCGACGTCAGCCGCGGTGGTGGGGCGTCCCAGCGTGAGGCGCAGGCTCCCCTCGGCGAGCGGCCGCGGCAGGCCGATGGCGTCGAGCACGTGGCTCGAGCGCATGCGGCTCGCGGCGCAGGCAGATCCCGTCCCCACCGAGACGCCCACCCGCTCGAGGGCGATCACGAGCCGGCGCGCCTCGATGTCGGGAAAGGACACGTGGAGCAGCCCCGGGAGCCTTCGCCTGGGGCTTCTCGGCCCCGTCACGACCATCCACGGGAGCTCCGAGAGGAGCTGGGTCCTCAGGCGCTCGCGGAGGCCCTCCAGGCGGCGGACCTCCTCGCCCCTGCGGTCGCACGCGAGCTCGAGCGCGCGTGCCATCCCCACGACGCCCATGACGTTCTCCGTGCCGGAGCGCACGCCCCCCTCCTGGCCGCCGCCGCGCACGAGTGGCCGGAGGCGGATCCCGTCCGCGGCCCAGAGTGCCCCCACCTGCTTGGGGCCGTACACCTTGGCCGCGGAGAGCGTGAGCAGGTCCACGCCGAGCGAGCTCACGTTCAAGGAGATGGCGCCCGCGGCCTGCGAGGCATCGGTGTGCAGGTAGATGGGCGTGCGCTCATCCGCCTCGAGACGACGGGCGCGCTCGGCGCTCACCACGCGCGAGATCTCGCGCACGGGCTGCACGCAGCCGATCTCGCCGTTCGCGAGCCCCACCGAGACGAGCTCGGTGTCGGGGCGGATGGCGCGGGCGACCTCCGCGGGGTCCACGATGCCGTCCGCTCCCACGCGCACCGTGCGTCGCGCGTGCGTCGAGGCGCACGCGAGCACGCTCTCGTGCTCGATCGCGCTCACCACGACGTGGCCCTCGACCGCCGAGAGGGCGAGGTTGTTGGCCTCGGTCGCGCCGGCGGTGAGGACGAGGCAGTCCGGCCGCGCGCCGATGAGGCGCGCGATGGTGGCCCGGGCGCGCTCGATCTCGTCGCGGACCTCCCTCGCGCGCGCATAGGGGGCGGACGGGTTCCAGAAGCGCTCCGTGAGGTAGGGCGCCATGACAGCCGCGACCTCCGGGTCGACGGGGGTCGCGGCCGCGTGGTCGAGGTAGACCTCGCGCTCGGGCCGCGGCGTCACCTCTGGGCCTCCGTCTCGGTCAGGGTGTCGCCGTCCTCCTCGGCAAGGTCGCGCTCGCCGCCGATCTTGAGGTTCTGGAAGCGCGTGGATATGAACTCGTCGGTGTAGTGCTCGTCGATCCACTCCTCGAAGGCGTTGGCGGCCGGCAGGCCGGCGTCACGCTCGGCCTTGCGGTTGAAGCACGCGAGCGTCATGGCGATGTCGGCCACGAGGTAGACGGCCACGAGCGCCACGAAGACCACCTGACGCCGGGCGGTGGGCATGCCGATCTGGTAGAGCAGCCAGGGCGTGACGGCCCGAAACCACACCAGCCCCAGGATCCCCCAGAGCACGATCATGCGCCAGGCGACCCACTGGGTGATGTGGTCCGGCAGGTGCAGGTAGGACCAGGACTCCGCGTTGAACACGGCGGACATGGCCCACCCGGTGACCTGCTCGAGCAGCCCTCCCACCACGGCGCTGATGAGAAACACCTGCCAGTTGCTCAGCTGGCGGCGGCGCAGGAAGTAGCAGAGCATCGTGAGCAGGGCGGCCGCGATCCCATAGAGCGGTGAGAAGGGCCCCCACACGAGCCCGACGCGGTTCTCCGTGAGGCCCGCCGAGACGAAGCGCCACGCCTCCTCGAGCAGCAGGCCCGCCATGGACCCCACGAAGAAGATGATGACGACCTGGTACCACGAGAGGTGCATGTGCTCGAAGTACTCGTCCACGGCCTCGCCGGAGGCCCGCCAGCGGGCGAACAGCCGCGCCGCGCCGCGCTGCCCCTCAGCCTGCCCGAGCTCGCGCTCGAGGACGTCCTCGGACTCCTCGAGGGCCATCTCGGCACGCCTGACGTCGTCCTCGTCAAGCTTGCGGCCCTGCGAGAGCCAGTCCCAGAAGTAGCCCACCACGCGCATGAACCCCTGCACGATGGCAAAGAGGAAGGCCGCGAGGATGAGAAGGTACAGCATGTGCTCACGACTCCTAGATCAGGGTTGTCACCGTCAGGACCTGCACGCTCAGTCTATACGAAGTGGAAGCAGTGCCCGAGAACGACAACGGGGCCGGAGACAAGCTGCCTCCGGCCCCGACGATTGCCTGGAGCGGGCTACGGGGTTCGAACCCGCGACCTCCACCTTGGCAAGGTGGCGCGCTACCAACTGCGCCAAGCCCGCGACGCAAGGAGATAGGCTACACGGTTTGCCCACGGAGCGCAAGCAGAAAGTCAGAAAATAAGGGCGCCCCGAGGGACGCCCGAACCATCTTGGAGGCGAAGCCCGGATTCGAACCGGGGGTGAGGGCTTTGCAGGCCCCTGCCTTACCGCTTGGCCACTTCGCCATATGAAAAAGGCCGATGTGACCGGCCTCAGTGCTCGCATGGAGCGGGCTACGGGGTTCGAACCCGCGACCTCCACCTTGGCAAGGTGGCGCGCTACCAACTGCGCCAAGCCCGCAAGCGCAGGGAATAATATACGGGTCGGCATGCGGGTGCGCAAGCGCCAATCCCACCCGTCGTGAAGAATCCGTGGAGGTGCGCTCAGACCGCCGAGGTGGGGGCCGCGGGCACCGACGAGCGCATGGAGTCGAAGAGCTTCACGAGACGCACCATCGTCCCCTCGCTCGCGCTCTTGTGCGTGATGGTCACGGAGTCCGCGAGCAGCCGCATGAGCCTGATGCCGCGACCACGCTCGGCGCACGGGCCCGTGCTGGGCGGCTCCTCGTCGTCGGCGAGCTCGAAGCCGTCCCCGCAGTCCGTCACGTCGATGATCACGCGGTCAGGGTAGGCGGTCACCGTGGCGATCACGCCCGAGCCGCAGGTGTGGTCGACCGCGTTGCCGAGCGCCTCGCCAGACGCGAGGGTCATGTCGAAGACCTCGTCCTGCGTGAAGGGAAGCGTCCGCAGGAGCTCCTCCACGCGCTCGCGCGCGCACGAGAGCTCCGTCGCGTCGACGCGAAACGTGGTCCGCCAGCTCGGGAGGGCGGACGGGTCGAGGGCCGCCACCACGCGGCGCTCCCCCGAGCGCGTGACCGGCATGTAGTCGAGCATGCGCATGCGCCTGAGGGCACGGTAGACCTGCGCCGAGACGTCGAGCAGCGAGAGGAGCCCCCCCATGCGCCTCATGCGCCTGAGCTCCGTGACGATGAGGCCCATCCCAGCCGAGTCGACGTGGCCCACGCCGGCCATGTTGAGGAAGATTCGGTGGCAGCCTGAGGAGATGAGCTGGTCGATCTGGCTTCGCACGACAGGCACCGCCGTGACGTCGAGATCGGTCCCGACCTGCACGAACCCTATGTTGACCTTCTGCGCCATGCAGTGGTTATTCCCCAAAGCCCGGGAGTCTATCGCGCCGCTGCGCCCTTCTCGGCGTCCGTGTCGGGGTCGGCGTCGAGCCCGTCGAAGCGCAGGGCGACCATGGCGACGTCGTCCTCGAGGCGGTGTCCCGTGAAGCTGTCGAGCGTCGCGAGCAGGCGGTCGACGAACCCGTCGAAGGGCTTCTGCCCCTCCGACTCGCGCATGATCGCGTCGGCGAGCCCGTCCTCGCCGAAGAAGGCGCCCGAGGGGTCCCTCGCCTCGGTCGTGCCGTCGGTGTAGAGCAGGAGCACGTCGCCTCTCGTGAGCCCGACCGCGCCGTCCTGGTAGGAGATGTCCGAGAAGGCTCCCACCACGCCCGACTGCACGTCGAGCGCGAAGGTCTCCTCGGCCCCCGAGCGGATGAGGATGGCGGGGGGATGGCCTGCCGAGCAGTACCTGATGGTGGCGGAGTCGAGGTCCACGACGCCCACGAACAGCGTCACGAAGGTCTCGAGCCGCGAGAACCCCAGGATGAAGTCGTTGAGCGCGCGCACCATGCGGGCCGGGGCGAGGCCCTGCCACGCATAGGCGCCCAGCGCCGTCTTGACCGCCGCCGCGACCGAGGCGGCCTCCACGCCCTTGCCGGAGACGTCGCCCATGATGACGCATGCCTGTCGGTCGGGCAGGCGGATGAGGTCGTAGAAGTCGCCGCCCACCGAGGCCGTGGCCGTCGCCGAGGAGTAGACGGCCTGGGCCGTGATGCCCTCCACGCGCTGGAGCTCGTTTCTCATGCCCGTCTGGAGTGCCTGCGAGATGCGCTTGTCCCGCTCGCGCGCCTCCTTGCCGCGGAAGATGTCGCGCACGTCCTCCGCGAGGCGCAGCAGGAACCCGAGCTCGATGTCGTCGAGCGGCTCGGCGCCGTCGGGGCGCAGCACCAGGTAGGCGCGACGGGCGCCCGAGAGCTCGCCCAGGTCGACGAGGGCGCCCGTGCAGGGCTCCCCGAGCTCGCGCAGAAACGAGAACTCCTCGGAGTCCGGCAGGACCGGCACCACGGCCACCCCGTCGCGCAGGTGCGGGCGCACGAGCTCGTCGAGGTCGAGCGCCAGCTCCCGCATGCCCGTGAGCGGAAGCTCGGCCAGGATGATGCGCTGGTGCTCGTTCTCGTGCACGGGCACGAGCGCCGCGTCGAGCTCGTCGGCCGCCTCGACGAAGACGTCGCGCAGGGCCGAGATGACGATGTCGTCCTGGCCGTCGAGGTCGGTCGCCACGGTGAGGAGCTCCTCGCGCAGCTCGGCCCCGATGGCGGTGAGGATGTCGGCATGCTGGGAGCGCTGGGCCGAGAAGGCGCCCGCGAGCTGCACCGAGAGGTAGTTGGCCACCGAGTCGAGCAGCTGCGCCTCCTCCTTGAGCAGGGGGTGGACCCGGCGCCAGCCGATCTCGATGATCGAGATGACGTGGCCGCCGAACCACACCGGCACCGCCATGAAGCTCGTGAAGGGCGGGAGGAGCTCGCTCTTCATCCTGAGGATCTGGTGGGTCTCCTCGTTCACCACCTCGCGGACGGTGAGGTGTCCCTGGCGCAGGAGCTCGCTGGTCGGCGCGCAGACGCGCAGGCGCACCGCGCTGCCCTCGCGCACGGCCAGGCGCTCGACGGACAGGCCAAACGGCATGAAGCGGGCCACGCGGTCGTCGAGGAGCCCGTGCGAGAGCCCGCGCAGGTGAAAGCCGTCAGACTCGGCGAGGTAGACGATCGTGCCGTCCGCCTCCATCGTCTCGGTGATCTCCTCGAGCACGCGTCCGAAGAGGGTCGAGAGGTCCGACGAGTCGAGCGTGTCGAGCACGATGTTGAGGGTCCCCGAGAGCCGGCGGTTCGCCCGGCGGAGCTCGTCGAGGGCCCGGTCGCGCTCCCGCAGGGCGAGGTCGTCGACGGAGGCCGGTCGCGCCACGAGCAGGTACGTCTCGCCGGGGGCGCGCACGGCGTCGCAGCGCACGCGCAGCGAGAGGGCCCGTCCGAGGGGTCCCCCGCACGTGGCGAGCGCCATGGAGCCGTCCACGGGAAACGGCAGGTCCGAGATGTCGAAGGGCTCGTGCGGACCCGAGCGGGCGGCCGGGAAGAGGGCGCGCACGTCGGTCCCCACGAGCGGCTCGTCAGGGAGGAACAGCGAGGTCGCCTCGTCGTTGGCGAGAAGCACCCTGCCCATGCCGTCAAAGGCGAGCACGGCCTCGCAGGTGAGCTGCAGGAGGCGTGAGAGGGTGCCCACCACGCTCCCCTCGCCGATGCCCTCGACCCGCCTGCTGCTCAGCTCCTCGCGCGCCATCTCGTCAGGCCTCGTCGACGGCGTAGAGCTCGGAGGCGGGCACAAACGTGAGGCCCGTGCCCGCGAGCTTGATCTCGAGGGGCTCCCCCGAGACCTTGACGACGTCGACCGTGCGCCCGTTGAACGAGCAGCTGTAGGCGTACTCCACGTCGAGGTCAAAGGAGGCGATGCGATCGAGCAGGGCCCCCAGCGCGCCGGGGACGTTCTCGAGCTCGACAGCGACCACCCGGCTCGTGACGGCGTCGAACCCGTGCTCCACGAGACGCGCGGCCGTGGTGCGGGGACGGTCGCAGATGAGGCGCACGATGCAGAAGTCGACCGTGTCGGCGACGACCACGGCATGTATCTGCACGTCCCACTCACCCAGAAGGCGACACATCTCGGCAAGCCTCCCGGGGTGGTTGGGCAGGCACACGGAGAGCTGATCGATCATGCGACGCTCCCTCCTCGCTTGGGAAAGGCACTTCGTCCGCATCATACGCCCTCATGCGCGGCGCTCGCGCACGAGGGACGGACTCGCAACCGAGCGGTGACACGACGCGACCCTGCACGGGGCCCTCGCTCGAACAAAAAAGCACGAACCCGGCGGTGGGTTCGTGCTTTGCTCTCATGGTGTCGGAGGCGGGACTTGAACCCGCACGACCTTTTAGTCAGTCACTAGCACCTCAAGCTAGCGCGTCTGCCAATTCCGCCACTCCGACGTGCATCGCGCTTTCGCGCAAGAGCCATTATGCACACCTCTCCCCTCCCGCGCAAGCCCCAATTTTGACTTTTTGGAGCCTTGGGCCCTCTGGCCCCTCGCGACAAAAAAGGCGCCTCGCGGCGCCCGTGGCAGGTTCGAGACCTAGCCGATGCTCCCTGTGGGGAACGTGAGTGACATCACGATGACGCAGACGATGAAGACCGTGGTGGTGATGACGGTGAGGCGATTGAGGTTCCTCTCGAGCACGCCCGACCCGGTCCCGGAGTTGTAGAGCGTCGAGGCGATCATGTCCGAGACGCCGGTGCCCTTGCCCGAGTGCATGAGGACCAAGATGAGGGTCAGGATGCCGGACAGAAACAGCACGACGGTGAGGATGATGTTGAGCAGGGTCACGAGGCTCTCCTTCTGGCAGGTGCACAGTCTAAATGAGCATGCTACCACAACTGGGCCCGGACGCGAGGTCCGGGCCCAGAGGCTCCACATGGGAGAGGCCTAGGCCATGGCGCTTCTGACCATCGCGGCGAAGCTGTCGGCCTTGAGGGAGGCGCCGCCCACGAGCGCGCCGTCGACGTCCTCCTTCTCGAGGAAGCCGGCGATGTTCTCGGGCTTGGCGGAGCCGCCGTAGAGGATCCGGATGCCGGAGGCGACCTCAGCGCCGAAGACGTCGACGAGGGTCGCGCGGATGGCGCCGCAGACCTCCTGGGCGTCGTCGGCCGTGGCGGTCTTGCCCGTGCCGATGGCCCAGATGGGCTCATAGGCGATCACGTACGCGGAGGGATCGGTGACCTCGAGGCCCTCGGTGTCCTTCCTGATCTGGTCGACGACGAACTCGACGTGCCTGCCGGCCTCACGGACCTCGAGGGACTCGCCGCAGCAGGAGATCGGGACGATGCCGTGGGCCATGAGGGCGCGGGCCTTCCTGTTCACGTCCTCGTCGGTCTCCCCGAAGTAGTCACGGCGCTCGGAGTGGCCGATGATGCAGTGGGTGGCGCCCACGGCCTCGAGCATGTCAGGGGCGGTCTCGCCGGTGTAGGCGCCGGACTCCTCCCAGTAGACGTTCTGGGCCCCGAGGGAAAGCGGGGCGCCCGTCTGCTCGATGACCTCGGCGACGCCCTTGAGGTCGACGGCGGGGGGACAGACGACCACGTCCACCTCGCCGGTGCCGTCGGCGAGCTCGTCGGCGAGACCCTGGGCAAGGACAACGCCCTCGCTGTAGGTCTTGTTCATCTTCCAGTTGCCGGCAATCATTCTCCTACGCATCGAGAAGCGCCTCCACTCCGGGCAGGGCCTTGCCCTCCACGAGCTCCATCGACGCGCCGCCGCCCGTGGAGATCCAGCTCATCTTGTCGGCGAGGTCGAACTTGTTGATGGCGGCCACGGAGTCGCCGCCGCCGATGATGGAGGTGCAGTCGGAGTCGGCCACGGCGCGCGCGACGGCCTCGGTGCCGGCAGCGAACTGGTCCATCTCGAAGACGCCCATCGGGCCGTTCCAGAAGACGGTCTTGGCGCCCTTGATGGCCTCGGCGTAGAGCTCGCGCGTCCTGGGCCCGATGTCCATGCCCATGCGATCGTCGGGGATCTTGTCGGAGTCCACGACCTCGCCCACGGCGTCCTCGCCGAAGTGGTCGGCCACCACGTTGTCGACGGGCAGCAGGATCTTGACGCCCTTGTCCTCGGCCTTCTTGAGCATCTCGCCGGCGCGCTCGACCCAGTCCTCCTCCTTGAGGGAGGTGCCCACGGTGCTGCCCTGGGCGAGGAAGAAGGTGTAGGCCATGCCACCGCCGATGATCAGCGTGTCGGCGGAGTCGATGAGGTGGTCGAGGACGCCGATCTTGGAGGAGACCTTCGAGCCG
>CAZUOD010000035.1:0-12730 GCA_964621975.1 uncultured Atopobium sp.
CACGGCATCGGCGAGTCCACCGACGTGGTGCGCAAGGAGATGTTCCGCGTGGTCTCCGGGGCGCTCTTCTCGAGCCTGCTCGAGCGCGGCGACGAGACCCACCTCAAGCCGCGCCAGCGCCTGGCCCTGCGCCCGGAGGGCACGGCCGGCGTGGTGCGCGCCGCCGTGGAGGGCAACTTCGTGCCGCAGGGGGGCGCGCCCGTCAAGCTCTGGTACGCCGGCGCGATGTTTCGCGGCGAGCGCCCGCAGAAGGGGCGCCTGCGCCAGTTCCACCAGGTGGGCGTCGAGTGGCTGGGCGCCGCCGACCCCGCGGCGGACGCCGAGTGCATCATCATGCTCATGGAGTACTTCGAGCGCCTGGGCTTCTCGCGCGACGGCCTGCGCCTCACGATCAACTCCATGGGTGACGCCGCGTGCCGCCCGGCCTACCGCGACAAGGTCCGCGCCTTCATCATGGACCACGCGGACGAGATGTGCGAGGACTGCCTCGAGCGCGCCCAGATCAACCCGCTGCGCGCCTTCGACTGCAAGAACGAGCACTGCCGCGAGGTCATGGCCGGCGCGCCGCTCGCCCCGGACAACCTCTGCGACGAGTGCGCCGAGCACTACGAGGCCACCAAGCGCTACCTCGACGCCGCCGGCGTCGCCTACGAGGAGGACCCCACGCTCGTGCGCGGCCTCGACTACTACACCCGCACGGTCTTCGAGGTGGAGGCCGTGGGCTCGGGCGTGGGCGCCATCGGCGGCGGCGGCCGCTACGACGGCCTCGTGCAGCTCGAGGGCGGCCGTCCCACGCCGGGGCTGGGCTTTGCCGTGGGCTTCGAGCGGATCGCGCTCGCCCTGGCCGCCCAGGGCGTCGAGCCGGGCGGCGAGCGCCCGGGCTGCGTCTACGTGGCCTGCACCGGCGCCGACGAGCGCGCCGCCGCCTTCGACGCGTGCCTCGCGCTGCGCCGCGCGGGCGTGCGCACCGAGGCCGACTACCAGGGCCGCTCGCTCAAGAGCCAGTTCAAGCAGGCCGACAGGCTGGGCGCGCGCCTGTGCGTGGTCATCGGCCCGGACGAGCTGGCCGCCTCCCGGGTGACGCTTCGCGACATGGCGAGCCACGAGCAGGCGCAGGTGCCGCTCGGCGAGCTCGTGGGCGAGGTCCGCTCCCGGCTGGCCCTGGCCTAGCGGCTAGCGGTCGTTCACGAAGTAGTCCGGGAAGGTCTTCGTCACCGAGGGGTTCTCCTGGAAGAGCAGGTGCAGGTGGCACGACGTGAGGAAGGACGCCTCGTCGGCGTTCCTCTCGGCGATGGCGTCGCAGATGCTGTAGTGCTGGTCGAGGATGGCCTGCCAGTCGAGGTCCTCCGTGTACAGGCGCAGCCAGCGGTAGCGCTGCAGGTCCATGCAGATCCTCTCGAGCCAGCGCCAGATGACGAGACGGCCCGCGATGTCGTACATGACCTCGTGCAGGAGGTTGTCGGTGTCGAAGAAGGTGCGCAGGTCCCGCTCCTCGAGCGCGCGCTTCTGGAGGCGGATCACGTCGACGAGGCGCATGAGGCCCTCGGAGGTGATGAGGCCGCAGCAGTCCGCGGCCACCTGCCGCTCCAGGTGCTCGCGCGCGTAGCGGGCGCACTCGATCGCGTGCAGGCTGATTTTGGAGATGTAGGTCCCGCTCTGGGGGATCACCTCGACGAGACCCTCCTGGCAGAGCCTCACGAGGGACTCGCGGACAGGCGTGCGCCCCACCTCGAGGTCCTGGCACAGGTCCTTGATCTGAAGCCTCCTGCCAGGCTCGTAGCGCGCGTAGAGGATCGCCTCCCGAATCCTCTCGTAGGCCCGGAGCTGCAGGCTCTCGGCACCCTCTGATATGTTTCTCATGGCCTCTCTTGTCTCGATGCGGCCTCATGATCCAGTCAAACGACTCACACAGTGTAGCAGCTCCCCTGAGCAGGGGAGCCTTCGTGATAACTAAAACAAATATATGAGTATCCGCGGGTGGTGGCCGCCGAGACGACCCCTCTCAGGTGTCGCTTACCGACAAATAGGTACCCTAGCTGGATAAACACAACATGACGATTGACAAAGGATGGGGCGAGGGCCGACACTCGGGTACGGAACTAATATATCAGTGGTGCCGACGGGACTCCCGCCGGGCCCGGAGAAGGGATGCCCATGCTCTCACTCAAGAAGTGGCAGGAACAGCGCGAGGAGTTCGAGGAGGCGGGCATCAGGCTGCCGTCCTGTGACGTGGACGCGACCCGTGCCGCGGGCGTCGCCCAGCCCCGCTGGATCCACTTCGGCGGGGGGAACCTCTACCGCGCCTTCCATGCCGAGATCGCCCAGGACCTGCTTGACGCCGGCGAGCTCGACCGCGGCGTGGTGACGGTCGAGACCTTCCGGCCCTTCACGGTGGACGAGGTCTACGCTCCCTACGGCAACGACATCCTCCAGGTGATCATGAACGCCGACGGCACGCTCGACGAGCGCGTGCTGTCCTCCACGGCGGGCGCCTTCTTCTGCAACCCGGCCCGTCCCGAGGACTACGCCCGCGTGCGCTCCTACTTCGAGAGCCCCGAGCTCCAGCTCGCCACCTTCACCATCACCGAGAAGGGCTACGGCCTCACCGGCGCCGACGGCTCGCTGCTGCCCTACGTGGCCGAGGAGGTCGCGGGCGGCCCCGAGCACGCCGCGAGCTCCATGGGCATCGTCTGCGCGCTCCTGTTCGCCCGCTTCGAGGCCGGCGCGGCCCCGGTGGCCATGGTCTCCACGGACAACTTCTCCCAGAACGGCCGGCGCTTCCAGGAGTCCGTCCTCACGATCGCGCGCGGCTGGCACGAGGCCGGCCACGTCCCGCAGGAGTTCGTCGACTACGTCTCCGACGAGTCGCGCGTGAGCTTCCCGTGGTCCATGATCGACCGCATCACCCCCAACCCCTCGCCCGAGACCGAGGCCGCCCTCAAGGAGCAGGGCTTCTGCGACCTCGCGCTCATCCCGAGCGGCCCCGTCAGCTTCGCGGGCTTTGCCAACACCGAGGCCGCCCACTACCTCGTGATCGAGGACTCCTTCCCCAACGGCCGCCCCGCCCTCGACAAGGCCGGCGTCATCCTGTGCGACCGCGACACCGCCGAGAAGGCCGACACCATGAAGGTCACGGCCTGCCTGAACCCGCTGCACACGTGCCTGGCCGTCTACGGGTGCCTCCTCGGCCACACCCGCATCTGGCAGGAGATGGAGGACCCCGACCTCGCCTCCGTCGTGCGCCACCTCGGCTACGACGAGGACCTGCCCGTGGTGGTGGACCCCAAGGTCATCGACCCCAAGGCCTTCATCGACGAGCTCCTCTCCACCCGCCTGCCCAACAGGAGCCTGCCGGACGCCCCGCAGCGCATCGCGGCCGACACCTCCCAGAAGATCCCCATCCGCTACGGCCACACCATCAACGCCTACCTCGCGGCCGGCACGGACGTCTCCGGCCTCACCTACATCCCGCTCGTCATCGCGGGCTGGCTGCGCTACCTGCTCGCCGTCGATGACGAGGGCAACGCCTTCGAGCTGAGCCCCGACCCGCTGCTCGCCGACCTCCAGGCGCACCTCGAGGGGATCGAGCTCGGCTGCTCCGACGCCGCCGCCGTGCACGCGGCCGTCTCGCCGATCCTCTCCAACAAGGAGATCTTCGCCTGCGACCTCTACGAGGTGGGCCTCGGCGAGAAGGTCGAGGCGCTGCTCATGGAGCTTCTCGCGGGGCCGGGCGCCGTCGCCGCGACCATCAAGAAGTACGCGTAGCCCCACACGCCCAGGCGCACGCACAGACAAGAGAGAGGAACCAACCATGGAGCTCACCTTTCGCTGGTACGGCCCGAACGAGGAGAAGATAACCCTCGAGCAGATCCGCCAGATCCCGGGCTGCCAGGGCATCGTCGGCACGCTCTTCGACATCCCCGCCGGCGAGGTCTGGCCGGCCGAGCGCATCCACGAGCTGCGCGAGATGGTCGAGGCCAACGGCCTCACCCTCAAGGTCATCGAGTCCGTCAACGTGAGCGATGACATCAAGATCGGCACGGACAAGCGAGACGAGCACATCGAGAACTACAAGGAGACGATCCGCCGCCTCGGCGCCGAGGGCGTGAAGGTCATCTGCTACAACTTCATGCCGGTCTTCGACTGGGTGAAGTCCGACCTCGACTACCGGCTGCCCGACGGCTCGTCGACCCTGGCCTTCGTCAAGGCCAACATCCCCGACGACCCGCAGGAGATCATCGACCGCGTGGCCAACGGCTCCGGCGACTTCACCCTCCCGGGCTGGGAGCCCGAGCGCCTCGCCGAGGTGCGCGGCCTTCTCGAGGCCTACAAGGACGTCGACGAGGCCAAGCTCCGCGAGAACCTCGTCTACTTCCTCGAGGCCATCATGCCGGTCTGCGAGGAGTGCGACGTCAAGATGGCCATCCACCCGGATGACCCGCCCTACTCGCTCTTCGGGCTGCCGCGCATCATCAAGAACCGCGACGACCTCGACTGGCTCTGCTCCACGGTGGACACCCCCTACAACGGCATCACGCTGTGCTGCGGCTCGATCGCCGAGGACCCGGGCAACTCCGTCTACGACATCCTGGACGAGTTCTCCGCGCGCGGGCGCATCCACTTCGTGCACATGCGCAACATCAAGTACATCTCGCCCGAGGTCCCCGGCAACAAGGACTTCTACGAGGCGCCGCACCCCTCCTGCTGCGGCTCGCTCGACCTCTACCGCATGTGCAAGATCCTGCACGACAACGGCTTCGAGGGCTTCATGCGCCCGGACCACGGCCGCATGATCTGGGGCGAGACGGGACGCCCGGGCTACGGCCTCTACGACCGCGCCCTCGGCATCGCCTACATCAACGGCCTCTGGGAGGCCATCTGCAAGAGCTCCGGGCAGGGGGCGTAGCGGCATGCTGCTGAACGACGACTTCCTCCTCACGACCGAGTGGGCCCGCCGGCTCTACCACGGCCACGCCGAGGGGATGCCCATCATCGACTACCACTGCCACCTCGACCCGCAGCAGATCTACGAGGACGCGCGCTTCTCGGACCTCGCCCAGCTCTGGATCTGCGACAACGGCGCCGGCGACCACTACAAGTGGCGCCTCATGCGCGCCAACGGGGTGCCCGAGCGCCTCATCACCGGCGACGGCGACCCCTACGAGAAGTTCCTCGCCTACGTGGAGACGATCGAGCGCGCCCCCGGCAACCCGCTCTTCGAGTGGAGCCACCTCGAGCTGCGGCGCGCCTTCGGGATCGACCTCACGATCTGCCGCGCCAACGCGCAGGAGATCTGGCGGCGCGCCAACGAGCAGATCCAGGCCCCGGGCTTCTCGGCCAAGGGCCTCATCCGCGCGTTTGACGTGCGCTGCGTCTGCACCACCGACGACCCCGCGAGCGACCTCGCCTGGCACGTCAGGCTCGCCGCCGAGGAGGAGACCAACGGGTTCAAGGTGCTGCCCACCTTCCGCCCGGACGGCCTCATGGGCATCGACAAGCCCGACTACCGCGACTACCTCGCCCGCCTCTCCGAGGTCTCGGGCGTGGCCATCGACGGCTGGGAGGGCGTCAAGGCGGCCGCGGCCCAGCGCGTGGGCTTCTTCCACGAGGTGGGCGGGCGCCTCGCCGACCACGGCATGAACTCCTTCACCTTCGTGGCCGCGAGCGACGAGGAGGTCTCGGCCATCGTCTCCAGGGCGCTCGCCGGCGAGGCCGTGACCGACGCCGAGCGCGACGCCTACCAGAGCGCGCTCACGCTCTTCCTCATGGGCCAGTACGAGGCCCGCGGCTGGACGCTCCAGCTCCACATGAACGTCTTCCGCAACGCCAACTCGCGCGGCTTCGCGGCGCTCGGCGCCGACGCCGGCTTTGACTCCGCCGGCGACCAGCCGGGCCTCGTGGGCCAGGTCGCCCTGCTCCTGGACGCCGCCAACTCGGCCGACGCCCTGCCCAGGACCATCCTCTACACGCTCGACGAGTCCCAGTGGATGGGGCTGGCCACGCTCATGCAGTCCTTCCAGGGCGGCTGCCGCCAGCGCCTGCAGCTCGGCTGCGCCTGGTGGTTCCTCGACGCCTTCGACGGCATCAAGGGCCAGCTCTCGATGTTCGCCCAGGAGAGCCTGCTCGCCAACTTCACCGGCATGCTCACCGACTCGCGCAGCTTCCTCTCGTACCCGCGCCACGAGTACTTCCGGCGCGTGCTGTGCCACACCATCGGCGAGTGGGTCGAGATGGGCCGGCTGCCCGAGGACGAGGGCTACCTCGGCGGCCTCGTGGAGGACATCTGCTACAACAACGCCCACGACTACTTCGGCTTCTTTGACTAGGGGGCCCGCATGGCGACTGTTCTTTCCCTTGGCGAGGTGATGTGCAGGCTGTCCGTCGGCAACGGCGTGCGCCTCGCCGACGCGCCGGCCTTCGAGGCGCGCTACGGCGGCGCCGAGGCCAACGTGGCCGTGTCGCTCGCCAACTTCGGCCACGACGCGCGCATGGCGACGAAGGTCCCCGACAACCCGCTCGGCGACGCGGTGGTGCGCCACCTCTGGCGCTGCGGCGTCGACACCTCGCAGGTGCTCCGCGGGGGCGCGCGCCTGGGCACGTACTACCTGGAGATGGGCACCGGCAACCGCGGCTCGGTGGCCGTGTACGACCGCGCGGGCAGCTCGTTCGCCACGATGGACGGCTGCGAGTGGGACCTCGACGAGCTCCTCTCGGGGGTCGACCTGCTGCACATCACCGGCATCTGCCCGGCCCTCTCGCCGGCGTGGCGCTCTGCCACGCTCGAGATCGTGCGCGCCGCCGCCGAGCGCGGCGTGACCGTGAGCTACGACGTCAACTACCGCGGCAAGCTCTGGAGCTGGGACGAGTGCATGGACGCCTTCCGCGACGTCCTGCCCTACGTGGGCATCCTGGCCGCGAGCTGGGGTGACGTGCAGAGCGCGCTGGGGCTCGACCGCACCGAGTGGGGCGAGCGGGCCATGACGGCCGCCTACGACGCGCTCGTGGCCGCCCACCCCAACGTGCGCGCCATCTACTCCACGCGCCGCGTGGCCCACTCGAGCAGCTCCAACGACCTCACGGGCTACCTCTACGCGGCCGACGGCTCGGGCGCGGCGGGCACGCTCCACGCCTCGAGGACCTGGCGCGTGGAGCCCATCGTGGACCGCGTGGGCGGCGGCGACGCCTTCGCCGCCGGCGTGCTGCACGGTCTTCTCGGCGGGATGGCTCCCGACGAGACCATCGAGTTCGCGGTCGCCGCGAGCGTGCTCAAGCACACCGTCATGGGTGACGCGAACTGCTTCACGGCCGCCGAGGTCACCGATTTCATGGGCAGCGGCGCCGACGTCAAGCGCTAGCCGCACATCTGGGAAAGGGGAGCGCCATGTACATGGACGACTACTACAAGAAGGTCGAGGAGCTCGCGATCATCCCGGTCGTGGTCCTCGATGACGCCAAGGACGCCGCGCCGCTGGCCGACGCCCTCGTCGCGGGCGGGATGCCCTCGGCCGAGGTGACCTTCCGCACGGCCGCGGCGGCCGACTCGATCCGCGCGATGCGCGAGGCGCACCCGGACATGGCCGTGGGCGCCGGCACGGTGCTCTCGGTCGAGCAGGTCGACGAGGCCGTCGAGGCCGGTGCCGAGTTCATCGTGAGCCCGGGCTTCGACGAGCGGGTGGTGCGCCACTGCATGGAGCGCGAGCTGCCGGTCTTCCCGGCCTGCGTGACGCCCACCGAGGTCATCTGCGCGCGCAACCTCGGCATCCACGTGACCAAGTTCTTCCCGGCGGCCCAGTACGGCGGGCTCGCCACCATCAACGCGCTGGCCGCGCCCTTCGTGGGGCATCGCTTCATGCCCACGGGCGGCGTCTCCCCGGCGAACGTGGCCGAGTACCTTGCCAGCCCGCACGTGATCGCGTGCGGCGGCACCTGGATGGTCAAGGCAAACCTCATCGCCGAGGGCCGCTTCGACGAGGTCGAGCGCCTCGCGCGCGAGGCCATGCAGGTCGCGCGCCCGTAGGGGGCCGCAAGACTGTGTGAGCGTCGGGGGCGGGCCGGAAGGGTCCGCCCCCGACCTGCGAGTAACAGGCGGGCACGCCATCAATCGTCTTCTCAGGCCCCGCGCGCGGCCGTCCGCGCAACAGGTCATACCGTTCGGCGCTGTGCCCGCGTCTGCCGGAAAGCTTCCGGTTAGACTAATATATTAGTTATCAGAGCGCATGCAGCCTCGACGAGGCAGCCGCCCGTGGCCGTGGGTCGCACGGCAGGGGCCTGCGGCCGCTCGGAGAGGTGCTTGGAGAACGGACGGCGTTTTGGGAGCGCGCGCTGCGCGCAGCGGAGGTCAGGAGGAGTCGTGCGAGAGTATACGAGTCTCAACAAGGGCTGGGAGTTCCACGGGCCCAACGGGGCCGTCGAGACGATCGACGTGCCGCACACCTGGAACAACATCGACGGGCAGGACGGAGGCAACGACTACTGGCGCGGCACCTGCGAGTACCGTCGCGGGTTCGAGACGCCCGAGCTCTCTGACGGCCAGCAGGTCTACCTCGAGTTCGAGGGCGTGAACGCCACGGCGGACGTCTCCGTCAACGGCCAGGCGCTCTGCCACCACGACGGCGGCTACTCCACCTTCCGCGTCAACGTCACGGGCGCCCTCGCGCCCGCCGGCGCGCAGAACGAGCTCGTCGTGGCCGTGGACAACTCCGTGAACGACCACGTCTATCCCCAGAAGGCCGACTTCACCTTCTACGGCGGCATCTACCGCGACGTGCGCATGATCGTGACCGCGGCGCGGCACTTCTCGCTCGAGTACTTCGGCGGCCCCGGCCTTGCCGTGACGCCCGCCTACGAGGGCGACACCACCAAGGTCCGCGTGCAGTCCTGGGTCGAGGGCGAGGGCGCCGAGGCCTGCGCCGTGCGCGTGAGCGCCACCGACGCCTCGGGCGCCGTCGTGGCCACCGGCGAGGGCGCCGACTGCGTGCTCACCATCGACAGCCCGCACCTGTGGGACGGCCTCGCCGACCCGTACCTCTACAGCGCGACCGTCGAGCTGCTCGACGGCGGGAAGGTGGTCGACGAGGTCTCCACGCGCTTCGGCATCCGCACCTTCTCCTACGACCCCAAGGAGGGCTTCTTCCTCAACGGGCGCAGCTACCCGCTGCGCGGCGTGTGCCGCCACCAGGACCGCAAGGGCCTCGGCAACGCGCTCACCGAGAAGGAGCACCGCGAGGACATGGAGCTCATCAAGGAGATCGGCGCCAACACGCTGCGCCTGGCGCACTACCAGCAGGCCCAGTTCTTCTATGACCTGTGCGACGAGGCCGGCATCGTGGTCTGGGCCGAGATCCCCTACATCTCCGAGCACCTGCCCAACGGCCGCGAGAACACCATCTCGCAGATGACCGAGCTCATCACCCAGAGCTACAACCACCCCTCGATCGTGTGCTGGGGCGTCTCCAACGAGATCACCATCTCCACCAAGGACAAGCAGGACATGCTGGACAACCACCGCGTCCTGAACGACCTGTGCCACAAGCTCGACCCCACGCGCTTCACCACGCTCGCGTGCTACGCCATGTGCGGCCCCTTCAACAAGTCCGCCTTCATCACCGACGTCGTGAGCTGGAACCTCTATCTCGGCTGGTACGTGCCGGGCCTGTTCCTCAACGACCTCTGGTTCTCCTTCTTCCACCTCGTGCACCCCAACCGCACCCTCGGCATGTCCGAGTACGGCTGCGAGGCCATGCCCAACCTGCACTCCTCGCACCCGCGCCGCAACGACCACACCGAGGAGTACCAGTGCGTCTACCACGAGTACATGGCCAAGTTCTTTGACAAGCGCCCGTGGGTGTGGGGCACGCACATCTGGAACATGTTCGACTTCGCGGCCGACGCGCGCGACCAGGGCGGCGAGCCCGGCATGAACCACAAGGGCCTGGTCACCTTCGACCGCAAGATCAAGAAGGACTCCTTCTACATCTACAAGGCCTGGTGGTCCAAGGAGCCCTTCGTGCACCTGTGCGGCAGCCGCTACGTGGACCGTCCCGAGAGCGTGACCAACGTCAAGGTCTACACCAACCAGAAGCAGGTCAAGCTCTACGCCAACGGCAAGCTCGTGGCCTCCCAGAGCGAGGACCCGTCCAACCCGCACGTCTTCGAGTTCACGGTGCCCCTCACCGGCGAGGTGCAGCTGCGCGCCGAGGCGGGCGAGTGCTCCGACGAGGCGAAGATCCGCCACGTGGACACCCCCAACCCGGCCTACAAGCTGCAGCAGAAGAGCAGCCAGAAGAGCAACTGGGCGGACAACGAGTAGGGCACTCGTCGCAGGACATGGGTGAGACCAGGCGGGCGCGCCGTGGGGCGCGTCCGCCTCTTTTTCACGCTAATTTAGAAAGACAAAGAAAAAAGCCTAAGATTTGGAAAGTTTCTAATACCATTTGCCCTCTTGTGGCGCTACCATGGGACAAAGGGTAAGGACGCGCCGGCCCGGCCCGGGGCGGCGCGCCAGGCACGGGCCCACGGGCTGGGCCGAGAGAGAGGGAGGAGAGCCCGGATGCGCCCACGGGCGGACGCTGTCGCTCACGTACGTTTTTGTACCGTCTGTGGGCCGACGGTTTCCGCTTTGTGGCAGAAACTGTTATACCAGTTGTAACGAGTTCGCTTGAGAAGCGAGGGAAGGAGACATTGCGCATGGCACAGGAGAAACAGGCAACCGCGACGGCTGAGGAGCCCCACGGCGGGACGACCCTCAACCGGGCAAAGCCCTATCAGCTGATCTTGTTCCCGTTCAACAACGGCGCGACGAACGTCTACTACGTGCTGCTCATGAACTACATCGCCTACTACGCCAACGGCGTCTTGGGCCTGATGCTCGCGTTCGCCACCACGATGGTCACGGTGACGCGCGCGGGCGACGCGTTCATCGACCCGATCGTGGGCATGTTCATCGACCGCACCGAGACCAAGTTCGGCAAGTTCCGCCCGTTCATGGTCCTCGGCAACCTGGTGATGATCGTCTCGTCGCTGTGCCTGTTCTACGGCACGCGCCTCATCCCCGATGACGCCACCGTGGCCAAGTACGTGGGCTACACGTTCTTCTACATCCTGCTCATGGTGGGCTACTCGATCCAGACGTCGTGCACGCGCTCCGGCCAGACCTGCCTCACCAACGACCCCAAGCAGCGCCCGACCTTCACGCTCTTCAACACCATCGCCTCGCTCGTGGGCATGGGCGTGACCATGGCCAGCGCCTCCATCGTGGGCGGCATCGTCGGCTTCGGCACCGAGGAGTTCTTCAACTTCCTCATCCCGCTCGTCATCATCCTGTCCGCTGCCCTCACCGCGGCCGCCGTCGTCGGCATCGCCGGCAAGGACCGCAAGGAGTTCTGGGGCCTCGGCGGCGGCGAGGAGCACCCGCAGCTCAAGGTCAAGGACTACATCGAGATCTTCAAGCAGAACAAGGAGCTCCAGCGCCTCATCGTGGCCGCCTCCGGCACCAAGTTCGCCTTCGCCGTGGCCACCAACACCACCGTCGGCGTCCTGCTCTACTCCTGCATGATGGGCGACTACAACGGCCTCTACCTGCCCATGTACGTGATGGGCTACGTGTTCTCCGTCCCGTTCTTCCTGAGCGGCCTGCGCATCAGCCAGAAGTACGGCCAGAAGAAGACGCTCGTCACGTTCACCTCGGTCGCGCTCGTGCTCTACCTGGGCGTCGTGATCCTGCTCTCCATGTGGGACTCCAGCGATCCCAGCCGTGTGCTCTCCATCTTCAGCACCGACGGCGGCTTCCACATCACGCTCAACGTGTACACGGTGCTCTTCATCGTGCTCTACGGCCTGGGCTACGGCTCGTACTACTCCACCGCCGACATGGCCATCCCCATGGTCGCGGACTGCTCCGACTACGAGATGTACCGCTCCGGCAACTACGCGCCGGGCGTCATCGGCACGCTCTTCTCCTTCGTGGACAAGCTCGTGAGCTCGCTGTCCACCACGGTCGTCGGCATCGCGATCACCATCGTCGGCCTGAGCGAGCTGCCCGACACCACCACCCCCTATGCCGATGGCATGAACGTCCTCACGATCGTGCTCTTCTGCGTCATCCCGATGATCGCGTGGGTCCTCACGCTCATCTCGATGAAGGGCTACACGCTCACCGGCCCGCGCATGAAGGAGATCCAGGCGGTCAACGCCTGCCGCAAGGACGCCATCGCCGAGGGCATGAGCGTGGAGAAGGCCCTCGAGACCTGGAAGACCCTCGACGACGTCCCCGAGAAGTACAAGGAGACCGCGTAGGGTACGCCAGCAGCTGCTCCCTCCTTCGGGGTGCCCGGACTCTGCCATGCGCCGGGCACCCCTCTTCGGGAAGGGCGCGGCGGGTCGTGTCGGAAGCTCGGGACGACAAAGGGGGAATGCCAGGGAGGAAGTCACGAAGCAGGCCGAGGTGTGGGCGCTTGGGCGTTTCGAACCGCTTACCGGGCTATTGCGTGCGTTTGTGAGTTGGGACCAGACGCTCCGTTCAGAACTTCGGCTTAGCCAATTACAATGTGTATGTGGTATATCAGTTGGGCTCTTCAATGGGAAAGGAAGGGACAACATGCAAGACGTCAGGGAAGAGGGAGGCTGTCATGAGCGATAGCAAGCACTCGCGGGCCATGCTGACCCGCCGCGGCCTGGTCGGCCTTGGTGCGTTCGGCCTTTCGGCCGCGGCCGGAGCCGGCACCATGCTCGA
>CAZUOD010000036.1:0-12371 GCA_964621975.1 uncultured Atopobium sp.
AAAGCAGGCCGGAGACACATGGCCTCCGACCTGCGGTTTTGCTGGTGGCGGGGAAGGGAGTCGAACCCCTGACACGGGGATTTTCAGTCCCCTGCTCTACCAACTGAGCTACCCAGCCAAATCAACGCGGGGATTACTATAGCAGAGGCGCCCGTGTTGTCAAAGGGTTTTTCCTCCTAGAAGGCGCCACCGCCTCCCCCACCGCCGAAACCGCCTCCACCACCGCCGGAGAAGCCGCCTCCACCTCCGCCACCCGAGCTGAGCCTCGACTCCGAAAGCGCCGCGACGGACATATGCGCCGAGTTCAGGCTCTTGGAAAGAGCGGCTACCGGCGGGCGCATTCCGTCTGCACGCCAGAAGAGCCAGCCATAGGTAGGCATGAGACAGGGGTCGTCGAGCATCTCCGGCACGGCAACCTTGAGCTGCTCAATCACCTCGTCAGCAACACCGAGCACAACGGCCATCACGAGCAGGCGGTTCCACAGCACCACGTCCGTGGGCACCGCCTCATCCAGGCGCGTGAACTCACGCAGCCAGCGCTCGAGCGCCTTGAGCCTGGCCTTCGCCTCGACGGCCTCATGATTGACATCCTTCATCATCGATCGCACGACACACGATATGATGCCCGCCACAAGCAGGGCGAAGAACATCACCCCGGCCACGACCAGGTGAGCCCCCATGAGGACAAGGACGAAGGGCAGCGTCGCGGCCACCACAAAGCATAAGATGCCAAGGCCCAAGACCAGACCCCTGCCGTAGCCCTTAAGGCCCCCGCCCGAGAAGCGCAGCAGGTACTGCCCCTTAACGGCACCCATCCAAGAGTCGTAGGCGTCTGAGTAGCGCTTCGGATGCTTCTTGGCATACCGCTCGATCTGCGAGAAGAAGAGCTCTGGGGCACCTTCGTCCCCATCTGTCCCCATATTCCCGAACACCAGGTCAAGGAGCCTCTCATCAACGATTCGCGCGGACGCGCCGCCCTCGTCGGAAACATCTGCGACCTTGGTGAGGCGATAGTCCTCCTCGACCTTCTCCCGAACAAGACCCCGCCTCCTGATTCTGACCCTGTCGAGGCGGATGACCCCCTTGTCGGTGAGGTGCATGAGCGTTGCCGTGAGCTCCTTCGTTCCCACGGAGCCGTCGTTGTAGAGCGCGCCGAGGACGGCCGGGTGGTCATCTGTGGGCACGTCTCTGAAGTACGTGTCGGAGAAGCGCGGACGGAAGTCGCAGCGGTATCTGCCCCAAGCACGAAGCGTCACCACGAGGGTGGCCACGCAGACGACGGCCGCCATGGCAAAGACGCCGCCATACAGGATTCGTGCGCGCATGCGCTGGGCGTTGGCCTCGTCGGCCCACGCCTGCTCCTCCGAGAGAATCGCGGAGAGCGCCTCGCCAGACGTCTCCTCAAGCGCGGCCACCCACTCGGCGGGAAACGTTACGCGCATCTCGGCATACTCGGAGGTTCCCACTGCGGGGACATCAAACACGATGTCGTTCCCCGAGAACGAGACCGTGGCGTCGAGCGGGCCGTGGCCCCAGGCCCGGACGTTCTCCTCGGCCACCACGGACTCTCCCTCGGGAACCGGCAGGTGAAGCGTGCAGGTCACGTTCTCAGACATCACGTCCCAGCCATCCGAGACGAACTTCCAGTAAATCTCCCCGGTGTCGGACCAGCGCGTCACGATACCCGTCGCGATGTACTCGATCGTGAACGAGACGGTCTCGTCCTTGTGGGCGGAGTAGATGGTGAGCCGCAGGGTGTCCTCATCTGTCTCGGACACCCTGTAGGTGCCGTCGGTCCCCGCGTCTGAGACATCGAGCTCCTCCGAGGAGCCGGAGGAGGCCACCGTCGCACGAAGCACGCTCACCTCCACGTCCTTGCCGTTGCTCTCGTTGTAGCCGATGGGAATCTCCCAGTAGACGCCGTTGAAGCTACCGTCGAACTCAAAGGTGCGCGTCTCGCTCACCAGGAGGGACCCGTCCTCTCCAACCGTCGCGTCGATGCTCACGTCCACGATGTCGTAGCTGCGAGCCTGGGCGACCTCAGGCATGAGAAGGGCCCCGAGAAACAGCGCCGCCACCATGACGGGCAGAAGGGACAGCCTGTGGCGCACGGCAGGACACTTAGTCATGGGGTACCTCCAAGCTGGGGCAAAAGCATCTCTCCCGGCAAGGATAGCAAAGCGGCACGGCAGCCTCCCAGCGTCAGCCAGAGCTCGGACCGGTCATGGTCAGAAGGCACCCGCACACGTCAATCGCGTCTCCATAGGGCACGATGACGCACCCAGAGACTTCCCTGCCCCGATACATCGCGGGATTCGTTGAGCCCATGTCTGAGACCTCCATCCCGTCTGGGGTGGACGCCATCCTCAGGTGCCTGCGGGAGACCGCCGGAGAATGGAGCACAACGTCGTTCGATGGGTCCCTGCCAACAGCCAGCCCCTGTTCGCTGACAGGAAGCCAGAGGTCGACGGAGGCCGTCCGCACCAGCACGCCCGGCTTCTCCCGCTCTCGGGAGACGAGGCTCACGGCGGAAAGGTCCTCGGTGTCGCAGAGGCCCTCGCCACGCTCGACCTCCCCTATGTCGACCGGCAGGCCGATGGCGGACCGACTCGTCTCGTCGCGCTCGAAGTCATACAGGCACCCATAGCAGATGACCATGTCCGCATAGAGCTCGGATCCGCACCTCGGGCAGACCCTCGTCTCGTAGGAAACCGTGCCGGCAGCATCCAAAACGCCCATCTCTCCTCCTCGCTCACGCCACCGCGGCGCCCAGGCCAACGGAGGCAATCCACAGATGCTCTCCCTCCTCGGGCCAGTCATCCCCGCACGTCGGACGCTCCATCACGCAGAACGCCATCGGATGAGACACGCACTCACCCGGGTCAACGCCGCAGACGACCTGCAGGACCTCACCCGTCTCTCCGACAAAGGCGAGGTCAAGCGGGTATGTCATCCCAAACGTGTGCACTGAGGCGCACCTCACGAGCAGGACCGGGGAGGCGTCCCTCCCGGTACCAAGAAGCCCCTTGAGGCGCTCGGGCCAGGTCCTGAGCACCATCAGCTCATGGGTGACGTCAGGTCTCTCGTCAGAGACGAGCCGTGCGGACCACATCTCAAATCACCACCCCGGGTCGATATCGATCGACCACGAGCTCGCGCTCATGGTCAAGGGTCAGGGGTGCCTCAAGCGTGATTCCCGGAAGCCGCAGCTCCCTGGGCCACGGATGGAACCTGAGGGTGCACACAAAGCGCGTGAGCAGCGGTGACACCGCAAACGATGACGTACCATCATCGCCCTCTGTGACGGCCTCAGCGCGCACCTCGATGTCACAGCTTCCCTCACGACCCATCGCCTCCTCGATGGCGGCTCTCACCTCCGCGACCGCCGTCGCCTGAGACTGCTCGCCGGAAGGCGCCACGCCATGCGCCACCACAGCATCGAGGCAGACCTGGTCAAAGGCGGCACAGGCGTCGACGAACTCCATCAGGTTGAGAACCACGAGCGCCACCACGAGAACCACGGGGACGACCACGGCAAGCTCGACCGTCATCTGACCTCCCCGGTCTTCGAGAATCGTGCCCCTCATGCCGCCAGCCCCAGCCCGGAGAGGTCTATCGTCAGGGGGATTGACACGCCTATCCCCGGGATCGTGATCTCGGCGATGGTGAACGACATGGTGCCGATCTTGTTGACAAGCTCAAGGCCGACCGCCCTGGCAAAGTCCTGCGCAGTGGCGGACTCCGGGAGCGTGCGGACGAACTCCCTCAGGGACTCGCCCTGCTCGTAGCCGCTCTGCTCGAGCACGTCCTGCGTGTTTACGAGCACCGGCTTTCGGAGGCGCATGTCCGCGGGCTCGAGCCCAAGCCCGGTCATGATGCCTTTGATCTGCTCCTTGAGCCACGAGCCCACCGAGCCGCCCAAGACGCCGTCAATCCCGTCGAGAAAGCCACCGCCCGCCTCGGCAACGGTCTCGTAGGAGGAGCCGTAGCCCACCAGAAGGCCGCCCCAGAGCTCCAGCACCCCGTCGACAGCGCCGCCGATGAGGGAGTCATCGGCAGAGAGGCTATCAAAGAAGCTCGAGAGGACGTTGTTCTGCTCGGTCGACTCATCCGGGGCAAGCACCGCCGCTGAGACGGCCACACCGGCTGGCAGCTCGGAGGACGAGAGGAAGGCCTCCGTGAGCTCCGTGGGGACAACGCTGCCCTCCCCGCGCATGACCACGGCCACGCACCCCCAGGCTCCAGGCGGCCGCAGCGTCGGGCGGCTCACGGTGAGATGCTCGAACGCCTGGGAGAACGACTCGGCCCCCTGTTGGGCAAGGTCCTTGGTGCCCGCCTCTGCCTCCACCCACTCGTTCCTGGCAGCCTCATATTCCTCAGACGCCTCGACTATGATGCGCCAGTGGTACTCGAACCCGTTGTTGATGGATGTGGAGGCTGAGGCGACGCGTCCAAGCTCGCCCACGTCCATCTCGCAGTCATCGCAGGTGCTGGCCTCTCCCGCGTCCAGCTGCGCGAGGGTCGCCGTCCCGTCAGGGCTGCCCGCAGCCCCTGGGCACTGCTCGGACGAGTGGAGCGTCCGCACGCCATCTTCCGAGGTGCAGGGCCATCTGACATCGGTGTAGAGCTCCGTCTCACGGGTCTCGTCGGCGTTTCTTGGAAGGCTGGGCAGGTTCGCCGTCACGGTGCCCTCGGAAGACTCCGTGTACGAGCCGGCCCTCACCTGCTCGAGCGCGTACGCGTAGAACGCCTTCCTGCACGCGGCGTTCGTGAGCTCCTCGGCCGTCGTTCCCTCCACGCGCTCGGCGTCATGGCGAGCCTCATAGTAGTGTCGCGCCCGCAGGAGCGCAGCGGCGAACGTCCAGAGATCGGCAGAGGGGTAGTTGGGGTTTTCCGCAAGAGAAAGGCCAGCCAGCGACGCGGCTCGCTCCCTCAGGCAGTACGGCTCGGACCCGCAGTCCGCCATCCATCCCTTCTTGAGGGCCTCCTCGGCGCGCTCCTTGGCCTCCTCCGCCTTCTTGGAGGACTCGCTCATCTGCTCGGAAAGCTCCGTGAACGAGCTGTCGTCCACATCTGTCGCAAACGCTGAGAAGTCCGACCCCGACGTGACCGGGAACGGCAGCGCGCAACCAACGTACTCGAGCCCCTCCCCCGAGTTCGCCGCCACGCACGATGCCGAGTTGGCAACCACCAGGGCCGGGAGGGTGCCCTCAAGCTTTTCGAGCCCCTCTGCCGCCGTCTTGGAGAACTGCCGTCGCATCTTGAGGACGTCGTTTCCCACCGTGCACATCTTGATCCCCACCGCGCTCAGGCCCGGCACGCACGACGCCACAAAGCCGGCCCCGTAGGCGATGAGGCCCGTAAGCCCCAGACTCAGGACGCAGGCATCAACCACCTGGGCGATCGTCGAGAACGCGGCCACGGCGTTCTGCCCGGCCATGGCCGCAGCGTCCGCCACGCGCTGCACCTCCGACGAGCGCGCGCTCACCCAGCCCGCCGAGGCCGCCGAGAAGACCAGCGTCAGGCTCAGGAGAAGCGCAAGGGCGACCGCGACCGTCGTGAAACCGTCCTCGCTGTCCCTGAAGAGCGAGATCACCAGATGGCCTCGCGGGCGCTCAGCCCCAGATTCCGATCCAATCCTCATAGCTGCCTCCGATCCATCCAGCCCGCACGCTCTGCGTCATCTCCACGCTCAGGGTCACCGTTCCGTCCTCGGTCGTGCCCAGGACAGCGACCAGCGCCCCAAAGAGGGGCAGCGGTCGCACGCTCCCCTCGATTACGACGGTCACGCAGCCCTGCTCGTCGGGTCCCTCCACGTCTATCTCCCAGCTGTCGTCCCATGTCTCACCGCCCCTCTCGTGAAAGATCGAAAGGTCAGGCACGGCCGCGAGCCTCCTCAGCGCGTAGGACCTGACGTCCTCCTCCGACCCGCGGGAGGTGGCCGCAAGGCGGGCCACCTCCCCTGCCGTCGCCGACATCACGCTGCGCGTGTAGAGGACGCACGCCGGCTGCACGAGCAGGGCCACCAGCGTGAGGACCGTGGGAAGGAGAAGGGCCGCCTCAACGCTTGCCTGGCCCCGTCTGCTCGCAAGCACCCTCATGTCAGAACTCCGCAACGTCCTTGAGGGCCCCCACGACCCCCTCGCCCAGACTGTGTGACGCGGCCTCACGCGCGAGGGAGACCAGGACCCCGCCTTGCGCCGCCCTCCACATGAGACCGAAGGCGCCAAGCATGGCCAGAAAAGCGACCAACAGCAGCAGGTACTCAACGGTCGACTGTCCGTCTGAGCGGGTCAGGAGCCATCCCCGAGCACCCTTTTGACGTCCTCCACATCCATGAGCCAGGAGACGACCTCGCATCCCGATGACTCCTCGTCCTCGCTCACGACAAGGACCTCCGCCCATCCGTCCCCCTGCAGCACACATCCCCACGTCCTTCCCGCAAGGTCCAGGTATCCCGACTTGGCCACCACGCAGTCGCCCCGTCCTTCGCGATCCTCAAGCACGCTTCTCGCCTCATCCACAAGGCTCCGCTCGCTCTCGTAACGCGTGGCCTGTGATGCGGAGGCAATCCCTAGGACAAGGTCGAGCTCACCCTCCAGCGTCGCGCCGTCTTCCGCGGCGTACTCGGATGGGACCGTCTCATCAGACGATTCCGTGACCTCGGATGCGCCAAGCCCCCACGCCACCAAGACGGCCATGACCGCCAGCGCAACGAGAACGACCGCGAGGGGCCATGCGCGCTTCCTCGGCCCCCTCATAGCGAGTTGATACCGGCTGATATGGCTTCCCACAGCTCCATGACCTTGTCGCGAAACGCGATGATGGCCACGATCGCAATGACCACGAGCACCCCGACGAGGATCGCGTACTCGGTCGTGCCCTGGCCGGACTCGTCCGAGACGAGCCTCCTCATGCCTCCGCGGACCCTGCTCACAAACGCCTCACCCATCACGCACTCCTTTCTCCAAACAAACCTCGTCTCAGCCGACCACCAGGGCAGAGCCCAGAAGGGGGCCGAGAATCGCCAGGAACATGGCCGGGACGATGAGCGTCCCCAACGGGATGAGCATCTTCACCGGGACCCGCTCGATCTCCTCCTCGACCTGAGAGCGCTGCTCGTCCCGAATGACCTGGGCCTGTCGCTCGAGCGCCTCGGCGAGCGGCATGCCAAAGGCAAGGGCCTCCCCCACCACGGACGCGAACCTCCCCAGGGCCGCGACCCCCAGCTCCTCTGCCATGCCATCCAGGGCCTCCTCCCTGCTGCACGCACCGATGCGCCAGCTGAGCATCGCCTCGTTGCTCGCCCGCGCGAGCTCCGTCCTGTACCGCACGCAGTAGAGCTCAAGGGACGAGTCAAACGAGAGCCCTGCCGAGAGGCCCAGCGTCACCACGTCAAGGAGCACGGGAAGCTCTGAGAGGCACGCGGAGCGCCTGCGCCCGCGCTCACCCGGTTCCCCCAGGCGAGAGACGAGAGGAATCTCCGAGAGACGCTGCCCCCAGGTCCGCGGCGAGGCCCTGGCGCGCACGATGCTCCCAGCGCCTCCCGCAAAGAGGTAGGCAGTCGCGCCAGCAGACACCACGACCCCAGCGCCAAGCAGAGCAGACAGGGCGTCCATCAGAGCACCCCCTTCAGCATGCGCCTGATGATCAGCAGCGCGACGCCGTCAAGGACGAGCGCCAGGACGACGCACCCCAGGCCCGCCGGGGTGAGAAGCCCCTCCTGAAAGTCGGGGGAGACCAGCGTGAGCACGCCAATCATCACCACCGGCAGCAGACACACGATTCGCACGGACAGCCTGACCTGAGCAGTCTTCACGGACAGAAGCCTCTCGAACTCACCCTGACGCTCGGCAAGCCGTGCCGAGCGAAGCAGCAGCTCCCTGAGGGGGCTTCCCGTCCGATGGGAGATGACGAGCGCGGTGGCGAGCAACCCGACACCGGGAGCCGTGAGCTCGTCCGTGAGGTGGCCCACGGCCTCCTCCGTGCTCACACCGCACCGAAGGCGAAGGGACATCCGGGCAAAGGCGCCCGACGCCGGCCCCCTCCCGTGGGAACCCACGTAGTGCACGGCCTGGGCAAGCGTCTGTCCTGAGGCCATGGCAACGGAGAGCGTCCGGTAGATGCCGGGCATCTCGAGCGACGCCTCCCTCCTCATGCGCTGCCGGGCGGCGGCGTCACGGGCGACCACAAGAGCAACCAGGACAACCCCCACGACGATCCCCGCAAGCGCTGATGCGAGAAGCACCGCAAGAAGCAGCGCGACAAGTGCGATCGCGCAGCAGGCCGCCGCCAGTGCCTCACCCAAATCGAGCTCGAGTCCCTGGACCCTGGCCCGCTCCGCGATCTCTTCCGCGAAGGAGCGCGCCACCCGTACCTCCAGGAGGCGGGAGATGGGCCATGACGCTCCGAGTGCCCGTAGGGCGCGGAGGGCCCTTCTCTGGGCGGCACGGGCCAGCCGGCCCGAGGGTGGCCCCACGGGCCTCTGTGCCCCGAGCAGGACGAGCACCGCCAGACCAATCAGACAGCCGGACGCTATGGGCAGCAGCACTCCCATTCCCCCACCTCCTCCGCGCTCAGGATGTCCTCCTCAACGGCGCGACGCACGAAGCCGGGCCGTCTCGCGAGGGCCCATCCACGCGTCCCACGGTCGAACGAGACGCACTCCTCCAGCTCGACCGCCCCTCTCTCACCACGCGACACCTCGGTGAGGGACGCGACGACACGCGCTCCGTCCGGCAGGCGATGCGTCACCACGATGAGGTCGACGGCGATGGCGATCTGCTCCTCGATGAGGGCGGCAGGAAGGTCCATGCCAAAGCGGGCCATGAGGACCAGCCGCAGCACGGCCTCCTCGGCGCTCCCCGCGTGCAGCGTCGTGAGCGAGCCGTCATGACCGGTGCTCATGGCCTGCAGCATGTCGATGCACTCCTCGCCGCGGACCTCCCCCACGACGATCCGATCGGGCCGCATGCGCAGCGCGTTCTTGACAAGTTCTCTGATGGTGACCTCACCTGAGCCCTCGATGGAGGAACCACGCGCCTCAAGGCGCACGACGTTGGGATGCGAGTCAAAGCGAAGCTCTGCCGAGTCCTCGATGGTCACGATCCTCTCCCCCGGGGAAATCTCGCACGAAAGGGCATTGAGCAGCGTCGTCTTGCCCGATCCCGTACCCCCGACCACGGCGATCGAGCGCCGCGCCCGCACCGCCCAGGAGAGCAGGCGGGCGTACCACCCAGGGAGAGAGCCCACCTCGACGAGACGCCCCAACGTCCTGATCTGGTCGGAGAACTTCCTGATGGTCACCGCAGGGCCGTCTATGGCGATGGGGGCAGCCACGGCGTTCACGCGGTCCCCGTTGGCAAGGCGGGCGTTCACGAGCGGGCTCGACCGGTCGAGGCGTCGTCCCAGGGGCGCTAGGATGCGGTCCATGGCGATCATGATCTGCTCGGGGGAGTCAAAGACCGCGTCCGCGGGATGGAGCTCGCCGCCGCGCTCGTAGAAGAGCGCGCCGCATCCGTTGATCATCACCTCGGTTATCTCGTCATCCTCAAGGAGGGGCTGAATCGGGCCGAGGCCGCAGACCTCGTCGACCACCTGCCTGACAAGCGCTTCGCGCTCCTCGGCGAGGAGGGACTCGTAGCCCTGGGTGTTGAGGATCGCCTCTAGGGCCACGCCCAGCTCGGCCCGCGCACGCAGGGCATCATCGTCGGAGAGCATCTCGGCGATGGTGGCAAGCCCCAGCCTGGCCACGAGACCCGCCTTGAGACGCTCGCGGACCTCCCTGAGCCGCGCCCCCTCCGTCTGCGTCGGACGGCGTGTGGCCTGTGCCTCCCGTACGCGCTCCAGGACGGACATGGCTACCTCGCCACCCTTCGGCGGCCGAGAAGCCCGCGCCAGCGACGGGTCGTCTCCCCCTGCGCGGCTCGCGTGGCCTCCTCGCACCCCGGGAGCCTGCCGAGCTCCGCCAGCAGCTGGGCAAGCATCGAGGCGACCGACTCGGTGAACTCGGAGGGGGACTCGGCGAGATCCGCGGCCTGGCCGGCGGCCAGCATCTCCGCGACCTCCTCGCCACCCTCGAACGCCCTGAAGACGCGCGCAGCCTCGAGCCCCACCTCGGCGCGAGCCAGCGAGAAGTCCGTCCGTGCGCGGGGATTCGCCCGGTTGTCGAGCCGGGCTATCCTCGTCCGGGCGACCCCGAGGCGAACCGCCAGGCCTCCCATGCGGGCAAGCGCTGAGACGCTGCCCCGCCGGCCGTCCGAGACGAGCACGAGCCTGTCCGCCATCTGCGCTGCCTGCGCGACGGCGTCGGTGAACGTCGTCGACGTATCCACGAGCACCAGATCACATCCATCGGCCACGCACGAGAGAAGCTCGCCGACGTACGGCATGGCGAGCTCCGCGGCCTCCGGGCGCTCGCAGGGACCGAGGACGCGCAGCCCCGGTGTCGCCATCAGGGCCATCCGACCCACAAGCTCCGGCGTCACGGCGTCGCCTCCGGCAAGGCGGGCGAGATCCGACCCGCCGGGCAGACCAAAGCAGCTGAAGAGGTTGCCGCACGCCAGGTCCAGGTCAATCGCGCACACATGCATGCCCCATCGGGCGGCGACCGCCGCCGCGGTGGCCACAACGGAGGTCTTGCCCACACCTCCACGGCCAGAGCAGAAGGTCAGCACTGGTGCGTTGTGAGGCCGGGCAGGCCGGGCGAGGAGTGGGAGGACGGGTCCTGTCCCGGACGGGCGGCGACCCCCGTCACCAGCTCCTTCTCCGGTGTCAGGCCCGTCCTCCCCGAGGTCGTTGAGGTCAAGGACGACGTCGACGCCTGCCCGCGAGGCGCGCGAGCGAAGTGAGCCGGACACGTCCCTGCTGGCGAGAACCACACAGCGCGCGTTGCCGTCGCTCGCCAGGGCCGCGGCGAGGTTGACGTCCGAGACGCCCTTGTCCGTGGGACCGACCATGACGCCGAGCTCGCCCGGAGCGGAGACGCTCACCATGTGACGAAGCCCATCGGCGCTCTCGGCGAAGAGAAGGTCCCCTGTCTCACCGAGCGACCCCACCGCCCGCCGCATGAGGGGACGGCTTCCTACCTCGGCATAGATCGCCCAGTCACTCATGCGTCCTCATCTCCCTCGACGCCATCGGAGGGCTCGGCGGAGGAGCTCTCCGGTAGGGCCTCGCTCGGCGCGGACTTCTCCTCCCCTTGGGTGAGGTCCACGTCATCGTCTGCGGGCAGCGCGAGCCTCAGGCTCCCTTGGGCGCTCGCGGAGAGGACCTGCGCGACGTCTTCCGGACGGACGGCGAGTGTCACGGCCCCCGATGAGAGGGAGACGCCCGTCTGCTCGCCCGGGACCCGCAGCACCTGCGCGTCCTCCGTGACGAGACGCACGCCCTCGTCAGAGACCTCATAGGCCGCAAGCGTGGTCCCCGAGGCCGTGGCTGCGGGGAGCCCGAGCTTGTCGGTCACGGGAATCGAGAGGGCGACGCGTCCGTCGGGCACCTCGACGGCCTCCGTCCCATCACGAAAGTTGAGGGCCGTCAGCGGGACCCCCTCCGCGACGGGGACCGTCACCTCCGATCCCATGACGGAGTCGAGACCGATCACGGCGTCTGTCGGGGCAAGGTCTGCCAGCCAGTCGCGCTCGGCCACGTTGCTGCGATCGACCACGTCCCCGGCCTCGAGACCCTCGGTCGCCACCACCAGGCTCACTACCTCGCCGCCGTAGCGCTCGAGCGCCTCGCTTCTCACGCGGTTCGCCTCGTCCTGGACGTGCTGTCCGTAGAGTGCGCAGAGCACGGCCGCGAGCAGGGCGCATGACCCCGAGAGCGCAAGCCTGAGACGACGATCCATCGCTGCCCCCCTTCCTGCCGGCCTCCCCCGTGGAGGCCAGGCGCGTGGGAGGCATTGTCCGCTCGCACGGGCGAAGGGGCGCCATCCTTGTCAGAAAGTCAGACGCGAGGCTGGCGAGCCGCTCCCAGCAGGCTGTCACAGGTCATGGTTGTCGCAGGAAGCGGCGGTTGACATAAGGTGTGGATCCCAGAGGGCAAGGGGCCACGAATCACGGCCCCTCCACAACAAACCGCGCAGAAGCCCGGCATCGACCGGCCACTACGAGAAGCGCACGCGATCGGCCGCCGTGACGCGATTCGGCGGAATGAGCCCGTCCTTGAAGGCAATGATGTTGTCGGCCACAGCCATGCCCATCCGCAGGTTGGTCTCAAAGGTTGCCGAGCCGGCATGGGGCGTCACGAGCATGTTGGGAAGGTCGAAGATCGCGGGACGTTTGGGCGGCTCCCCCTCGTGCACGTCAGTGGCATAGCCGTAGAGCTGGCCTGTGAGCAGTGCCTTCTCGAGCGCGGAGTAGCGGACGATG
>CAZUOD010000037.1:0-11979 GCA_964621975.1 uncultured Atopobium sp.
AGTCGAACATGTCGAGCAGCAGCTGGCGGTTGATGACGAAGCAGTCGAGGAACATCGTCTCGCCGAAGCTCACGCCGTGGTGCACGCCCTGGACGCGACCGTCGGACACCTCGAAGGCGGTGACGTCGGCGTCGTTCTCGGAGGCCGTCTTGGTGAGCACGGTGACGTCGGCACCGGACTCCTTGTGCGCGTCATAGACCTTGTTGAGGTCGATGTTGTACACGAAGTTGGCCGTGGAGAAGATCACCGCGTCGGACGTGCTGCGCGTGAAGTAGGCCTTGTTGTGCACGAGGTCACGGAGCAGGAAGCGCGCGCCGGTGCGCGAGGTCCCGAAGGCGGAGCCGGGCAGGATGAACAGGCCGCCGTTCTTGCGGTCGAGGTTCCAGTCCTTGCCGGAGCCCACGTGGTCGATGAGGGAGCGGTAGTTGTACGGCATGACCATGCCGACGGTGCGGATGCCGCTGTTCACGAGGTTCGACAGGGCGAAGTCAACGAGGCGGTAGCGGCCGAAGTACGGCAGCGAGGCCACGGGACGGCTCCCGTTGAGCGGGCTGGACTCCTTGGCGGAGTAGTTGCAGGTGATAAGGCCGATGACCTTTTCCATGGCTAGTTCTCCCCCTTTCCGACGACCACGTCATTGCCGATGACGGCCGTGTCCTTCGTCTGGTCGACGCTGCCGACGCTGACGTTCTCCTCGACCACCGAGTTCTCGCCGAGGATGGCGCGCACGACGTTGGCACCATCCTTGACGACGGCGCCGGGCAGGAGCACGGAGTCAATCACGGTGGCGCGCTCGCCGACGTAGGCGTCGGTCGAGAGGATCGAGTGCTTGACCGTGCCGTAGACCTGGCAGCCGTTGGCGACGAGGCAGTCGTCGATGTTGCCGGCCTTGCCCACGAACGCCGGCGGGCGCGTGGACGAGTTGCTCATGATCGGGAACGTGCTGCTGAAGATGTCGAAGGCGGGGTTGGGGCCGAGGAGGTCCATGCTCGTCTCGTGGTAGCTGGAGATGGTGCCCACGTCACGCCAGAAGCCGTTGAACTCGTAGGCGAACAGGCGCTTGTCGTTGGCGAGCAGCTTGGGAATGATGTTGTTGCCGAAGTCGTGCTCGGAGGTCTGGTCGAGCGCGTCCTCCTTGAGGGTCGCCACCAGAAGGTCGGCGCTGAAGATGTAGATGCCCATCGACGCGAGGTTCGAGTCGGGCTTCTTGGGCTTCTCGGAGAACTTGGTGATGCGACCGTCCTCCTCGGTGGTGAGGATGCCGAAGCGCGAGGCCTCCTCCCAGGGCACGGGCATGACCGCGATGGTGAGGTCGGCGTTGTTCCTCTTGTGGCTCTCGAGCATGTCGTCGTAGTCCATGCGGTAGAGCTGGTCGCCCGAGAGGATGAGGACGTAGTCGGGGTCGTTGGCCTCGATGTAGCCGATGTTCTGCGTCACGGCGTCGGCCGTGCCCTCATACCAGGCGCCGCCGGTCTGGGTGGCGTAGGGCGGCAGGATCGAGACGCCGGCACCGCGCTCGTCGAGGTTCCAGGCCTCGCCGGTCCCGATGTAGCTGTGCAGCAGGTACGGACGGTACTGGGTGAGCACGCCCACCGTGGTTATACCGGAGTTCGCGCAGTTGGACAGCGCGAAGTCAATGATGCGGAACTTGCCGCCGAACGAGACCGCCGGCTTTGCGACATTGCTCGTCAGCGCACCGAGCCTGCTGCCCTGACCTCCCGCCAGGAGCATTGCGATGCACTCTTTCTTGCTCATACCCCCACTCCTTTCGACAACCCAACCTTCTGGGGCCGAAAGCCCCAACACATACGACTAAATGTGCCAGATGTCCGCCATGTACTCACGGATTGTTCGGTCACTTGAGAAGAATCCGGCCTTGGCGGTATTGTGCAGGGCCGCCTTGTTCCACGCGCGGCGGTCGTCGTAGGCAGCCGTGAGCTCGTCCCACGCCTGGACATAGGAGTGGAAGTCGCGCAGGACGAGGTCGGGGTCGTTGTCGACCATGAGGTAGTCGCGGACGCTCATGAAGTCACCCGAGAGGCGCGCGAGCGTGCCGTCGGAGAGCTCGTCGACGATGCGGCCGAGGCGCTCGCGGTCGGCGTTGTACTGGTCCCAGGCGTAGTAGCGCCCGCTGGAGCGCAGGGCCTCGACCTCGTCTGCGTGCAGGCCGAAGATCTTGATGTTCTCGGGACCCACGAGCTCTGAGATCTCCACGTTGGAGCCGTCGAGCGTGCCGAGCGTGATGGCGGCGTTCATCATGAGCTTCATGTTGGACGTGCCCGAGGCCTCGGCGCCGGCCACCGATATCTGCTCGGAGATCTCGGTGGCGGAGTAGATGAGCTGGGCGTTGGAGACCGCGAAGTTGGGGACGAAGGCCACGCGGATCTTGTCGTTGGCGCGCGGGTCGTTGTTGATGACGTCGGCCACCGAGTTGATGAGGCGGATGACCTCCTTGGCGAAGGTGTAGCTCTGGGCTGCCTTGCCGGAGAAGATGAAGGAGGTCGGGCGCGGGCTGTAGCCCGGGTCGCTCAGGATCCGGTTGTAGATGTCGAGGATCTTGAAGACGTTGAGCAGCTGGCGCTTGTAGGCGTGGAAGCGCTTGACCTGCACGTCGAAGACGGTGCTGGTGTCGAGCTCGATGCCGGAGACCTCCTTGACGTAGGCCGCGAGGCGCTCCTTGTCGGCGCGCTTGGCGTCCTCCATGCCGTCGAGGAAGCTCGCGTCGCCCTCGAGGTCGGTGAGGCGCTCGAGCTCCATGGCGTCATCGAGCCAGGCGTCGCCGATGGCCTCGGTGATGAGGCGGGCGTAGGGCGGGTTGGCCTCGCAGAGGAAGCGACGGTGGGAGACGCCGTTGGTCTTGTTGTTGAACATCTCGGGCTGGAGGCGGTGGAACTCGTGGAACACGCTGTCCTTGAGGATCTGCGTGTGCAGCGCCGAGACGCCGTTCACCGAGTGGCTGAAGATGATCGAGAGGTTGGCCATGCGGACCTGGCCGTCCCAGAGGATGGCCGTCTCGCGCAGGACGTCGGTCAGGCTCTCGTTGGAGGTCGCGAGCCTCTTGGCGAGGTCGTCACGGTAGCGCCTGTCGATCTCCTCGATGAACATGTAGAGGCGCGGCAGCAGGGTGCGGAACGTGTTGATGGGCCACTTCTCGAGCGCCTCGGGCATGACGGTGTGGTTCGTGAAGGAGATGGTCTCGCGGGCCACGTTGAAGGCGACGTCGAAGTCCACGCCCTTCTCGTCGACGAGCAGGCGCATGAGCTCGGGGCCGCACATGGCGGGGTGGGTGTCGTTGGTGTGGATGCACACGTGCTCGCCGAGGTGCTCCCAGTCGGGGCCGAAGTCGCGCTCGTAGGTGCGCAGGATGGTCTGCAGGCCCGCTGAGACGAACAGGTACTCCTGCTTGAGGCGCAGCATGCGACCGTGCTCGCCCGAGTCGTTGGGGTACAGGATCGTCGAGATGGCCTCGACGTCGGAGCGGAACTTGTTGGCGCGGGCGTAGTCACCGGCGTTGAAGGCGTCGAGGTCGAAGTTCTCCTCGTAGGGCTCGGCGGACCACAGGCGCAGCTTGTTCACGACCTTGCCGCCGTACCCCACGATGGGCACGTCGTACGGGACGGCGCGGACCTTCTCGCCGCCCTCCTGGGTGAACCAGAACTTGCCGTTCCCGTCCTCGTGGCGCACCACCTGCGCGCCGAACTGCACCACGACGGCGCTGCCGTCCTTGCGGGTCTCCCAGGGGAAGCCGTTGGCGAGCCAGTTGTCCGTGCGCTCGACCTGGCGGCCGCCCTCGATGTACTGGCGGAAGAGGCCGTAGCGGTAGCGCATGCCGTTGCCGTAGCCGGCGATGCCCTCGTGGGCCATGGAGTCGAGGAAGCACGCCGCCAGGCGCCCCAGGCCGCCGTTGCCCAGGCCCGGGTCGACCTCCTGGCGGCAGATCGTCTCGAGGCTCGCGCCCATGGACTCGACGCCCTCGGCGACGAGGTCACGGATCCCGAGGTTGATCAGGTAGTTGTCGAGCAGCGGGCCGAGAAGGAACTCGAGGGAGAAGTAGTAGACCTTCTTGGAGTCCTTGTCGTGGGAGGTCACCTGGATGCTGCGCGACTTGCTCGCGACCAGCTCCGCCAGGACGAAGAACTGCTCCTGGCTCGTGCACTCCTCGAACGTGGAGCCGTAGCGGGCCATGCAGGCCGCACGGTACTGCTCGATGAAGTCCTGCTCGTTCTCGAAGATCTTGGTCTCTGACAAAGCGTACTCCTCAAATCCGGGGATGGGTCAAAAGGCGCGGCTACTTGCCGGAGGCCTTCTTTGACGACGCAGACGAGCCCGCCGACCTCTTGGCGGCAGGCTTGGCCTCGGCCTTCTTCGTCGAGGTCCTCTTGGTGGCGGCCTTCTTGGTGGCGGCCTTCTTGGTGCCCGTGGCCTTTGCCGTGCTGCTGGCCTTCTTCTTGGCGGGGCGCCTCAGCGCGCCGGTGCGCTGCAAGATCATGCCGCCGAGCGGCGGGACGCGCACCACGATGGACTGCTCGCGGCCGTTCCAGGCCTCGTCCTGGCACTTGATCTTGCCGGTGTTGACGACGCCCGAGCCGCCGTAGCGCTCGTCGTCGGAGTTGAACAGCTCCTCGTAGACGCCCCACTCCGGCACCCCCATGCGGAAGTCCTCACGGGCGTTGACATCGAAGTTGATGAGGATGACGAGGTCCTCCTTGGGGTTGTCCCCCTTGCGCACGAACGAGATGATCGACTGGTCGGCGTTGTCGGCGTCGATCCACTCGAAGCCGTCGGACTCGAAGGCGCGCTGCCAGAGCGTGGGGTGCGCGTTGTAGAAGCGGTTGAGCTCGCGGATGAAGCGCTGCTGGTGGCGGTGGGTGTCGTACTCCTCGGCGAGGAAGTACTGGATGCCCTCGTAGTAGCGCCACTCGATGAACTGGGCGATCTCGTTGCCCATGAAGTTGAGCTTGCCGCCCGGGTGGGTCATCTGGTAGAAGGCGAGCGCCCGCATGCCGGCGAACTGGCGCCAGTAGTCTCCGGGCATGCGCGTGATGAGCGAGCACTTGCCGTTGACGACCTCGTCGTGGCTGAGCGGCAGGATGAAGTTCTCGTTGAACTGGTACATGGAGGAGAACGTGAGCATGCGGTAGTTGCCCGGCCTCCAGGGGAAGTCGGTCTGCATGTAGTGCAGGGTGTCGTTCATCCAGCCCATGTCCCACTTGAAGTGGAAGCCGAGCCCCCCGTCCTCGGGCGGGTAGGTGACCAGCGGCCACGCGGTGGACTCCTCGGCAATCATCATGACGTCGGGGTGGACCTTGCCCATGGTCTCGTTGGCCTGGCGGATGAAGGCGGAGGCGTCGAGGTCCTCCTCGGTGCCCTTCTCGTTGAAGCGCTTCTGGCCCGGGTCGTCGATGCCGAAGTTCATGTAGAGCATGCTCGAGACGCCGTCCATGCGCAGGCCGTCGGCGTGGAAGAGGTCGGCCCAGAAGAGCGCGTTGGAGACGAGGAAGCTGCGGACCTCGCCGCGGGCGTAGTCGAACTGGTGGGTGTTCCAGTTGGGGTGGATCTTGTGCTCGTAGAGCATCTCCCCGTTGAAGGTGGCCAGCCCCTCGGCGTTGGCGCAGAAGCCGCCGGGCACCCAGTCGAGGATCACGCCGATACCGGCCTCGTGGCAGGCGTCGACGAAGTGCATGAACTGCTTAGGGTTGCCGTAGCGCGAGGTCGCGGCATAGTAGCCGGTGGGCTGGTAGCCCCAGGAGCCGTCGAAGGGGTGCTCGTTGACGGGCATGACCTCGATGTGCGAGTAGCCCATCTCCTTGACGTAGGAGACGAGCTCGTCGGCGAGGTCATCGTAGCTGTAGACCACGCCGCGCTGCGCGGGGAAGGGGTCCCCGGGGCCGGGGTAGGTGCCGTCGGGGCGCGGCTCGCCCTGGGGCTCGTCTCCGTGACGCCTCCAGCTGCCCAGATGCACCTCGAAGATGTTGAGGCGCTCCTTGAACATGTCGCGCTCGGCGCGGGCCTTGAGGTAGGCCCCGTCGGCCCAGCCATAGCCCGCGAGGTCGAAGGTGCGGGACGCCGTGCCCGGCGCGACCTCGGCGTAGAAGCCATACGGGTCCGCCTTGTAGAGCTTGTCGCCCGCGGCGGTGACGATGAGGTACTTGTAGAGCGCGCCCTCGCAGACGCCGGGGACGAACCCCTCCCAGACGCCGCCCGTCTCGGTCTCGACGAGAGGGCAGGCCTGCTCGTCCCAGCCGTTGAAGTCACCGATGACATGGACGCTCCGGACGTTGGGGGCCCAGACGGCAAAGTGGAAGCCGCTCGTGCCGTCGTCGTCTCTCGCCGGGTGGGCGCCCATCTTCTCGTAGCTGCGGTACCACTCTCCGCGAGCGAGCAGGAACAGGTCATCGTTGCTCAGGTAGAGAGTGCTATCGAGAGGTTCCATGTCTTGCTCCTTCTGGGTCGGCCGCCCCACGCGCCGCGCGGGGGCGCTCTGCGCGGCGCAGCGCGTAGAGCATCCTCATTGTGCGCCCGGCGTCAACTGAAAGTCCATGAGAAACCTGCGAGCAGCAAGGGGCGCTCGGCGAGGAGGGCTCCCATGCCGAGGCCCCGGCCGCCGCCGCGGGGACGCCGTACGCACCTCCGCGTGAGGGCCGGGGCCTCCTCTCATGGTCGCTCGCTAGTAGTTGATCGCCTGCTCCTCGAAGTAGCTCTGCGGGTGCATGCAGACCGGGCAGACCTTCGGGGCCTCGGCGCCGACGTGCAGGTGGCCGCAGTTGAGGCACTTCCAGACCTTGACGCCCGGACGGGAGAAGACCTCGCCCTTCTCGACGCGCTCGGCGAGCTTGAGGTAGCGCTCCTCGTGGTGCTTCTCGATCTCGCCGACCATGCGGAACTTGGCGGCGATCTCCTTGAAGCCCTCCTCCTCGGCGGTCTCGGCGAAGCCCTTGTACATGTCGGTCCACTCGTAGTTCTCGCCGGCGGCGGCGTCCCTGATGTTGGTCAGGGTGTCGGGCACGCCACCGTCATGGAGGTACTTGAACCAGAGCTTGGCGTGCTCGCGCTCGTTGCCGGAGGTCTCGGTGAAGATCGCGGCGATCTGCTCGTAGCCCTCCTTCTTGGCCTTGCTCGCGTAGTAGGAATACTTGTTGGTGGCCTGGGACTCACCGGCGAAGGCGGCCTCCAGGTTCTTCTTGGTCTGAGAGCTCTCAAAGTCGACAGCCATCTGTGCTCCTCTCCTCACCCCACAGGGCGCTTGAATGCGTGCCGGGCCCCTCACCCGACATCATCACACTATATCACCCGAACAGGCGCTCAGGCGCACCAGGTATCGCCCCCCGGGTGGCAGAACCCCTCGGCCGAGAGCTCGTCGAGCAGCGCGCGGACCTCGTCCTCGCCCAAGGCGGCGCGGCCCGCGGCCAGCTCCTCGCGGGAGAGCTCGGCCTGTGCGAGCCGCAGGTCAACCCCCTCGCGGTGAGCCAGCAGGACGCGAACGAGCGCGGCGCGCTTCTGGCGGTGGGAGCCCTCGAAGCGGGACTGGCGCGCATGCGAGCTCGAGCGCCGCGACGGGTTGGGCACCGAGCGCTTGAGGTAGGCACCGTAGTCGAGAAGCGCGTAGTACCAGGTGCGCGGGTCGTCGGCCGGGTCGTGCGCGTCGGGAGGGCAGGTGGCCTCCACGATGGGGACGAGCCGGGTGTCGGGCACGCCCCGCTCGTCTGGGAAGAGCTCGTGGAGGAGGACCGCGCGCACGTTCGTCTCGAGGTAGACGGCGGGAAGGTCGAAGGCGAAGGCCCGGATGCCGCCGGCCGTGGCCGGGCCGATGCCCGGCAGCGCGCACAACGCGGCCGCGTCACGCGGGAGCTCGCCGCCAGCCCTGTCCACGGCCTGGGCCGCGCGCAGGAGGGCGAGGGCCCGCCGGTTGTAGCCGAGGCCCTGCCACTCGTCGAGCACGTCCGCGACGTCCGCCGAGGCGAGCGCGCGCACCGTGGGAAAGCGTGCGAGCCAGCGCTGCCAGCGGCCGTCCACGCGCGTGGTCTGGGTCTGCTGGAGCATGACCTCCGAGACCCAGATCGCATACGGGTCGCGCGTGCGACGCCACGGGAGGTCGCGGTAGAGCTCACGGCCGCGCTCGAGCACGCGGGCGCGAAAGCCCTCGAGGATGGGGGCGGCCGGGACGGCCGGCGCCACGGCGCTACTCATCGGCGCGAGGGAGCGCTCGAGCGCGGGCGTCCTCCTCGGAGACCAGGCAGAACGAGCCCTCGAAGACCGGGGAGCGCCGCTCCGCCACGAGCTCGTAGAGGGTCACCGAGGAGAAGAACGAGCGCAGGAGCCGCTCGGCGTTGCACCACACGGGGCTGAAGTGGCACTCGGGCAGGCGCGGGCACGGCGCGCCGCGCTCGCCCACGTCGAGGCAGCTGGAGACGGCGATGGGACCCTGCACGGCCTCGACGAGCTGCAGCAGCGTGACCGAGCGCGAATCCACGGCCAGGCGCATCCCCCCGCTCGCGCCGCGCGTGTTCTCCACGATGCCGGCGAGCGCGAGGTCATGCTGGATGGAGCGGGCGAAGGAGTACGGCACGCCGCTCTCGCGCGCGGCGGTGCGCACGGAGACGACACCTCCCGGATCCTCGACGAGCCTGGCCAGCATCCTCAGCGCGTAGTCTGTCTTTCTCGAGATGTCCATGCCCCTCCCGACTCCCCGCGCCCGTCTACCCTCTCCAGTCGAGGACCGACCAGCCATGCCTCCGTGCGTGGACGTAGAGCGACTGCCCGGGACACACCGCGAAGGGCTCGTCGGCCTTCTCGAGCAGGCCCTCGTCGGTGTAGTGGTCGGCGTAGGCACGGGCGAGCTCCCACCCGCCGGAGCCGAAGCGCCCATCGCACCAGCGGACCACCGCGTTGTACTTCTCGTCCCCCGCAATCACCGGGCCGTCCACCCTGCCGGTGTAGCGCCCGGAGTCATCACGCTCCATCTGGGTCCCTATGTAGCCGTCGAACCCCATGGTCTCGGCGGCCACCTCGGCCATGGGCGCGAACGTCGCCGAGACCAGGAGGGTGACGACGCCCTCCTCGTGGCAGCGGCGCACCTCGGCGACGGCCTGGGACCTGTAGCGAGGCAGCAGGACCTCGTCGTGGAAGCTTCTCATGAGGGAGTCCACCTCCTGGGAGGTGAGTCCCCCCAGCGCCCCGAGGACCAGCTCGCGGGACTCGCCCTGGCGGATGGGGAGGTGCAGCTTGTAGCGGATGCCCCACCAGCAGAGGCCGACCAGCTGGCGCAGCGGCATCATGTGGTGCCAGAAGAGATAGCGCGTGAAGAGCAAGCCGGACTGGCCCCTCACAGAGGTGCCGTCGAAGTCAAAGACCGCGATCCGCTTCCTTGTGCTCTCGTCTCCGGACTGCATCCGCATCCCATCATGAGGGTCTGCATGGCATGGATATGGTACTCCGTCGTGAGCAATTGGACGACGAGATGGCACGAACGGCAGGCAAACGAGCGCAAGGAGTCAGTTCTGGGGAAAGTCCCGGGCCTTCCGCGCCGCACCTCCCCTTAGAGGGCCGTCATGCAAAAGGGCCCCTCACGGGGCCCTGACGATGCAATGGCGGGATGTAAGGGACTCGAACCCTCGACCTCCGACGTGACAGGCCGGCGCTCTAACCAGCTGAGCTAACACCCCGTTCGCCTTGCGCGTAGGCTATTCTGCCATACGGCCATCTGTGAGGCAAGGACGAATTTTGAAAAACTTCTCATCGCCCGCGCCGGGGGCTACTCGACGGCCACGTCCGTGATCTCCCCGGAGTCGTCCGTCACATGCAAGGTGGTGCCGTCGAGCTCGACGGCCGAGATGCTGCCGGTCCCCTGGACCATGGCGCCATCCGAGCCCACGACGTAGGTCGCCTCGGCATGGCCCCCCACCACGTAACAGACGATGTCCCAGGTGCCGTCGTCGCGGTTCTCCGGGATGAGGATCGTCGCGCCCGCGCGCATGAGCGCCACGGGCGTGCCCTCGATCTCGCAGAGCGTGCTCACGTTGCCGTTGGCGTCGGTGCACACCAGCCCCATCTGGCCGCTCTCCTGCGTCACGAGGGAGTACGTCGACCCCTGGTAGGTGACGGAGCCGTCCACGTCGGCCTGCTCCTGGGCCGAGGACTGCGCCTCGGACTCGTCGTCGGACTGGTCCTGATCGGCCTGCTCCTCGAGCCCGTCCTGCTCGACAGAGCCGCTCGTGAGCATCCCCGACACGCAGCTCCCCACGAAGAAGATGACGAGCAGCACCACGATCGCGCAGAGCACCACGACCACGACCCTCAGGCCGCTCCGCTGGGGCCCCTTCGCCATGCGACGGGCCTCGGGATGGCGCTTGAGGTAGCGTGCCTTGGCGTTGCGGCGCGCCCGCGTGGCGGCCTCGGCGGCGTTCGCGCGCGTGGTGACCTTCGCCCCCTGCCCGGCGCGGATGGTGGAGATGCGCTCCTCGCCCGAGACGGAAACGCGGCGCTCGTCGTGCGCCCGGGCCCCTTCTCTTCTTCCTGCCATGCCGGATGCTCCCTTCGCGCCCGCGCCCTAGACCTCGCGACGCTCCTCGATGGCGCGGCCGAGGGTGACCTCATCAGCATACTCCAGGTCACCGCCCACGGGCAGCCCGCGCGCAAGACGGGAGACGCGAACTCCAAGAGGCTTCATCACGCGGGCGAGGTAGGTGGCCGTGGTCTCGCCCTCCACGTCCGGGTCCGTCGCGAGGATGACCTCGCCGACCTCGCCGTCGGCGAGCCTGGAGAGCAGCTCGCGCACATGGAGCTGGTCGGGGCCGACCTTGTCCATGGGCGAGATGACGCCGCCCAGGACGTGATAGAGCCCGTGGTAGCTGCCGGTGCGCTCCACCGCCGTGACGTCACGGGGCTCGGAGACGACGCAGATCGTGGTGCGGTCGCGCGAGCCGTCGGAGCAGACGTCGCAGGTGTCCCGCGTGGCGTACGAGAAGCACACCGGGCAGAAGTGCACCTGGCGCTTGACCTCCAGGATCGCCGACGCGAGGCGGCGGGCCTGCTCGGCGTCGGCCTCGAGCAGGTGGTAGGCGATGCGCTGGGCCGACTTGGGACCGATCCCGGGAAGCCGTCCGAGCTCGTCGAGCAGGCGCTGCAGCGCCATCCCGTCGTTGACGGTGGGTTCCATCCGCGCGCGCCTAGAAGAGGCCCGGGATGTTGAGGCCGCCGGTGACGGAGCTGAGCTGCTGGCTCGCCGCCTGCTCGGCGGACTCGAGGGCGTCGTTGACGGCCGCCAGGATCATGTCCTGGAGCATCTCCACGTCATCGGGGTCGACGGCCTCGGGGTCGATGGTGAGCGAGGTGAGGCGAAGCCCTCCCGTGGCCGTCACCTTGACCGCCCCGCCGCCGGCGCTCGCGCTGACCTCGGTCTCGGCGGCCTTCTGCTGCGCGGCCATGAGCTGCTCCTGCATCTTGCGGGCCTGCGCCATCATCTGGTTGCGGTTCATGCCGCCCATGTTGAATCCCTTGGACATTGCGGTTCCTTTCGTCATGCGTGAATCGGGTGGTCTTGTGCGCTCGGGCTAGTCCTCGCCGTCCTCGACGGGCTCCTCGGTGAAGCCGGCGTCGGGAGCGACATCGCCGGCGAGCTCCGAGGCCGCCTCCTCGTCCGTCGTCATGGCAGCGCTCTCGACGCTCACCGAGAGGGGTCGGCCGAAGGCAGCCGTGAGCATGGACGCTATGTTGGCGAACTCGGGGGTGAGCTCGGGAGGCACGTCGGCGGGGGGCGCCGCAGGGGCCGGAGTCGGCGCGGGGGCGGGAGCTGGCTCGGGGGCCGGGGTCGGCGCTGGGGCCGGAACCGGCGCGGGCTCGGGGGCCGGGGCGGTGACCGGCTCGGCGAACGGAGCGTCCCCCTCGTCAAAGGAGGTCGCGAGGGCATCGTCGTAGGGCACGACATCATCCTGAGGCGCGGGCGCGGGCTCGTCCCATGGCATGGGGTAGTCGGGCTGGGCA
>CAZUOD010000038.1:0-11734 GCA_964621975.1 uncultured Atopobium sp.
TGCGCGGGTCGGCGGAGAGGAAGCCCGAGACGTCGGTCCAGTTCTCGTAGAGGCCCGCGTCGACGCAGCGCGCGAGGATGGCGCCCGTGATGTCGCCGCCACCGCGCTGGAAGAGCTTGATCTGGCCGTCGACGGTGGCGCCGTAGAAGCCCGGCAGCACGAAGGAGCCCTCGCGGACCATGACGTCCTTGAGGCGCACCGCGGTGCGCTCCATGTCAACGTTGCCGTCGTGATGAAAGACGACCACGTCGGCCGCGTCGACGAAGGGCATCTGCAGATACTCGGCCATGAGGTGGGCCGTGAACCACTCGCCGCGGCTCACGATGTACTCGGGCGAGTGCTTCTTGATGTTCTTGGCGAACAGCTCGAAGCGCTCGCGCACGGGCCAGGAGAGCCCGAGCTCCTCGGCGATGTCCACGAAGCGCTGCTCGATGTCGGCGAGAAGCGCCGTGCAGTCCACGTGGTACTGGATGTGGGCGTTCACGAGCAGCAGGAGGTCCGTGATCTTGTTGTCCGCCGAGAAGCGCTTGCCCACGGCGGAGACCACCACGAAGCGGCGGTCGGAATCGGACTCGACGATGCCCCTCACCTTGCGGAACTGCTCGGCAGAGGCGACCGACGAGCCGCCGAACTTGGAGATCTTGATCATGGTTGCTAGCCTTCCCGGGACGCGCCGAGCGCGGCCGCGAACGTCGTTGGGTCACTGGCGAGCGCCTCGTCGAGCAGGGCACGGGCGGCCTCGGCCGTGAGGTCGCGCACGAGCACGCAGCCCGGGGCGAAGGGCTCGCCGGCGATGCGGGCGCTGGTGCGCAGCACGTAGTCGGCGCGCATGAGCGACGGGTCATAGGTGAGCGCGCGCGAGAAGTCGTAGGTGGGACGGCGCAGGCCCGCCGCGCAGTCGAGCACGTCCTGCACGATGGCGTTGCCGGTGGGCAGGCTCCCGGCGCCCTGGCCGTAGAACTTGAGCTCGCCCACCGTGGTGGCCTCGAGCGTCATGAGGTTGAAGTTGGTGGGCACGTGGGCCTCGAGCGAACCCGAAGGCACGGCGACCGGCTCGACCGCGGCAGCGTAGCGCCCGTCCCGGCAGACGCCGCGGCCGAGGAGCTTGACCGTGAGGCCGTGCCGCGCGAAGGCCGCGAGGTCGTCCTTGGTGAGGTTCCTGATGCCCGTGACGGGCAGGTCGCGCTCGCACGCCACGCCGAACGCCACGCTCGCCGTGATGATCGTCTTGTTGAGCACGTCGATGCCGTCGATGTCTGCCGAGGGGTCGCGCTCGGCGTAGCCGAGCCGCTGCGCCTCGGCGAGCACGTCGGCGAACTCGGCGCCCTCGCGCACCATGGCGTCGACCACGTAGTTGGTCGTGCCGTTCATGATGCCCGAGAACGAGGTGACGTCGTCCACGCGCCGGACCTTCTCGATGCTCGCGACCCAGGGCACGCCGCCGCCCACCGCCGCCTCCACGAAAAGCCCCACGCCCGCGGCCGACGCGGCAGCCGCGAACTCGGCGAAGTTGGCCGCGACCACGGCCTTGTTGGAGGTGACGACGTGCTTTTTCGCCTGGAGGGCCGCAAGGATGTAGGAGCGCGCGGGCTCGAGGCCCCCCATGCACTCCACGACGAGGCCGATCTCGGGATCCGCGAGGATCTGGGGATACTCCGAGGTCATGCGCGGGTCGCTCAGGCGCCCCGGGAGCTCGAGGATGCGGCTCACCTCGACCCCCTCCACGCGCTCGGAGACGATCTTGTCGACACCGCGGCCCACGGTGCCGTAGCCGAGAAGGGCGATCTTCATGGACGGTCCAATCTTTCCAGTCTGTGTCCGTCAGGGCGTCGGGGCCCCTCGCGGCCTATGATACTGAGCTGCACATGAGAGACGCGGCCCTTGGACACGAGGAGCACACAGTGACCCCGTTCTACCACAGCACGCGATCGCGCAGCGATTCCGTAACAAGCAAGCAAGCAATCCTCGCCGGCATCGCGCCGGACGGCGGCCTGTATGTGTCAGATGGGCTGGGAGACGGGCGGCTCTCGCTCGACGAGGTGTGCGCCCAGGGCTTTCGCGAGACGGCCCGCCTCGTCCTGGGCACGCTCCTGCCCGACTACACCACAGATGAGCTCGCCGGCTGCGTGGACGCCGCCTACGGCGCGCAGTGGGACACGCCGGCCGTGTGCCCCGTGACGCCCCTCGGCGATGACTGGCTCCTCGAGCTCTACCATGGCCCCACCTGCGCCTTCAAGGACGTGGCCCTGCAAATGCTGCCGCAGCTCATGAGCGTGGCGCGCGCCGGCGACGGGCGCGACGTCATGATCGTGACGGCCACCTCCGGCGACACCGGCAAGGCCGCGCTCGAGGGCTTCGCCGACGTGCCCCACACCGGCGTCACCGTCTTCTACCCCGAGGGCAAGGTCTCCGACGTCCAGCGCCTCCAGATGGTCACGCAGGCCGGCGACAACGTGGCCGTGTGCGCCGTGCGCGGCACCTTCGACGACTGCCAGGGCGAGGTCAAGCGCCTCTTCGCCGACCGCGCGCTCGCGGCGCGACTGGCCGAGAGGGGCGTGGCCCTCTCAAGCGCGAACTCCATCAACGTGGGTCGGCTCGCCCCGCAGGTGAGCTACTACTTCGACTCCTACGCGCAGCTCGTGCGCGCGGGCGCGCTCAGGGCGGGCGACGAGGTCACCTACTGCGTGCCCACGGGCAACTTCGGCGACGTGCTCGCCGGCTACTACGCGCGCCGCCTGGGCCTGCCCGTGCGTCGGCTCGTGGTGGCCTCCAACGAGAACGACGTCCTCACGGACTTTCTGCTCACCGGCACCTACGACCGCCGGCGCGACTTTCGCAAGACCATCTCGCCCTCGATGGACATCCTCGTCTCGTCGAACCTCGAGCGGCTGCTCTACTTCGCCTCCGACGGCGACTGCGAGCTCGTGGCCTCGCTCATGAGCGAGCTCGCTGAGCAGGGCGTGTACCACGTGCCGGACCCCGTCATGGACGTCATCCGCGAGGTCTTCTCGTGCGGGCGCGCCTCGGACGACGAGACCCGCGAGACGATCAGGGACACCTGGCGCGACCTCGGCGTCCTCATCGACCCGCACACCGCCGTGGCGAAGCACGTCCTGGACGGCGTGGCGCGGGACGGCTCCGTGCGGGTCTGCCTCTCCACGGCGAGCCCCTACAAGTTCTCGGCGGACGTCCTCGGCGCGCTCGGCGAGCCCACGGACGGCATGAGCGGCTTCGCGTGCATGGACGCGCTCGAGCGCCTCACGCAGACGACGGCGCCGGGCACGCTCTCGGGGCTCAGGGCACGCGACGTCCTGCACGAGGACGCGTGCGCGCGCGAGGGCGTGGGCGCCTTCGTGGAGTCGGCCTGCGCGCGGGTGTTCCGGTGATCGGCGCGGACGGCCGGGAGCGGCCGATCGCCATCGTGCGCGTTCCCGCGACGAGCGCCAACGTGGGCGTGGGCTTCGACTGCCTGGGGATGGCGCTCGACCTCACGGCGACCTTCCTCATGACGCCGGCCGACGACCTTGAGGTCGACGGGTGTGAGGAGCGCTTTCGCGGTGAGGACAACCTCGTGTGGCAGAGCTACCTCGACGCCTGCCGCGAGCTGGGCCGGGACCCGGTGCCGCTGCACGTGACCATCCTCTCCCCCATCCCGCTCTCGGGCGGCCTGGGCTCGAGCTCCGCCTGCGTGATCGCGGGCGTGGCGGGCGCCATGGCCCTCGTGGGGGACGGCTTCTCGCGCGAGCGGGCGCTCGAGCTCGCCGTGGGGCTCGAGGGACATCCCGACAACGTGGCCCCGGCGCTGCTCGGCGGGCTCGTGAGCTCGTTCGTGGATGGGGACGTGACCACGTCGACGCGCATGGACGTGGCTCCCAACCTGCGCTTCGTCGCCATTGCCCCGCCCTACGAGGTGCGCACCGCCGACGCCCGGCGCGTGCTGCCCGACGAGGTCTCGCGCGAGACGGCGGTCTGGCAGATGGGCCGCTGCGTGGCCGTGGTGCGAGCGCTCGAGACCGGCGACGCGGCGCTTCTGCGGGCGGCCTGCCACGACAGGCTGCACGAGCCCTACCGCTCGCAGCTCATCCCCGACTACGCGCCCCTGCGCGAGACGGCGCTCGCCGCCGGCGCGTGCGCGTACATGATCTCGGGCTCCGGCTCCACCATGATCGCCGTGGCCGACGGGGACGAGGCGGCCGTGGCCGTGGCGGGCGCGCTCTCGACCGCGCGGCCCGGCTACTGGCTCCGCGTGCTGCCCGCCAACACCCTCGGCACCACCGTCGAGGTGCACTGACCGGTATCCGCTCACCAGCTGACAGGTCAGGGCCGGAAGGGCCGCCCTCTGCAGGGGGCCATTCGCCCCCCGAGGCGCAGGAGGGCGCAGGGCAGCTACCCGCCGAGGTAGGCCTTGCGCACGTCGTCGTCCACGAGCAGCTCGGCGCCCGTGCCCGACTTCATGATCGTCCCGATCTCGAGCACGTAGGCACGGTCCGCGATGGACAGGGCCATGTTGGCGTTCTGCTCGACGAGAAGGATCGTGGTCCCGGTCTCATTGAGCTGCTTCACGATGGAGAAGATCTCCTCCACCAAGATGGGCGCGAGGCCCATGGACGGCTCGTCGAGCATGAGCAGCCGCGGCCGGCTCATGAGCGCCCTGCCCATCGCGAGCATCTGCTGCTCGCCGCCGGAGAGCGTGCCGGCGACCTGGCCGCGACGCTCCCTCAGGCGCGGGAAGTGCTCGTAGACGCTCTCCAGCGTCTCGCGGACCTCCGCGTCCGTGCGGGTGTAGCCGCCCATCTCGAGGTTCTCGGCCACGGTCATCTGCGTGAAGACGCGCCGGCCCTCGGGACAGAGCGCCAGCCCGCGCTGGACCACCTTGTGCGCCTGCAGGCCCGCCATGGAGGTCCCGTCGAACTCGATGGAGCCGGAGTCCGGCTTGAGCAGGCCGGCGATGGTGCCGAGCGTGGTGGACTTGCCGGCGCCGTTGGCTCCGATGAGGGTCACGATCTCCCCCTCGTCGATGTCGAAGGAGACGCCGCGCACCGCCTTGATGGCGCCGTAGGAGACGTGCAGGTCGCGCACGGAGAGCATGGCCATGCTACTTCACCCCCTGCTTGCCGAGGTAGGCCTCGATGACCCTGGGGTCGTTCTGTATCTGCTCGGGCGTCCCCTTGGCGATGATGCGGCCGTAGTCGAGCACGCCCACGACCTCGCACACGCCCATCACGAGCGACATGTCGTGCTCGATGAGCAGGATCGCGATCTGGAACTCGTCGCGGATCTTGCGGATGTTCTCCATGAGCTCCTCGGTCTCGGCCGGGTTCATGCCGGCGGCCGGCTCGTCGAGGAGCAGCACCTTGGGGTTCGTGGCGAGCGCCCGCAGGATCTCGAGGCGCCGCTGCGCCCCGTAGGGGAGGTTGCCCGCGACGGTCTCCGCGTAGCGCCGCATGTCGAAGATGTCGAGCAGCTCGCGGGCGCGCTCGCGAAACTCCGCCTCCTCGCGCCAGTGCCGGGGCAGCCGCAGCATGTCGGTGATGAGGTTCGTGGACATGGCGTTGCCGAGGCCGACCAGCACGTTCTCCTCGACGGTCATCTTGGAGAAGAGGCGGATGTTCTGGAAGGTCCTCGCCACGCCCATGCGGTTGACCTCGGCCACGGACTTGCCGGCGGTGTCGTAGCCGTCGAGCAGGATCGTGCCGCGCGTGGGCTTGTAGACGTTGGTGAGCAGGTTGAAGATCGTGGTCTTGCCCGCGCCGTTGGGTCCGATGAGGCCGGAGATCTCGGTCCTGCCCATGGCGATGTTGAAGTCGTCCACGGCGGTGAGGCCGCCGAAGTCGATGCCCAGGTGCTTGGCCTCGAGCACGGGGATCTTGCCGAGGTCGCGCTCGGGGATGAGGTTGGGCGACTCCATCTGCACGAGCACGGAGCGACGCCTCCTGTCGTTGCTAGGCATCGGCGCTCACCTCCTCTTCCGAGTCGCCTGTGGGAAGGCCCCGGCGCCTCCACGGCAGGTCACGGTTCATGACGCGCTCGATGATCCGGGAGAGCGAGAAGTCGTAGCTGCCGAGCAGCCCCTGCGGCCGGAAGATCATCACGAGGATGAGGACGATGGCGTAGGCGATCATGCGGTAGTCGGAGAAGGCGCGCAGCGCCTCGGGCAGGATCGTGAGCACCGTGGCGGAGATGACCGAGCCGAGCATGGAGCCCATGCCGCCGAGGACCACCATGACGAGGATCTCGATCGACTTCATGAAGTCGAAGGTCCCCGGCTGCAGGACGCCCACGCAGCCCGCGTACAGGCCCCCCGCCACGCCGGCGAAGAAGGCCGAGATGACGAAGGCGAGCGTCTTGTAGTAGGTGGTGTTGACGCCGGCGGCCTCGGCCGCGATCTCGTTGTCGCGGATGGCCAGGATGGCCCTGCCGTGGCGCGACTTCATCATCGTGTGCACGAGGAAGCACACGACGGCGACGGCGAGAAACGCGTTGATGAAGTCCGTGTAGCCGGGGATGCCCGTGAGGCCCGCGGAGCCGCGCGTGAGGGTGAAGCCGAGGACCTTGTCGATGTTGAGCATCACCACGCGGATGATCTCGGAGAAGGCCAGCGTGATGATCGCGAGGTAGTCACCCTTGAGGCGCAGGGCCGGTATGCCGATCACGAGGCCCATGAGGGCCGCGCAGAGGCCGCCGAAGACCACGCCCGCAAAGACGAGCGCGGCCACCGTGGGGCCGCCGGCCGCGATGTCGCTCGTGGAGAGGCCGAGCGCCTCGCCCACGTTCATGATGAAGATCGCGCAGCTGTAGGCCCCCACCGACATGAAGCCGGCGTGCCCGAGCGGCAGCTGCCCGAGATAGCCCGTGGCGATGTTGAGCGAGACGGCCAGGATGATGTAGATCGCCACCTGCTCGAGGACGGTGGACTGATAGCGCGAGATGGCCCCGCCGTCGATCATGAGCTCGCCGACCACGAGGAACACGAGCACGAGCAGGGCGTTGATCGCGTAGCGCGCGGGCATGGGAAGGCGGCGGCGCGGCCCGTCCGACGACGAGGCGCGGCCTGCGCGCGCCGAGATGATGGGCCTCTGCTCCGTGATCTTGTCATGTGCCATGGCGCACCCCCTAGACCTTCTCGTTCATCGTGCGGCCGAAGATGCCGGTGGGCCGAACGATGAGGACGATGATGAGCAGCAGGAACACGACGGCGTCACGCCACACGGAAAGCCCCATGGCAGAGACGAACACCTCGGCGAAGCCCACGAGGAAGGCCCCGAGCACGGCCCCCGGGATCGATCCGATGCCGCCCAGGACGGCGGCCACGAAGGCCTTGGTGCCGAGCATCATGCCCATCGTGGGCGAGACCTGCGTGTAGGCCATCGTGTAGAGCACCGCGCCGATGCCCGCCAGGCACGACCCCACAGCAAAGGTGAACGAGATCGTGTTGTTGACGTTGATGCCCATGAGACGGGCGGCGCCCATGTCCTCGGAGACGGCGCGCATGGCCTTGCCGAGCTTGGTCTTCTGCACGAGCAGCGTGAGCGCCACGGTGGCCGCCAGGGTCACGAGCACCGTCACCACGGCCACCAGCGACAGCGACATCCCGCCCACGCTGATCGTGGAGGTCTCCAGCAGGGAGGGCACCACCTTGGCGTCCGCGCCGAAGACGAGCTGCGCGCCGTTCTCGAGGAAGTACGAGACGCCGATGGCCGTGATGAGGACCGAGAGGCGCGGCGCGTTCCTGAGGGGCGCGTAGGCGACCTTGTCGATGAGGACACCCAGGAGCGTGCAGCCGGCGACCGACAGCAGCACGGCGAGCACGGGGTTGAGCCCGAGCAAAGACAGGGCGACCCACAGGATGTAGGCGCCCGCCATGATGATGTCACCGTGGGCGAAGTTGAGCAGCAAGATGATGCCGTAGACCATCGTGTAGCCGAGCGCGACGAGCGCGTAGATGCTGCCGAGCTGCAAGCCGTTGAGAACCTGCGACAGGAATTGCGACAGGAATTGCACGGCACGTCACTTCCTCTCTGTGACGGCACCGAGGCGCTGCCCCGGCGCATGCGAGCCTAGGGAAGGGGGCACCGGGCGATGGCCCGATGCCCCAGATGAGCGATCCTTTGGCCGGGCCTAGGCCTCGACGACCTCGGCCACGGACTCCGCGCCGTTCTCGTCGAAGGTGAGGACGAGCGAGGACTTGACCGGGTCACCGGTGCCCTCGTACTCGATGGTGCCGGTGACGCCCTCGACGCTGCCGTCGGCGATGCCGTCGATCACGGCCTGGAGGTACTCGTCGGAGCCGGCCTCGAGACCCTGCTCCTCGGCGGCCGAGATGCCGTTGGCGAGCACCATCGCGGCGTCGTAGCCGAGCGCGCAGAAGTTCGTGGGGGACTCGCCGTAGGCGTCGGTGTAGTCGGAGATGAACTGCTGGACGGACTCGTCCTCGTTGCTCGAGGAGAAGGCGCAGCAGAAGTAGCAGTTCTGGAGGTCCTCGGCGGAGGCGTAGTCCTCGACGCCCGACCAGCCGTCGACGCCGATGAAGACGCCGTCGTAGCCCTGCTGGCGCGCCTGGGTGACGATCATGCCGTCATCCTGGTAGTAGTTGGGGGCGAGGATGGCGTCGGGGTTGGTGCCCATGATCGTGGTGAGCTGGGAGTTGAAGTCGACGTCGCCCTCGGAGTAGGACTGCTCGGTCGTGATGGTGATGCCGAGCGAGGCGGCCTCCTCCACGAAGGCGTCGTTGACGCCCTCGGTGTAGTCGTCGCCGGAGCAGAAGAGGGTGGCGACGTTCGTCCAGCCCTGCTCGGCCGCGAAGTTGGCCATGATGCGGCCCTGCTCGGGGTCGGTCACGCAGGCGCGGAAGTAGTTGTCGCCATAGGTGACCACGTCGGCCGCCGTGGCGGACGGCGTGACGCAGGGCATGTTGTCGGCCACGGAGGCCTGGGCCACGGCCACGGTCGGGCCGGTGGTGACGTCGCCGACGATGCCCACGACGCCCTCCTCCACGAGGAGGTTGTAGGCGTTGACGGCCTGGGTGGCGTCGCCCTGCTCGTCCTCGACGAGGTACTCGATCTGCTTGCCGTTGATGCCGCCGGCCTCGTTGAGCTGGTCAAAGTAGAGCTGCGCGCCGTTTCTGCAGGCGATGCCGTAGCTGGAGACGTCGCCGGTGTGCGGGCCCAGGATGCCGACCTTGATGGTGTCAGACCCGGAGTCCGAGTCGGACGAGTCGCTGTCGCTGCTGCAGCCGGCCAGACCGAGGCCCGCGGCCACGGTGGCGGAGACCTGAAGGAACTGGCGCCTGGAAACGTTCTCGAACATGATGAAACTCCTCCCGTCGCTTCTCGTGACAAAGCGTGAGGCTACCGTATCCAAAGCGGGGGTGCCGACAGTCGATGTGAAGGGTTTGTTAACCGAGACGTGACTATCCGGACACGTCAGGGACACCGCGGGCGAGCCGGCGGCGCGACACGAGCCGGGCGACGAGCGCACCGGTGAGGGCACCGGCGAGGTCTATGGCGACGTCGCGGACGGACCCCGTCCGACCGGGCACGAAGAGCTGCAGGAACTCGTCCGCGACGGGCACCAGCGCGACCGCGGCGACCACCGGCCACCTCCTCCTGATCCCGGCGGCGGGAAGCCGCGAGAAGAGACCGTGCCCCAGCACGCCCAGGACGGCGTACTCCGAGAAGTGCGCGCACTTGCGGACCAGAAACGTCATGACGTCCTCGTCGACGAGCCCCAGCGCCTCGAAGAGGGGGCGCAGCAGCGAGACGACGCGGCCGCTCTCGAGCGCGGACTCGGGGCCCTGCACGAGCGAGTGGCCCCACACGAAGGCGACCCAGCACACGAGGGCGACGACCCACCTCCTCACGGAGCGGCGCGCGGGGTCGCCCGAAGCCGACCAGGTCATGCCTCGGCCGCCTCCGAGGTCGAGAAGTGCCTGCCTATGTAGGTACCAGCCGGGTTGGTGGGGGTGTCCGCGAGGTGGCGCACGCGGGGTGGCCGCACGCCACCCTCGAGCATGCGCAGGAAGCGCCGGGAGCTGCGGCGCGCCGCCGTGGAGGAGTTCCGGCTGAACTCGTCCCTTATGAGGTAGTCCACATAGGTCTCGGTGTCCACGACCTCGGGATGGCCGCCCGGCGTCTTGAAGGGGATGAACCCCGTGGAGGGCTCCAGGCCGTCGGGGTCGTCCAGGGTGCCCGCGCCGCCCACGGCATCCAGGAACGACTCGGGCTCGACGACCGGCATCGGGTCGTCGGCGGCGATCTTCTCGTCGAGCGCGGCGAGCGCGGCCGCCCAGACGTCCCCGACCTCGAAGTCGTCGGTCGAGCGATGCTCGGGATAGGCCTCCCCGTCGACGAAGGCCACGCGCGACGCGATGCTGCCCACGCGCATCCTCTTGGCGGCGTCCGAGAGGCGCGCGAGGTCGCTCTGTGCGAAGTCCTCGGGGATGGCAAGGTCGTCCTCGGCCACGATGGGGACGGAGGGCACCATGGCCTGCTCCCCCACCGCCCGGCGCCACCAGCTCGTGCCCACGTCGCCCACCGTGCCGTCGGCTCGCTCGATGACGGGCAGCCCCTCCATCATGCTCGCGCCGAGACGCTCGGTGAGGATGGCGGCCACGCCCTGGGCCCGGCGCTCGACGCGCTCCTTGAGGTCGATGAGCCTGACGTAGTTCTCGGCGATGTCCTCGTAGTCGGTCGCGGCGTGGCGTGGGACCGTGACGTCGGGGGCAGGCGAGACGTCAGGGGTCTCCGAGGACGCGATGGCAGGGTCGGCGGCAACGCGGCTGACGTGGGTGCGCATGAGGGCGACGGCCCCGACAACGGCCCCCGTGGCGAGGGCCCCGCCGGCGAGTCCGGCGCAGAAGGCGAGGGAGGGCGTGGAGAAGGCGTCGTCTATGACCCTCCCGATGGACAGCGCATGGGCGCACGTGGGCGCAAGGCACCACGACGAGCCCAGAAGGCCCGCGATGAGGGCAGGGTTTCTTCTCTGCATATGCCTCGCTCCCCCCAGAGACGGAAGGCGAGACGCGCCAAACCAGGTGAGGACACCTGTCATAGGGCGATAGGGGCGCCAGCGGTTTGGGCTACGTTTCGTCTTCGGATACCGTAACGGCGCTTGTCATGCATTCTATGTAGCCACTATACCTATTTTTTTCGTGCACGTGCGAGAAAATTTACCCGAAGTGCGAAGACGCGCGCGCAGACCCGGCAGCCCTCGCGCGCAGGAATTCGCGGGGTTGCTCGACGTGCCGAGAGAAGCGCGCAGGAATCGGCGATGTTGCGGGCCGAGCCGCCGTCCTTGGCGACCCGAAGCCCCACAACCCTCGCGATTCCTGCGCACAGGGCCGACAATCTCAGCCGCCTCCGAGCTCGCGTGCCGATGTGCGCCTGCAACCTGCCGCATTCCTGCGCGCGCATCGTCGCCCTGCAGCGCCTCCCAGGGCGCACTCGGGCGCTCGCGACAGGTGCCCGCGCGCGACCCTAGGCCACGTAGCCCGTCTGCTGGGCCTTCTTGGCGCTCCTGATGAGGAACTCCCGGTTCGAGTCCGTCTCCTTGAGGCCCTTGACCAGGGCGTTCGCGGCGCGCTCGACGTTGTTCATGTTGGCGAGGATCCGACGGATGCCCCAGACGAGCGGCTGGTAGTCGCCCTCGATGAGCAGGTCCTCGTTGCGCGTGCCCGAGGCAACCGGGTCGATGGCCGGGAAGATGCGCTTGTCGGCGAGGTCGCGGTCGAGCTTGA
>CAZUOD010000039.1:0-11477 GCA_964621975.1 uncultured Atopobium sp.
GCCACGTCGTGCGCCATCTGCTCCAGCCCGTCATCGAGCGGGGAGAGCTCGACGTCGAGGCCGCGGCGGCGCAGCGCGTGGGAGATGAGCCAGTCGGTCACGCCGGGGTTCTTGGGGAGGATGGGCCCGTGGAGGTAGGTGCCGATCACCCCGTCGTGCAGCACGCCCTCGCCGCCGTCCTCGCCGTTGTTACCGGTCCCGGGCACGAGGACCCGGCCCAGGGGCCGCTCGTCCGGCCCCAGCACGGTGCGCCCGGCATGGTTCTCAAACCCGACGATCGGCTGGTCGCACACGTCCGAGTCCTCGGCGATGTTCTCGATCAGGCGCGTCGGGCCAGCCGTCGTGTCGACGTCGAGGACGGCGAGTCCCTCGATGCGCTCGTCCCCCATCATGTAGAAGTTGCCCAGGAGCTGGTATCCGCCGCAGATGGCAAGGAGCGCCCCGCCGTCTGCGATGTAGGCCGCGAGCTCCTCGCGCTGGCCGCGCAGCTCCTCCGCGACGGCAAGCTGGTCGCGGTCGGCCCCGCCGCCGAGAAGCACCACGTCGGCGTCGGAGAGGTCGAGCTCGGAGCCCATGGGCACCTGGTCCACGCGCGCCGGGATGCCGCGCCACTCGCAGCGCTTGAGCAGCGAGGCGATGTTGCCGCCGTCACCGTAGAGGTTGAGGGCGTCGGGGTACAGGTGCACGATGCGCAGCGGACGGTCGAGCTCGGTCGGGCTCGCGGCACCTCGCGGCTCTGGCCCGCGCAGCGGCAGCGGCTCGCCGGCCCTCCAGCTCGTGGCGAGCCGCTCGAGCTCCGCCACCACGGGCGGGAAGGCGGTGTAGTTCGCGACGACATGGAGCCGCTCCTGGGGCCCGAGCGCGGGCGCCCACCTGAGCGCGCCCTCCACGTCGTCCACGAGCTCGACCTGCGCGCCGAGCTCGGCGTACTTGATGCGGACGGCCATGTCCTCGCGGCGCGTGCCCCCCACGCACACCACGCGCATGCCCAGGTCGCGCAAGCGCTCGAAGTCGACGTCCCAGATCCATGAGACGTCGTGCCCGTCGGCGTCGTTGTCATTGAGGAAGAAGGCCGCGAAGCGCCCGCCGTCCGCCTTGATCTGCTGAATCATGCGGTCAAAGCCGGTGGGGTTCTTGGCCAGGAGGCTCACGGCCTCGTACCCGCCGTCAAGCGAGAACGTCTTGCCGCGCCCCGAGGCCGGCTCATAGGCGTCGAGCGCCCCCTGGAAGCGCGCGGCGTCACCCCCGGAGACGATGAGCGCGGCGAGGGCCGCCATGACGTTGTAGACCATGTAGAGGCCGTTGTAGCGGGTGGAGACATGATGGCGCACGGGCGTCTCGCCGCGGCGGTCCTCCACGTCGAACTCGTAGCCGTCGCAGGTGAGGCAAACGTTCACGGCGGCAAGCGCCAGCTCCGGGCGCTCCCAGCCGCACGCGGGGCACCGGTAGCTCCCGAGCTGCCCGTAGTGCACGTACTCGTAGGCGAGCGGCGCGTTGCACCGTGCGCAGAAGCGGCTGTCCGAGATGCGGTCCGCCTCGAGCGCCGTGGGCTCGTCGATGCCGAATGGCACGCCGGGGTTGTCCACGCGCCCGGCTATGGCCGCGCAGAGCGGGTCGTCCGCGTTGTAGACGAGCGCGGTTTCCGGCGAGAGGCGCAGGGCCTGCCCGATGACGTCCTGGGTGTGGTCTATCTCGCCGTAGCGGTCCAGCTGGTCGCGGAACAGGTTGAGCAGCACGAGCGCGCGCGGCCGCAGCTGCGGGAGCACGCGCACGGTGTAGAGCTCGTCGCACTCGAAGCACCCCGTGCGCACCCCGTGCCCCGTCACGTCCCCGCGCCCTCGGACGAGCGCGGCCGCTATGCCGGACTCCATGTTGTTCCCGGCCCGGTTGCACACCACCTGGCGGCCGTCCGCGCCAAGCGCGTCGGCGATGAGGCCCGTGGTGGTGGTCTTGCCGTTGGTGCCCGTCACGACCACCGAGCCGTCGAGCGCGGACCCGAGGTCCTCGATGAGCGTGGGGCAGATGCGCAGGGCCACGGTGCCGGGCACGTTGCCGCCGCCGCGACGCAGCACGTTGACGATGGCCCAGTGGGCCGCGTCCGCTGCCAGGCAGGCCATGGTCGAGCGCGGCTTCACGGCGGCTCCTTCCGTGCGTCGGGCCACGGGCGCGCCAAAGACGGGGTGCGCCCGTTCGGGCATGGGGGTAATATTAGCACGGCGTCCTGACAGGACCGTCACGCGCCGCGCACGTCACTGTTTCCGGGAGGTTCCGCTTGCCTTGCAACTCCACCGCCGCAGCCCCGTCCGGGGCCGGCGCCAGAAGGGTCGCCCGCATCGGCATGATCGCCGCCGCCTACGCGGCCCTCACCCTCGTGGCCCTGCTCTTCCTCGGCAGCCTCGCCTGGGGCCCCGTGCAGTTCCGCGTCTCTGAGGCCGTGTGCGTCCTCGCGCTCTTCACGGCCGACGCCGTCCCCGGGCTCGCCCTCGGCTGCGCCATCGCCAACCTCGCCAACATCGTCCTGTCCGGCACGGGCATGCTCGGGATGCTCGACGTGGTCTTCGGCACCCTGGCCACCGCCGTGGGCGCCTGGGTCACGTGGAGGGCGCGCCGCCGCCCTGCCCTGGCGCTTCTCGGCCCGGTTGTCGCCAACGCCCTCATCGTCCCCGCCTACCTGCCGCTCATGCTCCAGGGGATCGGCTTCTACACCATCCCGTTCACGAGCGTGTCGCTGGACGGGGCCTATCTCGCCATGTACGCCTTCGGGCTCGTTGCCACCGGCCTCGGCGAGGCGGTGGTCATGTACGCCCTCGGCATGCCGCTCTACCGCGCCCTCTCCAGGACGTCCATGGCCAGCCTGCTTGCCGGGCGAGAGACCCGGGAGATCGCTTGAATCCCGTCATAGTCATCCCCTCGTACTGGGACGAGGGAGGACGCACCGGGGCGCTGGGCGAGCGCGGTGCCTATGACTACACGACCCCCATAGACAAGCCCGTCCCCGAGCTCGAGACCTGCCTCTCGTCGCTCGAGCAGGTGCGCGGGGTCATCCGCGTGGTGGTTCTCGTGGTGGCGCCGCAGTCGTGCGCCGCGGCGGCCCGCGCCCGCGTGGACGAGATCTGCCGGGCGCACCCCATGCTCAGCCCCCTGGTCATAGGGGCCCAGGAGGCTGCGCACGTGGAGCGGGCCGTGAGCCGGATGGCGCACCACGTGACGGGTGAGACCGTCTCCCTGCGCGGCTACGGGGCCATCAAGAACATGGGGCTCGCCGTGGCGGCCGTCTTCGGCCACGACGTGGTGGTGTTCCTCGATGACGACGAGGTGGCGCTCGACGCCGACTTCCTCGCCAACGCCGTGTGGGGCCTCGGCTCGCTCACGCGCCAGAACCTCAAGATCCTCGCCAAGAGCGGGTTCTTCATCGATGACGAGGGCTCCCCCTACGCCAGGTCCTCAGACGAGTGGACCGAGAGGTACTGGTCAAAGGCCGCAGACTTCAACAAGGTCATGAGGAAGGCCCAGGAGGCCGCCCGCATCACCCGCTCCAACCACATGTGCGGCGGCTGCTGCGCCCTGCACGCGGAGGCCTTCTCGAGGGTGCCCTTCGACCCCTACATCACGCGCGGGGAGGACCTCGACTACGTGCTCGACCTGCGCGCCTTCGGGCTCGACGTGTGGTTTGACAACGCATGGCGCGTGCGCCTGTGCCCGCCCGAGGAGCGGGCCCCGGCGCCGTCGCACTTCATGCAGGACGTCCATCGCTGGCTCTACGAGTACCGCAAGCTCGACGTCATGAACGCCCGGCGGGACCTGCGCACCATCACGTCCGAGTCGCTCATGCCCTATCCGGCCCCATGGCTGTCCGAGGGCGTGCGCCGCCGTGTCTTCAAGACCGCGCTGCGTCGCTTCCTGAGGGGCCCCAACCGGATGGCCTACCTGCGCATCCTTACGAAGGGGCGCTACGACGCGGACCGATTTGCCCTGTCGGCGAGCTCGCGCTACCTGTCGTTCGCCACGGTGTGGCCCACGGTGGTCTCGGCCCTCTGGGAGGACCGCTACCTCCAGGAGGCCATCCTGCGCACCGGGGAGGTGGTTCCTCCGGCGGACCAGCCCACGGGGGCCATCTTGGATACTCTCGAAGACACTGGTCCCCTGATTCCCCTGTCGGAGAGGGAGGACCTGCCGGGGGAGGAGCGGTGAGCCGCGGCGGCAGGGGCATCCCGGGGAGCGTGGTCGGCTTCCTGCTGATTCTGAGCGCCCTGGGGCTCGTGGCCCTGCTCGTGTGGAGCGTGCACGATGACCTCGTCGAGGTCTCGATGCTCGTGGGATGCGGGATGGCCGCCGTCATCGTGCTGGCCGGGACCGTGAGCCTCGCGCCCGCCGACACGCGCCCCGAGGCAACCGAGCGCACCTTGCGCATGGCGACGAGCACCTTGGGCCACCTGCGCGACGGCCTCACCGTGGAGGGCGCCCGCGCCCTCTGCGCCCTGCTCATGCCCGAGACCAGCGCCGTTGGCGTCGCGATCACGGACACCACGTCGGTTCTCGCCTACGAGGGGCCCGATGACGTCATGTTCCAGCCGGGGATGCGCAACTCCCGCTCGACCATCGAGGTCCTCGAGAGCAAGCGCATGGAGACGTTCTTCTCCATGGACAGCGAGCCCGACGGGACGGGCGGCCATATTCTCGGCCGGCGCGGCGGCCGGGGCTCCTTCGGCATCATCGTGCCCCTGCTCGTGCAGGATCGCGCCGTCGGGACGATCAAGTTCTACTACCGCCGCGACCTCGACATAGACCGCACGCAGCTCGCCATCGCGGAGGGGCTCGGGTCGCTGCTCTCCACGCAGCTCTCGTCCCACGAGCTCGACCGTCAGGCCGAGCTCACGGTCCGCGCCGAGCTCAAGGCGCTCCAGGCGCAGATCAACCCCCACTTTCTCTTCAACACGCTCAACACCATCGCCTCGTTCACGCGGACCGACCCCACGTACGCCCGGGACCTCCTGCGCGAGTTCTCGCTCTTCTACCGTCGCACGCTCGAGAACTCCGAGAAGGCCCTCATCCCGCTCTCTGAGGAGCTCAGCCAGACGCGCAGCTACCTCAAGATCGAGAAGGCGCGCTTCGGCGAGGACCGCATCGTGGAGAGCGAGCACGTGGAACGGGGCTGCGAGGGGCTGTCCGTCCCGTCGTTCCTGATTCAGCCGATCGTGGAGAACTCGGTTCGTCACGCCATGCGCGACGAGGGCGTGCTTCATGTTGACGTTCAGGTGGCGACGGACGGAGATGATATTCTTATTGCCGTCGCCGATGACGGGCTCGGCATGGACCGGGACGTGGCTGAGCGGCTGCTCTCGAGCACCGCCGAGCTGCGTGAGGCAGGAACTGTTTCCAGCGACGGCGGCGTGGGCATGGCCTTGAGAAACGTCGCCGAGCGAATAGAGCGCTTCTTCGGCGAGGGTTCCGGGGTGGAGATCGTCTCCAAGCCGGGTGAGGGCACGTGCGTCACGCTCAGACTCGTCGGCGCGGCGCTTGCCGCTGGCGAGGGGGAGCGGCCGGGGGACGAGAGATAGCTTGCCGGTGCGGCCGGCAGAGGGTTGCGAAGGGATCGACAGATGCGCGCGATGATCGTAGACGACGAGGCTCCGGCCCGGTCCGAGCTGAGGTACCTGCTCGAGGAGACCGGACGGGTCGACTTCATCATGGAGGCCTCCAGCGCCCGCGAGGCGGTCGAGAAGCTCATGGAGGGCAAGGCGGACGTGATGTTCCTCGACATCCAGATGCCCAAGACCTCCGGCATGCAGCTCGCCGAGGCCCTGCACCGCCTCAAGAACCCGCCCGCCCTGGTCTTCGTGACCGCGTACAGCGAGTACGCGCTCGAGGCCTTCGAGGTGGATGCCATCGACTACCTCATGAAGCCGGTCGACCCCGACCGCCTCAACCAGGCGCTCGACAAGGTCCAGGCGCGCATGAAGCCCCAGCCCCAGAGCCACTCCTCCGTGGAGCGCATCCCCGTGGTCAAGAGCGGGCGCAAGGTCCTGGTGCCCATCGACCAGATCCGCTACATAGAGGCCAAGGACGACTACTCCTGCATCTACACCGCCGACGACCGCTTCCTCTCCACGATCTCCCTCGCCAAGCTCGAGCAGAAGCTCGCGCCTCACGGGTTCTTCCGCGTGCACCGCGGCTACATCGTGAACCTCGAGTACGTGGAGGATGTCGAGGTCATCTCCTCGGGAATCCTGCAGCTCGGCGTCAACGGCATCGAGGGCAAGAAGATCTCCGTCTCGCGCCGTCGCGTCGTGGCCCTCAAGCGCGCGCTCGGGCTCTAGCCAGAGAGGGGCCTGCCTTGGCGACCCTTCGCTACGACATCATCTCGGACACCCACGGCTACCTCTCGCCGGAGCTCCTGGAGGAGCTCAGGGGCGCTGACGTGATCGTGCATGCCGGGGACATCTGCTCGCCGTCGGACTACCGCACGCTCTGCGGCATCGCGCAGGTGCAGATGTGCCTCGGGAACAACGACTGGGCCTACGACTACGGTCCCATGGTCAAGCAGCGCAAGGTGTTCTACAGCAGCGGCCTGCGCTGGCAGATCAACCACTACCGCGAGCGCCTCAACCTCTCCATGAGCGACATCGCCATCTGCGGGCACACCCACCGCCCCTTCGTCGAGCGCGACGAGTGGACGGGGACGCTCGTGATGAACCCCGGGAGCCCCACCTACCCCCGCCGCTCCAAGGCCTCGATGGGCCGCATCGTCTGCGCTGACGGCGAGGTGCTCTCGGCGCGAATCATCACGCTGGGGGAGTAGGGGGATTGTCCCGCTTCTCTGACCGGGCCAGGTCGCCCGCGTGGCCCGTGCCGATGAGGCGCGGCACCACCACCCTGGTGTAGAGGACGAGCCACAGGATGGAGACGCAGTATCCCGCCACGACGTCCGAGGCGTAGTGGACGCCCAGATAGACGCGGCTCACCCCCACGAGCGCTATGACGAGGGAGAAGAGGGCGCACCACGCCACGCGTGCGGTGCCCCGCCCGTGGAGGTGCCAGACCATCCACGCGAGCAGCCCGAAGAAGGCCATCGCCGCCATCGCGTGGCCCGAGGGGAAGCTGTACCCCGCTTCCTCGACGAGATGGGAGACGTCTGGCCGTGGTCGCCGGATGAGCTCCTTGAGCAGCGTGTTGAGCGCAACCACGCAGACCAGGTTCACGGAGACGCACCACCCGGCCGCCCTGACCGGCACGAGCGCGGCAATGACGGCCGCCATGACGGCGAGCACCGCCACCGAGCCGAGCGAGGTCACGGCGCGCATGAGCGGCGTGAGCGCGTCAGAGCGAAGGCGCGCGACAAGGAGCTCGTTGGCAAGGGCGTCAAGCCACGGGGTCCCTCCCCCGAGCACGTCGGCGAGCAGCCCGACAAGGACGAGCGCCGCCGCGAGCGCCACAAGCGTCACAGGGAGATGCTTGAAGGTGAAGGCGCCCAGGGCGTTGCGGGTGGGTTCCCGAGCGCCCTGGGCGGGGTCAGGCGTGCGAGGCATGGCCTAGAGGTTGGCCTCGAGCTCTGCGACGAGCGACGCCTTGGGCGTGTTCCCCACGATGGTGTGGGCCGGCTGACCGTCCTTGAAGAGGATGAGCGTGGGGATGGAGACGATGCGGAACCTCGTGGCAAGGTCAGGCTCCTCGTCCACGTTGCACTTGTAGACGACGAGCCTGTCGGCCATCTCGTTGGATACCTCGTCGACGACGGGGCCGAGGGCGCGGCACGGTCCGCACCACGGCGCCCAGAAGTCCACGAGGACGGGCTTGCCGGAACCGCTGATGACGGAGTCGAACTCCGAGGTTGTGATTGCCTGGGCCATGGGAACCTCCCTGGTTGGGTGCTGTTCGTGACATTGCCCGGCTTATTCCCCAATTGCCGTGGTCTGAGACGGCGGGAGGATGCGGCGTTCTTTGCATCGCAGAGGAGCAAAGCTTGCCAGCTTGTTCCCGGCATGGAGACGCTCGGGCATCCCGGTTTTCGGCCATGGTGAGTCGAGGCCGGTCATTCACGTCGTTGCTAGTTTCATAGCCTCGAACTACAGACAGTGGACGCTCTGACTCCTATGCTCTGCCCATCGAGCGAGGGTCCAGAGCGGTTGGACGAAGGAGGCAGAGCTCGAGCCCGCCCGTCCCAGGACGGGACGGGCGGCCAAAGTTCGACACTACGCACCTCACCAATCAAAGGAGCATCATGATCTTGTCAGAGCGCTGTGGATACATCCTTCTTGCGATTGCGCTGGCCGCCGCCTCCGTCGCGTCGATTGCGAAGGGCTTCTCCCCGAAGCGGACGCTATCTGCGCTCCTGCTAGCGGCCTATGTATCATTTATCGTCACGGTCTTGTGCCTCCCCATGTACCTGACCCCGACCTCGTCAGCAATTGATCAGGCCCTACCTCTCATGATCATGCCCTCGTCCTATTACTCTTTCATGGCTGGCTACAGCGGGGGCGTAGTCCGCGCGGCCTCATCCCTGCTCGCCCGCGCCGCTCTTCTGGCTCCCTTGGGCGTCCTTGCTCCCCTCTCTCTTCCCAGGTTCAGGGCGTGGCGGCACGCGCTTCCTCTGTTTGCCGCAACAAGCATCTCCATCGAGCTGCTCTGGGCCCTCCAGTGCCTGCTGGTGGGGAGCCTCTACAGGCCTGTCTCCTTTGACGGGGCACTGGCCTCCTTCATGGGGCTGATGCTTGGCCATCTCGCGTTTCACCTATGCTCTAGACTCGGAAGGGCGCTCAGGGGGCGGAGCTTCTCACGCTAATCGTCTGGAGGTGCCAAACCGTGACGGCGTCGCGTGCGGTTCGTTGGTTGCTGTGGCTGGCATGGGGTGCCGTCCTGCTCTTTGGTGCCGCCCTGATGCCCTCCTGCGAGTCGGCCTTCTCGGCGCTCGCGCTCAACTGCTCCTCATCGATGTGCGTGGCCATCGTTGTCCCGCCGCTTGTGGGCGCGCTCTGCGATGGCGCCGTGCCAAAACGTCGGGCCGTCCTGTGCGCGCTCGCGCTGGGAGGGGTGGTTGCGACCGTCTGTCGCCTGCTGCTCTCCCTGGGCTCTCTTGGCGCCCCTGCCACCGTGCCGAGTCGGTGCGCCGAGCTTGTCTCGCTGACCGCATGGAGCCTCCTGGGGCCTGCCTGGGTGTTTCCCGACTCGTCGCGCGATGGCTCTTCCCGCTGCCTGGCACTGCATCAGACAGGGCTCTACCTGCTTCTTGTTATCGCCTACTACGCCCAGCTCGCTCCTCGTCCGCCGGCTCCGTGGTCGGCGTCAAGCCGGCTCCTCTACGGCATGGCAGGCTTTGCCGTGCTGCTCATCTGGTGGGCGCTGGGGCTGCGCCTCAGGAGTGCGCTTCTCCCTCCACCTTCCTCCGGCCCGCGGTACCGCGAGGATGCGACCCTGACCGCCCTTTCCCCGCTGACGGAGCGCGAGCGCGAGGTCTTTACGGCCGTCCAGCGCGGAGAGAAGCAGGTTGATATTGCGCGGCGCCTGGGCCTGAGCCCATCGACCGTCAGCACGTATCGACGGCGAGCTTGCGAGAAGCTCGGACTTGATCCCTCGACTCCCCTCAGGGCGCCCATCTCGCCCGCCGCATCGCCCAACGAAGACGTCCCTCCCGAGCATCGCGTGAGCCCTGCGGCGCTGCTCGCGCCCTCCCTTCTGCTTGCCCTGGGGCTTCTCTGCTCTTGGGTTGGAGACGGCGCCTCAACGCTGCTTCTGCAGGCCCTGGGGGCTGCCGTGCTGGTTGGTGCGCTCGTGCGCTCGCTGACGAGCCCGCCCGCCTCCTCCACAGAGGGCGGTGAGGGCGGACTTGGCCTTTCGTCGGCCGCGACGGTCTTGGTGACGGCGCTTCTGCTGGGACTCTCCGCCCGGTATCTGCTGAGCTTGGGGGAGCCCCAGCCGCTGGCTGTCATCTCCTGCGCGCTCTTTGCCGCCGCTGCCCTTCTCCTGCACCACAGGAGGCAATGCCTTGCCCTGCCGTCTCTGGGCCGCCAGGCACGGCCGCTCGCCGCCTCCGTCCTCTCGTGCGCGCTCATCGTTGGCGCATCTCCCCATTCCGCCGAGGGCACCGTGGCGGTGGCGGGCGCACTCTCCCTCAGCCCAAGCCTCGTCCTGTCTTGTTCCCTGCTCGTCGCGACCCTTGCCACGCCGTTCGCGCTTCGCCTCCTCTGCGTCGGCAAGGACGAGATTGACAGGCCCTCCGGTCTTCTCGACAGCGCCCGCCCCCTCCTCTACCTGCAGGGCCGGGGCCTCAGCGAGACCGATGCGCGCATCCTCGTAGAGATCGCGCGGGGCAGGAGCGCGTCGGAAATCTGCCGGGCCCTCAGCGTCTCGGAGGGGTCCGTCAACACCGCGCGCTTCAAGGCATACCAGACCCTGGGCATACATTCAAAACGCGAGCTGGTTGACCTTCTCCTGGTTGAGACCGGATCGGTCCTGCGCCCGCCGTCGATGGATGGAGAATCCGAAGCCTCTTTCTAAGAAGAACCCCTCGGGGCGTGTAAGGTAGTCCCATGGAACGCAGAGGAGGTCGCATGGCATCAGAGCGGGACGCGCGTCGCCGCGCGTATGTGGGCAAGGCTGCCGCTGAGTTGGACGCCCTGGTCGGACGCGGTGTCGTCATGGGCGGAAACGCGTTCTCCTCGGTGCTTCTCGCCAAGGGGGAGCTGACGGAGGCCGAGAGGGGCGGCGAGCCCGCGTTCTCGGGCGCCGACGGCCGCGCGCTCAGGGCGTCCCTCTCTGCGCTGGGCTATCCCCCCGAGGACTGGGAGTGGCTGCTCGCGACGGGCGAGGACGGGGCCCCGCTCGACGCCGCGCTCCTGCGGGAGGCCGTGTGCGCCCTCGACCCGTCCACGCTCGTGCTCTGTGACGAGGCGGCCGCGGGCGTCGTGCGCGACGCCTATGCGGACGAGCTCGCCGCCATGGAGTCCCTGGACGAGGCGCTCCTTGTCCCTGGGGAGGTGGTGCGCGTCCTGGGGATGCGCGTGCTCAACCTCGGCGGCTTCGAGGAGGCCCTCTCGGACCCCCGACAGAAGCAGCTCATGTGGGCGCGCCTCAAGCAGATTCCCCCGCTCGGAGAGCCGTTCTAGGCGTTTTCCGCCTCGCCCGCGCCCCTCGTCCCCGACCAGCGCTATCCTTGTTGCGACCGTTTGGCTCGGGGAAGGAGCGCGCAATGTCCACCATCTCACGTCCTGTAGACGCCACCGCCACGCCCGCGTGGCAGGCGCTCAAGGATCACCACGACTCGCTCGTCAAGGGTGGCTTCTCGCTCAAGGGGGCCTTCGCCGCCGACCCCGGGCGCGTGGGCAGGCTCTCGTACGAGACGTCGGACCTGCACTTCGACCTCTCCAAGAACCTCGTCACCGATGAGACCGTCGCGCTGCTCTGCGACCTCGCCCGCGCCGTGGGCCTCGAGGAGCGCCGCGACGCCATGTACGCGGGCGAGCACATCAACACCACCGAGGACC
>CAZUOD010000040.1:0-11440 GCA_964621975.1 uncultured Atopobium sp.
CCATATCCGCGCCCTCGACCTTGCAGCTTATCCGCATCGCGGCAGGCTTCTTCGGCGAGGTCAGCTGCATGGGCAACATGGGGAGTGCGGCGTGAGGACGAGGACGCATGTCGTTCGGCCCCTGCACCTCGGCTCGACCGTATCTCCTGTTGATGCCCTATCTTAATCGAGTTAATATATACGGGTTGAAAGGATGGCGATGGTCAAGAGGAAAGAGGTCACCGACCTCCTTCGCAAGAGCGGCTTCAGACCGACCGGCGGCACGAACCACGAGCACTGGACGGATGGCATCCACTTCACCCAGGTCCCGCGTCACAGGGAGATATCGAACCAGCTCTTCGAGAGGATCAAGAAGCAGGCAGGGATCAAGTAGCCTCGCCCCTCCGGGGCATCGCGCGTCATAGGGAGGCACGCATGTTCGTGATGCAAGAGTTCGAGCTGTTCGAGGACGATGGATTCGTCCTCGCGTTTCCGTTCGACCTGGAAGGCGGGACCCAGGGGAACTCGTTCGAGGACGCGGCCGAGATGGCCGCGGACTGGCTGAGAGCCACGGCCGAGATGTGGCTCATACGCGGGGAGGAGCCACCGGAGGCGACCTTCGGGCACGAGCCGGAGCACGGCGGCCGCGTCATCCTCATCGGCGTGGAGGTAACGCGCTCCTCCATCCCGACCATGTCGGCGAGTGAGGCGGCGGACGTGCTCGGCGTCTCTCGCCCGCGCATCACCCAGATGCTCGCGTCCGGCGCCCTCTGGGGATGGAGGGACGGTCGCAACACACGGGTGACCGTCGACTCCGTCAACGCGCGCCTGGAGCACCGTGACTACGCGCACGACAAGGTCACGGCCTGACCAAGCGCGCCTCGTCTGATATGATGCCTCATCGTATGAAGTGACGTGAGGTGGGGTCGAGGCGGCACCATCGGCCGTGTCGTCGGACGAGGAGTGAGCGAAATGGGGCTGTTCGACAGGTTCAGACAGGTTGCCGCCCGCGTCAGCGTCCCGGCCGCGGTCACGGTCTCACAGGCGGCAGACACGCTGTGCGCCCCCTGTGACGGTCGCCTCATCGCGATGGCCGACGTGCCCGACCCCGTCTTCAGCGGAGAGGTCATGGGCAAGGGCTGCGCCATCTGGCCCGGGGAGGACGTCGTGTACGCCCCCATCTCCGGCTCGGTGAGCGTCACGATGAGCCATGCGGCAGGCATCGTGGGCGAGGACGGGATAGAGGCCCTGGTGCATGTGGGCGTCGACACCGTCGGCATGGGAGGCGCGAGCTTCACCGGCTACGTGAGGGAGGGCGATGCCATCACCGCCGGTCACCCCATCCTCAGCATGGACCGGGCCGAGATCGCCGCTGCCGGCCACCCCGACTGCGTGGTGCTCGTCGTGACCAACACTGACGAGTTCGCCGCCGTCGAGCTGCTGGTCGAGCCCGGGTCGACCGTCAGCGCCGGCCAGGCGGTCCTCAGGGTGGTCCGCTAGCGGCAGGACCATGCCATCCTCGTCGTGACCCTACGACGCGAAAGGTCCCTTGTGGTTGAGTTCGCACATGTGATCACGGACCCTCAGGGGCTGCACGCCCGACCGGTGGTGCAGGTCATCTCCGTTGCCCGCGGCTTCAGGAGCTCCGTGACCGTGACCTGCGGCGGGCGCAGCGTCTCGGGCCTCGACCTGATGGGTCTCATGGGCCTTGACTCCTGCGTCGGCGACGTGCTGGTCGTGCGTGTGGAGGGCCCGGACGAGGCCGCCGCCGCAGCCGCCATCAAGGGGGTGCTTCCCTAGGGCCCGGCTGCCGCCACGCGCGCGACAGGACGGCCCTCCGCTATCATTGACCCGTATGGTCACAGATTGCCGAGGGGATGGGAGGCCTTGTGCCGGACGACATCGCAGGGCAGGCGAGCTATGCCGGGGAGCCGATCGAGCGCACGTACTCCTCGGGCCTGAGCGTGCGCTTTGACGAGCGCGGGCTCGTGCCGTGCGTGGTCCAGCAGGCAGGCACCGGCGAGGTGCTCATGGTCGCGTGGATGAGCGAGGAGTCGCTTGCCCTCACGCTCGAGACGGGCACCACCTGGTTCTGGAGCCGCAGCCGCCAAGAGCTCTGGAACAAGGGCGCCACCAGCGGAAACGTCCAGCGCGTCCGGCGCGTGCTCGTGGACTGCGACGCGGACACGCTGCTCGTGGAGGTGGACTCCCCGGGCCCGGCATGCCACACGGGGCACCGCAGCTGCTTCTACCGGGAGCTCGCCGGCGGCAGCGACGACACGAGAGGAGAGGCGTAGGCCCATGGGAGAGAGAACCAAGAACGTCCAGGACGGCCGGATCGGCGAGACCCTGGAGGGCCTCTCGACACTCATCCACGGCCGCTGGGACGCCTCGCCCGAGAGCTCCTACACGGCGCGCCTGCTCCAGGGAGCACCCGATTCCCTGCTCAAGAAGCTCACCGAGGAGGCCACCGAGGTGGTCATGGCCTGCAAGGACAACGACCACGACCACATACGCTACGAGGCGGCCGACCTCATCTACCACCTGCTCGTCACCCTCGAGCGGTATGGCGTCAGCGTGGCCGAGCTCGCCGGCGAGCTCGAGGCGCGCCGGGGCTAGCCCGGATCTGAATCCCTTGTCCAGTTCCTGCGCCGTGCGCGGAGCGGACGTACAATCGCTTGTCGAGAAGGCAGCGGCGCCGCGGCGCCTGACCCCGTGCGAGGAGATTCGCCCATGCAGCTGAGAGAGCTCACGTTCCAACGCTTTGAGGAGAGGGCCGCGGAGCTCGGGGTCCGGCTGCCCATCGAGCAGACCGAGGCCTGGGCGCGTCTCGAGGAGACCATCGACGGCCGCTCGCACTGGGGCTGCTTCGAGGTCACGGACGAGGGCTCGACGGTGGCGCTCGTCTCGCTCACCGACCTCCTCACGCACGGCTACCACTACCTGCGGGCCAACCACGCCCCGGTCTGGGTGGACGAGGCCGGCCGGACGCCCGAGCGCGAGCGCGAGCTGCTCGGCGCGCTCTCCGGCTACGTGCGCCGGCGTGACGGCAGGCAGCTCTTCGTGCGCCTGGCCGTCGCGGCGGAGCTCCCTGAGACGAGCCCCACGCTCTCCGGCGTCCCCTACGACAGGACCGTGGTCATCGACCTCTCCGGCGGTGGCGACGAGATCCTCGCGCGCATGAAGCCGCGCGGCAGGCGAGACGTGCGCAAGGCCCTGCGCGAGGCCCCCGTGACCTGCGCGGACGAGACCGAGCTGGCGAGCGTCTCCTTCGAGGAGTACTACGAGGTCATGCGCGAGACGGCCGAGCGCGACGGCTTTGCGCCGGCACCGCTCTCCGACTACCAGGACATGGTCCGCATCCTCGGCCCGGCCCACTGCCGCGTCTTCGCGGGGCGCGACGAGACGGGCGCGGTGGTCACGTGGTCGATGGTCACGGTCGCGGGCACGCGCGCCACGCGCTACTACGCGGGCTCGCGCTCGGGAAGGGCCCTCAAGAACGCCACGGACAAGCTCCTCTACTTCGAGTGCTGCGAGCTCTCGCGCCAGGGCTGCGCCGACTACGACCTCATGGGCATCGGGTCCGAGTTCTCACCCTCCATCATGGGACTGAACGAGTTCAAGACGAAGTTCTGCAAGGGCGTCGTGGAGGTCGCGCCCGACCGTGACCTCCCTCTCAGGCCCCGCCTCTACGGAGCCCTGCAGCGCCTCCAGGCGTGGCGCCGGAGCAGGCGCGAGGCCGCCGAGGCGCGCGCCGAGCGCCAGCGCTCCGAACGGCCGCGCGAGGACCTGCTGCCGGTGCTTCTCGGCGGCGACGTCTCGGTCTACGCCTACGCCCGCGAGTTCCACGAGGCCTATCACGTGCGCAGCGTCGCCATGAACACGGGCTTTGTCGGGGCGCTCGCCCACTCGCGGCTCGTGGACCTCGTGCGCGTGCCCTCGACCTCGCCGGCGGACCTGCGCGAGGCCATCTCGCGCCTCGCCAAGGAGAGCCCGCGCAGGCGCCTGCCCGTCGTGGCCTCCACGGACGCCCTCGTCGCGGCCCTCGAGGAGATCCGGGACGAGCTGCCCGAGAACGTGGTCCTGCCCATCCCGTCGCGCGAGGCCTTCCGCCGCGCCTGCGACAAGACCGAGTTCTCCCGGGCCTGCGAGGCGCTCGGGCTGCGCACCCCCAGGACCGAGGTCGTGAGCCTCGCCGGCGACGGCCCCGTGCCACCGTGCGCGATCGCGTTTCCGGTGGTGGCCAAGCCCGCGCGCTCGGCCGAGTACTCCCACCTCTACGCCCGCGGGCTCAAGAAGGTCTACTGCGCCTCTGGCCAGGCCGAGCTCGACGCCCTCTGGGCGCGGCTGCGCGCGGAGGGCTTCTCCGGCGACTTCCTCGTGCAGGAGCTCATCGGCGGCGATGACACGCACCTCGGCGCCTGCACCTTCTACGTGGGCGCAGACGGCGCCATGCGCGCCTTCGGCTTTGCCCGGACCCTGCTCGAGGACCACGCGCCCACGATGCGCGGCAACGCCGTGGCGATGCTCTGCCAGGACGATCCCGGCCTTCGCGAGAGCTGCGAGCGGCTCGTGACCGAGCTCGGCTACACGGGTCTCGGCGAGGTGGACGTCAAGCGCGACCCCGCGACGGGGGAGTGGGTCTTCCTCGAGCTCAACCCGCGGGTGGGGAGGAACTCCTACCACATGGTCGCGGGCGGCGTGAACCCCATGCGCGCCATGGTGGACGACCTCGTGGACGGCCGCCGCGCCGGTGCGGGCCCCCTCGTGGCCGGCGAGCGTGCCCTCTACACGCTCGTGCCCCTGCCGCTTCTGCGCCGCTACCTCGCGGGGGACCTCCTCGCCGAGGTGGACGAGCTCGCGGCGGCCGGCCGCGTCTTCGACCCGCAGCGCTACGACGCCGACCGCGGCCTTCGCCGCATGCTCGACGTGGAGCTCACCGAGGCCAACCAGCACCGCAAGTTCGCCCGTCACTACCCGCGCCCCACCGAGACGTCGTTCTAGGCATGGCCGCCACGCCCACGGACCCACGCGGCCCCCGCCCGGAGCCCACGCTCGCCGAGCAGGTGGCGCTCGTGCCCACCGAGCCCGGCTGCTACCTCTGGAAGGACGCGAGGGGCGAGGTCGTCTATGTGGGCAAGGCCAAGAACCTGCGCGCCCGCATGCGCCAGTACGTGACCCTGCAGGACGAGCGCGAGAAGATCCCGCTCATGATGCAGGTCGTCGCGTCCTTCGACTACGTGGTCGTGGGCTCCGAGCACGAGGCGCTCGTGCTCGAGCGCAACCTCATCGCGCAGTACCACCCGTACTTCAACGTGGACTACAAGGACGACAAGTCCTACCCCTTCATCGCCATCACCGAGTCCGACGTCTTCCCGGCCATCAAGTACACCCGCGAGCGGCACCGCAAGGGCACGCGCTACTTCGGTCCCTACACCGACGCGCGTGCCGCCCGCGAGACGATCGACACCCTGCGCAAGGTCGTGCCCATCTGCATGGCCACCTGCGCGGAGTGGCGGCGCGCCCGGCGCCTCCTCGAGCGCGAGCCCGACCAGGCGGCCGTCGCCAACATGCTGCTCCAGGGGCGCTGCCGGCCGTGCTTCGACTACCACGTGGGGCGCGGTCCCGGCGTGTGCGCGGGTATGATCGACACGGTGGAGTACGCGCGCCACGTGGACCAGGTCGAGCGCTTCCTCCAGGGCAACCGCTCCGAGATCGTGGGCGAGCTCACCGACCAGATGCGCGCCGCCGCCTCCGAGCTCGACTTCGAGCGTGCCGGGCGCATCAAGGCGTGTCTCGACGGCCTCGCCGCCCTCGACGACCGCCAGCAGGTGGTGTTCCCGTCGAGCGTGAGCCTGGACCTCGTGGGGATCTACCGCGAGGAGACCATCAGCTGCGCCTGCGTCTTCGTGGTGCGCGAGGGCCGCACGGTGCGCTCGGTGGAGCTCGTGCTCGACAAGGGGCTCGACGTCTCGGAGGAGGAGCTCGTCTCCGGCTTCGTCAAGCGCTACTACGACGAGACGGCCGACGTCCCCGCCGAGGTGGACCTCCCCGTCGAGCTCGGTGACGCCGAGGTCATCGCCGGATGGCTCGCCGAGAAGCGCGGCCGGCCCGTGCGCCTGCACCTGCCGCGGCGCGGCGAGAAGCGCCACCTGCTCGACATGGCCGCCGACAACGCCCGCCACGCGCTCGCGCGCTACATGGTGCGCACCGGCTATGCCGACGAGAGGACCAACAAGGCCCTGCTCGAGCTCGAGAGCGCGCTGGCCCTGGACGCCCCGCCGATGCGCATCGAGTGCTTCGACATCTCCACCCTGCACGGCCGCTTCACGGTGGCCTCGATGGTGGTGTTCACCAACGGGCGCCCCGACAAGTCGCAGTACCGCCGCTTCAGGATCCGGGCCGAGCTCGACGAGGCGAACGACTTCGCCTCCATGTCCGAGGTGCTCGCGCGCCGCTACGCGCCGGAGCGCATGGCCGACGAGCGCTTCGGCTCGCGCCCGGACCTTCTCGTCGTGGACGGCGGGAAGCCCCAGCTCACGGCCGCCATGAGCCAGCTTCGCTCACTCGGGCTCGACATCGCGGTCTGCGGCCTCGCCAAGGCCGACGAGGAGCTCTTCGTGCCCTGGGACGACACGCCCGTGGTGCTGCCCTCGGGCTCGCCCTCGCTCTACCTCATCAAGCAGGTCCGCGACGAGTCGCACCGCTTCGCCATCACCTTCCACCGCGAGCTTCGCGACAAGGCCATGACGGTCTCGGTGCTCGATGACATCCCAGGCGTGGGCCCCAAGCGCAAGCGCGCGCTCCTGCGCCGCTTCGGCTCGCTCAGGCGCCTGCGCGAGGCGACGGAGGAGGAGATCGCCTCGGTCCCGGGGGTCCCGGCGGCGGTCGCGCATGACGTCTACGAGACGTTGAGGGCTACAATGATAATACCAGTTAAGCATCCCAAAGATGAGGCCAATCGGCGCTGAGGCACGCTGAGAAGTCAGACACCCGCAGCAATCTGGCCATATTGGTCACTTGGGAACGATTAACGTGGCGGTAACATGCGGGAAATCTGTTTGTGTGCAGGTACAACCAGAATACCAGATATCCCAAAAAAGGGGTCGTGGGGACCGTTTGGAGCACAGAGTCATGCCGTCGGCAGATTGCTTCCGCAACGTCCCGAGGCTCTCCCTAGAGTTATGGGGGAAAGGGCGGCCGTCGTGCGCGGCGGTCGCAGGAGGAGACAGGGAAGAGGGCAGAACTATGAAGAAGCTCACGGAAAGCGCCGTCTCTCGCCGGACGTTCCTCGGCGGGACCGCCGCCGCGGCGGCCCTTGGCCTTGCGGCCTGCGGCAGTGACTCCACGACCGACGACAGCACCGATGACAGCGGCTCCACCACCGAGGGCGGCGGCACCATCTCGGCCGGCTCCGCCTACGCCCCCTCCGAGTACAACCCCACGGCGACCTCCTCGGCCTTCTGCCTGGGCGCCAACTGGCACGTGCTCGAGGGCCTCTACGGCACCGACCCGCACGACTACAGCACCTTCAACGAGCTCGCGACCGACGACCCGGTCCAGGTCGACGAGACCACCTTCACGGTGACGCTGCGCGACGGTGCCACCTTCTCCACCGGTGACGCGGTGACCGTCGATGACGTCGTCGAGTCCTTCGACCGCACCAAGGCCAACTCCACCTACGCGTCGTTCCTCACCCCGATCGACTCGCTCGAGGCATCCGACGACACCACCATCACCATCACCACCGCCATCGAGAACTTCTCGCTGCTCAAGGAGCGCCTCGCGCTCGTGCGCGTCTTCCCGGCCGGCACCACCGACGACGAGCTCTCCGCCGAGCCCATCGGCTCCGGTCCCTGGATGTACGACAGCATCACCGACAACGAGGTCGAGCTCGTTCCCAACCCCTACTACAACGGCGACTACCCGGCCGAGGACTCCGTGCTGCACTACGACATCCTCACGGACTCCACCGCCCGCCTGACCGCCCAGCAGCAGGGCTCCACGCTCGTCATGGAGTCCGTCAGCGCCGACGCCATCGACACCATCGAGGCCGCCGGCTGCAAGATCGACACCGTCCAGGGCTTCGGCACCCGCTTCATCATGTTCAACACCGCCAAGGAGCCGTGGAACAACGTCACCGCGCGCCAGGCCATCATGTACGCGATCAACACCGACCAGATGATCTCCAACATCTTCAGCGGCCTCGCCACCGCCGCGTCGAGCTACATCCCGGAGGACTTCCCCAACTACCAGGAGGCCTCGGTCGTCTACAGCTACGACGTCGACAAGGCCCAGGAGCTTCTCGACGAGGCGGGCGTCACCCCCGGCGACCTCAAGATCCGCACCACCGACAACACCCAGGCCGAGCAGATGGGCATCCAGGCCCAGCAGGACCTCGCCGCCCTCGGCTTCAACGTCACCATCGACACCGAGACCTCCGCGGCCACCTATGCCGCCACGGACAGCGGCACCGATGACTTCGACATCCTCATCGCGCCGGGCGACCCGTCGTGCTGGGGCGCCGATCCTGACCTGCTCCTCAACTGGTGGTACGGTGACGGCGTCTGGCAGCAGACCCGCACCCAGTGGGCCTCGAGCGACGAGTTCGCAGAGCTCCGCGCGCTCATGGACGAGGCGCTCGGCCAGGAGGGCGACGAGCAGCAGGCCACCTGGAAGGAGTGCTACGACATCATCGCCGAGAACTGCGTCCTGTACCCGCTCCTGCACGTGCAGACGGTCACCGCCTCCTGGGCGGACGCCTCCGCGAGCCCCACTGGCACCGCCATCGAGGGCTTCGAGGGCATCGGCACCACGGGCATGAGCTTCCTCGGATGCAACACCGTTTCGGCGTAGTCGTCTCCCCGTAGGCAGGGGACTCTTGGTCACGTGGGGAGCGGGCAGCGGCTGCCCGCTCCCCTTCTGGTATCCGTTCGCAAGAAGAGAGAGGGGAGAGTATGAATAATCTCCTGCGCCTCATCGGCCGGCGCCTCATCGCGTTGCCGATCATGGCCCTGGGTGTCACCCTGCTCGTGTTCTTCCTCATGTCGTTCACGGACCCGTCCATCCCGGCGCGCACCGTGCTCGGCGAGGGAGCCTCCACCGAGGCCGTCGAGGCGTACATGGAGGAGCACGGGATGAACGATCCCTGGCCCGTCCGCTACGTCGACTACATCGCCGGTCTCTTGCAGGGCGACCTCGGCACCTACGGCAGCCGCCAGGCCTCCGTCGCCGACGCCATCGCCTCCGCGCTGCCCGTCACGATGCAGCTCACCCTCTTCGGCCTGCTCATCGCCGCGGTGGTGTCGTTCACCCTCGGCGTGATATCGGCCCTGTACCGAGACAGGTGGCCGGACCAGGTGATACGAATAATATCGATAGCGGGCATCGCCACGCCGTCGTTCTGGCTCGCGGTGCTCCTCATCCTGCTCGTGACCGTCGCGGGTCTCACGAGGACCTTCCCGGCCTCCGGCTCGCTGCCTGACCTCTTCACCGACCCGGCCGGCTACTTCGGTCGCATGCTCATGCCCGCCATCGCCCTGGCCTTCCCCGTCATAGGCCAGATGACGCGCATCGTCCGCACCGCCATGGTCGAGGAGCTCGACAAGGACTACGTCAAGACCGCGCGCGGCGGCGGCCTGCCCGAGCGGGTCGTCATCGCCAAGAACGTGCTGCGCAACGCGCTCATCACCCCCGTCACGACCCTCGGCCTCAAGATCGGCTACCTCATGGGCGGCGCCGTCGTCATCGAGGTCATCTTTGCCCTCCCCGGCATGGGCACCCTGATCCAGCAGGGCATCACCGGAGGCGAGGTCACGCTCGTCCAGGGGGTCGTCGTGGTCGTCGCCCTGGCCTTCGTCATCATCAACATCGTGGTTGACCTGCTCTACCTCCTGATCAACCCGCGCATTAGGACGGTGTAGACCCATGACCAAGATCAGAGAACGCCAGACGGCAAGGCTCGAGGAGGCCGCCGCCAAGGGCCTCAGGTTCGGGGGATTCTCCAAGATGCGCCTCTCGAGCAAGATCGCGCTCGTCGTCCTCGTGCTCGTGGCACTCTCGGCCATCCTCGCGCCCGTCATCGCGCCCTACGACCCGCTCCAGATCACCGTGTCCTACCAGGCGCCCAGCATGGAGCACATCTTCGGCACCGACAACTCCGGTCGAGACATCCTCTCGCGCATGCTCTACGGAGGGCGCTACTCGCTCGTGATCGGCTTTGGCGCCACGGCCTTCGCGCTCGTGTGCGGCTCCGTCATCGGCGCCATCGCCGCCGTCGCGCGCAAGGGCGTCTCCGAGGTCATCATGCGCGTCCTCGACGTCATCATGTCCATCCCCGGCATCGCCCTCGCCGCGATCCTCGTGCTCATCCTCGGCAGCTCGGTGCCCGCGATCATCTTCTCGATCGGCTTCATGTACACGCCGCAGATCGCGCGCATCGTGCGCGCCAACGTGGTCTCCGAGTACGGCGAGGACTACGTGCGCGCGGTCATCGTCTCGGGCGCCCGCGCCCCGTGGACCCTCATGCGCCACGTGCTCAGGAACTGCATCGCGCCCATCATGGTCTTCACGGTCACGCTCGTCGCGGACGCCATCATCTTCGAGGCCTCGCTCACCTTCATCGGGGCCGGCATCGCCGAGCCCACGGCCACCTGGGGCAACATCCTCTCGAGCGCGCGCGACGGCGTGCTCCTCGGCCGCTGGTGGCAGGCCCTCTTCCCGGGCCTCGCGATCATGATCACGTGCCTGGCGCTCAACATCCTCTCCGAGGGCCTCACCGACGCCATGGCCGCCGCGCCCGGCGCCCCGGTCGAGACGGACGACTCCGAGAGCCGCCGCGCCGACGACATCCTCGCGTCCGACCCGGTGCGCGCCTACAAGGAGCAGGAGCCCTCGCTCAGGCGCAGGCTCGCCGCGCTGCGCGAGGTGGAGCTCGCCCGAGACGACCGGCACGTCCCGGACCTGTCCGTGGAGCCGATCCTCTCCGTGCGCGACCTCACCATCAGCTTCGCGTCCCACGGCGACGTGCACGTGGTCGACGGCGTGTCCTTCGACGTGCGTCCCGGCCAGTGCATGGCCCTCGTCGGCGAGTCGGGCTGCGGCAAGTCCATCACCACCAAGGTCATCATGGGCCTCACGGACCCCAACGAGACCATCACCGGCCAGGTGCTCTACAAGGGCAAGGACCTCGTCACCATCGGCAAGGAGGAGCATCGCAAGCTCCTCGGCCACGAGCTTGCGATGGTCTACCAGGACGCGCTCTCCTCGCTCAACCCCTCGATGCTCATCTCGGCCCAGATGAAGCAGCTCACGAGCCGCGGCGGCACCCGCACGGCCGAGGAGCTCCTCGAGCTCGTGGGGCTCGACCCCAAGCGCACGCTCGAGAGCTACCCGCACGAGCTCTCCGGCGGCCAGCGCCAGCGCGTCCTCATCGCCATGGCGCTCACGCGCGACCCGTCGC
>CAZUOD010000041.1:0-11286 GCA_964621975.1 uncultured Atopobium sp.
CAGAAGATCACCGAGCACACCGACGCCGTGGTCATCAACGCCGGTGACGGCAAGCACCAGCACCCCACGCAGGCCATGCTCGACCTCTACACCATCCGTGAGAACTTCGGCCACCTCGACGGCCTCAAGGTCGCCATCGTGGGCGACCTCTCGCACAGCCGCGTGTGCGGCAGCCTCGTGCCCGCGCTCAAGACCATGGGCGCCGAGGTCACGCTCGTGGGGCCGCCCACGTTCCAGGTGGACGACCCGGAGTACTACGGCGTGCCCCAGACCGCGGACCTCGACGCGGTGATCCCCGAGATGGATGTCATCTACATGCTGCGCGTGCAGCTCGAGCGCATGGAGGGGGCGGCCATCCCCTCGCGGCGCGAGTACAACCGTCTCTGGGGCCTCGACATGGCGCGCGTGGGCCGCATGCGCCCGGATGCGATCATCTGCCACCCGGGTCCCATGAACCGCGGCATGGAGATCAACGCCGACGTGGCCGACTGCGCGCGCTCGCGCATACTCGACCAGGTCAACGCCGGTGTCCTCACGCGCATGGCCGAGATGTACCTGCTTCTGGGAGGAGAGAGCTATGGCGTTTCTGCTTAGGGGGGCCCACGTCGTGGACCCGCAGGTGGGCCTTGACGACGTCGCCGACGTGCTCATAGACGGCGCGAGGATCGCCCGCGTCGGCGTCGGCCTCGCGGCCCCGGACGGCGCCGAGGTCATCGACGCGACCGGCCGCTACCTCGTGCCCGGCCTGGTGGACATGCACGTGCACTTCCGCGATCCCGGCTTCGAGTACAAGGAGACCATCGAGACGGGTGCGCGCGCCGCGACCCACGGCGGCTTCACCGACGTGGCCACGATGCCCAACACCGACCCCGTGACCGACACCGGCGCCGAGGTCCGCTACCAGATCGACCGGGCCCGCGAGGCGGGCCTGTGCCACGTGCGACCCATCGGCGCCCTCACGGTGGGCGAGCGGGGCGAGGTCCTCGCCGAGATCGGCGACATGGTCAAGGAGGGCGCGGTCGCCTTCTCCGACGACGGCCGCGGCGTGCAGAGCGCCGGCATGATGCGCACCTGCATGGAGTACGTCTCCCAGTTCGGCAAGGTCGTCTCGGCGCACTGCGAGGTCGAGAGCCTCACGACCCACGGCGTCATCAACGAGGGGCGCGCCTCGACGCGGCTCGGCATGTTCGGCTGGCCCGCCCTCGGCGAGGAGCTCGAGATCCACCGCGACATCGAGCTCTGCCGCATGACGGGCTGCGCGCTGCACGTGGCCCACATCTCCACTGCCAAGGGCCTTGCCCTCGTGCGCGCCGCGAAGGCCGAGGGCCTGCCCGTGACCTGCGAGGTCACGCCGCACCATCTGTTCCTGTGCGAGGATGACGTCACCGACTCCTACGACACGAACCTCAAGATGAACCCGCCCCTGCGCACCGCCGCCGACGCCGCGGCCCTTCGCGAGGGCGTGGCGGACGGCTCCGTCGACTGCCTCGTGACCGACCACGCCCCGCATGCCCCGCACGAGAAGGACTGCGAGTGGGAGATCGCCTTCTTCGGGACCGTGGGGCTCGAGACCTCGCTTCCGCTCATGCTCACCAACCTCGTGCTGCCGGGGAGCATGAGCTGGTCGCGGCTCGTCGAGGTCATGGCCGTGAACCCGCGTGCCGTCCTGCGCCTCGACCCTGTGCGCGTGGAGGAGGGCTCCGCCGCCGACCTCACGCTCATCGACCCGACCGCACGCGTGGAGGTGACGCCCGACTACCTCGAGAGCCGCGCCAAGAACTCGGCCTTCCTCGGCCAGGTGCTCACGGGCGCCGCCACCGACGTCTTCGTGGACGGCCGGCGCACCCTGGCCGCAGGCGTCGTCTGCCCGCAGCGGGCCGAGGGAGGGGCGCATGTCTGAGAGCCCAACGGCCCCGACGGGGCTGCACGACGCCTCGGTCGTGACGAACGAGCCCGTCGCGGAGGGCGTCTTCCGCATCGTGCTCCTCGCCCCGACGCTCGCGTCGGGGCTCACGCCCGGGCAGTTCCTCGAGCTTGCCGTGCCCGGTGACGCGAGCCAGGTCCTGCGCATCCCGCTCTCCTTCTCGGGCGCGAGCGCCGAGGGCGGCACGGTGGAGATCGTGTACGCCGTCGTGGGGGACGGCACGCGCCGGCTCTCCCTCATGCGGGCAGGCGACGCGACCACCGTCGTGGGCCCCTGCGGAAACCCCTGGCGCGTGGGCGAGGGCTGCGGCCGGGCGTGCCTCGTGGCAGGCGGGGTGGGCATCGCGCCCATCGTGGCCTGCGCCCGCATGCTCGCGGGACATGGCATCGCCTTCGACGCCGTCGTGGGCGCCCAGACGGCCGCGCGCCTCTGGGGCGCCGACGAGCTCTCCGCGCTCGGTGCCGGCAGGGTCGTCGTCACCACCGACGACGGCACGGCCGGGAGGCGCGGCCTCACGACCGACGCCCTCGCAGACCTGCTCGGCGAGGGGGGCTACGACCTCGTGTGCACCTGCGGCCCCGAGCCCATGATGGCCGGCGTGGCGCGCCTGTGCCGAGAGGCGGGCGTGGCCTGCGAGGTCTCCATGGAGCGGATGATGTCGTGCGGGTTCGGCGCGTGCGGGACCTGCAACGTGGCCATGGCCGACGGCACCTACGCCTCCTGCTGCAAGGACGGCCCGGTCTTCGACGCCGAGGAGGTGGCGTGGTGAGCGAGGTGAGCATGGCCGTCGACCTCGGCGGCATCACGATGAGAAACCCCGTCTGCACCGCCTCGGGGACGTTCGGCTTCGGCCGGCAGTTCGAGGGCTTCTTCGACGTGTCGCGCCTGGGGGCCATCACCTGCAAGGGCTGCTCCGCCGAGCCCTGGCCGGGCAACCCGGCGCCGCGCATGTGCGAGGTGCCCTCGGGCATGATGAACACCGTCGGGCTCGCCAACCCCGGCGTCGCCGGCATGCTCGCCCAGCATGGGGAGTACCTGGCCGACCTCGAGCGGCGCGGCTGCCGGGTCATCCTGCAGGCGGCCGGCCACCGCGTCGAGGAGTACGTGGCCGCCGTCGAGCTCATCGAGGAGCTCGCGCCGTGGGCCTCGGGCATCGAGATCAACGTCTCCTGTCCCAACCTCGCGCGCGGGGGCGCCCTCGTGGGAGGGACCCCTGAGGGCGCGGCCGAGGTCGTGCGGGCCGTGCGCCCGCGCGTGCGGCGCCCCTTGCTCGTCAAGCTCGCCCCGCAGGACGTGGCCGAGGTCGCGCGCGCCTGCGAGGCCGAGGGCGCCGACGCGCTCTCGCTCATCAACACCATAAGCGGCATGTCCATAGACGTGCGGACGAGGAGGAGCCGCCTGTCGCGGCCCACGGGCGGCGTCTCGGGGCCCGCGATCCACGCCATCGCCGTGCGCATGGTCTGGGAGGCCGCGAGCGCGGTCGGGATCCCCGTGAACGGGATGGGCGGCGTGGCCTCGGTGGCCGACGCCGCCGAGATGATCCTCGCGGGGGCCACCGCCGTGAGCGTGGGCACCGCCAACCTCTACGACCCCACCTGCGCGGCGCGCATCGCCGACGGGCTCGCCGACTGGGCGGCGGAGCAAGGGGTCACCGACATCAACGAGCTGATTGGAGCCGTGGAATGCTGACGTACGAAGAGGCCAGCGACAAGGTCATCATCGCGCTCGACTGCGGGCGCGAGCGGGCGCTCGAGCTCGCCGACATGCTCGCCGGCAAGGCGACCTGGGTCAAGGTGGGCATGACGCTCTTCTTCGCGGAGGGGCCCTCCGTCGTGGCGGCCATGCGCGAGCGGGGCCTCAGGGTGTTTCTCGACCTCAAGGTCCATGACATCCCCTTCCAGGTGCAGGGAGCCGTGCGGGCGGCCTCGCTCACGGGCGCGGACATCCTCTCGATCCACGGGCTCGGCTCCTCGGCCATGATCGCGGCGGCGCGGGCCGGGGCCGAGCAGGCCGCGGCCGAGCGCGGCGGCGAGCGCACGCGGCTCGTGGCCATCTCGGTGCTCACGAGCATGGACCAGGCGGCGCTCGCCGAGATAGGCGTCAGCCTCCCCGTGGCCGACGAGGTCTCGCGGCTCGCGGGCCTGTCGGTTAGCGCCGGGGCCGACGGCATCGTGTGCTCCCCGCAGGAGGCGGCGCAGATGCGCGAGCTCCTGGGACCGGACGCCTGGATCGTGTGCCCGGGCGTGCGACCCGCTGGCGCCGAGGTGGGCGACCAGCGCCGCGTGGCCACGCCCGCGGCCGCCGTCGCGGCGGGGGCCACCAAGCTCGTCATCGGCCGGCCGATCACGGGGGCAGCAGACCCCGCGGCGGCCTTCGACGCCGTCTGCGCAGAGCTCATGCGCTAGCCCGGACGGACCCGCCCGCCCCTTCCGCACCCTTGTGAAGTATTTGCCCTCTGAGCTGCACCTTTTGTTCGAAACTCTTGCAAACCCCGTGCTAAATGGGCAAACTATATCGATGCGAGCCCGAGGCCCCTCGCCCGGCTCATCACGACGTTCGATGTTTGGAGGAACAATGGCTCTACCCCAGCTTACCGACGAGCAGCGCAAGGCCGCCCTCGAGAAGGCGGCTCAGGCCCGTCATGAGCGCGCCGAGCTTCGCGAGAAGATCAAGAGCGGCAAGGTCACCCTCGTGGACGTCCTTGACTCCGACGACCCCATCGCCAACCGCATGAAGGTCTCCACCCTCATCGAGTCCCTTCCGGGCTACGGCAAGGCCAAGGCCGCCAAGATCATGGATGAGCTGGGCATCTCCCCCACGCGTCGCGTCAAGGGCCTGGGCGCCCGCCAGCGCGAGCAGCTCATCGAGGCCCTCACCAAGTAGCGTGGCGAGAGGGGCTCGGCTCTTCGTCGTCTCCGGGCCGTCAGGCGTGGGCAAGGGCACGCTCGTCGCGCTGCTGCGCACGCGGCGCCCCGGCCTGGGTCTGACGGTCTCGGCCACAACGAGGGCGCCACGCGATGGCGAGGTCGACGGCGTCTCCTATCACTTCATGGGCGACGACGAGTTCGAGCGCCGCGTGAGGGCAGGGGAGTTCCTCGAGTGGGCGTGGGTGCACGGGCACCGCTACGGCACCCTCCTTGCCGAGGTCGAGGCCAACGTCGCCGCCGGACGCTCGGTCGTCCTGGAGATCGACGTGCAGGGGGCGCTCGCCGTGCGCGAGGCCCGCCCCGACGCCGTCCTCGTCTTCATCGAGCCGCCGAGCCTCGAGGAGCTCGAGCGGCGCCTGAGGGGACGCGGCACCGAGGATGAGGCGTCCGTCGAGGTCCGTCTCGCCAACGCGCGTCGCGAGCTCGGCCTTGCCGATCGCTATGACGTGCGGATTGTCAACGATGACCTCGAGCGCGCCCTGAGCGAGCTCTCCAACGTGATCGACACCTACGAGAAGGACGGAGGTCCCTCACACAATGTCTGTGACTAAGCCCGAGATCGACACCCTGCTCGAGAAGACCGAGCACAACCCCTTCCTGCTGTGCTCGGTCGCCTCCAAGCGCGCCTGCGACATCAACAACATGGTGCGCGGCCAGCACCTGCGCGTGACGGCCATCCAGGACTTCGATGACATCACCACCGTGGTGTCCGGCAAGGACCCGGTCTCCATCGCCATGCAGGAGATCGAGGAGGACACCCTGAGCTTCGTCAAGGAAGACTTCGACGAGCAGATCAAGGGCGCCAACACCATCGGCCTGTAGGCGGCCTGCATGACCGAGAGACTCTGCCTCGTCCACTACCACGAGATCGGCCTCAAGGGCAAGAACCGCTCGACGTTCGAGAACCAGCTCGTCACCAACCTGCACCGCGCGCTCGCCGGTCTCGACGTGGCCTCGATCTCAAGGATCTCGGGGTATGTCGTCGTCGAGGCGGGCGATGGTCTCGCGACCGAGGAGATGGCCGCCGCCATCCGACGCGTGCCAGGGGTGGCGCGCGTCTCCTTGGCCTATCGCTGCCCGCTCGACGAGGGCGCCTACGTCGCGGCCGCCGTGCGCGCGCTCGGCGAGGCGGGTGACTTCTCGACCTTCAAGGTGCACGCCCGCCGCTCCTCCACCACCTACGGGCTGCACAGCCTCGACATGAACCGTCTCGTGGGGGCGGCGCTGTGCGAGGCCTTCCCCTCCAAGGGGGTGGACGTCCACCATCCCGACGTCACGGTCGTCGTGCACGTGGTCCAGGGCAGCGTCTACGTCTACGCCGCCTCGGCCCCGGGCGTGGGAGGGCTTCCGGTGGGCACGGCCGGCAAGGTGGTCACGCTGCTCTCGAGCGGCTTCGACTCGCCGGTGGCCACGTGGATGGTGGGCCGGCGCGGCGCCGTCTGCGTGCCCGTGCACTTCTCGGGACGCCCCATGACCTCTGACACGAGCGAGTGGCTCTGCCAGGACATCGTCGAGGCGCTCGCGCCCTCGGGCGTGGTGGGGAGGCTCTACGTGGTGCCCTTCGGCGAGCGCCAGCGTGAGATCTCGCTCGCGGTGCCGCAGGGCCTTCGCATCATCATGTACCGTCGCGTCATGCTGCAGGTGGCCGAGCGCCTGGCCCGTCTCGAGGGCGCGAAGGCCCTCGTCACCGGGGAGTCGCTCGGGCAGGTGGCCTCCCAGACGCTCGACAACATAGCCGCCGTGAACGAGGCCGTGACGATGCCCGTGCTCCGCCCGCTCATAGGCTCTGACAAGCAGGAGATCATCCGGCGCGCCGAGCAGATCGGCACCTATGACATCTCGTGCCAGACGGCCCCGGACTGCTGCACCCTCTTCATGCCCCGCCGTCCCGAGACCCACGCCCGCATGGCGCAGGTCCTCGAGGCCTGGGAGTCCTTCGACCACGAGGCCATGGTGGCCGACCTCGTGGCTGCCGTGGAGTGGCGGGACTTCTCGCAGTGCCCCGCCTACCACGCGCCCGCGGGCGCGCTGCGCGAGCACCACCGCGAGCTTGGGGGCCCTGGGGCAGGGGCCGTCGCGTAGGCCCACCGAACCCACACATGCCTTGAGTCGATCGGGCGTCCCGGCTGGGCTGGGGCGCCCCTTCTCATGGGACGCGTGCCGTCAGCGGGGCGCAAGACAGGTGTCGGGGTTTCTCGGGACACCCTGGGCGCGCGTGGGCGGGTGCGCCCATGCTTGTGCGGGGGTGGTCTCATGGCACAGGAGCGGCGAGGCGGGATCTGGCGACTGGCGAGAAGGTACGCGATCTCGGGACGCGTCGGCGTGGCTGTGGCCCTGGCGGCACTGCTTGCCCTCGGCGTCGCCGTGACCGTGGCAGGGACCCTTGGGCAGCCGGCGGTCACGGTCGAGCGCTCAGGGGAGGCGGAGGAGCCCGAGCAGGAGCAGGACCCGGGGGCGGACGAGACGCGCGACGATGGGCAGGACGAGGGGTCCGAGACGCTCGTGGTCCACGTGGACGGCGCGGTGGCCGCGCCCGGCGTCTACGAGCTCCCCGCCTCGGCACGCGCGAACGACGCCGTCCTCGCCGCGGGAGGCCTTCTCCCCGAGGCGGACACGACAGGGCTCAACCTGGCCGCGCCGCTCTCCGACGGCGAGAAGCTCCACGTGCCCGTCGTGGGGGAGGAGCCCGTCGCCGAGACGCAGGGCTCCCAGGGGTCCGATCAGACCGCCGACGGGCAGGACGCGCTCGTGAACATCAACACGGCGGACATCGCCGCGCTCGACGAGCTCCCGGGCGTGGGTGAGGCGACGGCGCGCGCCATCATCGAGGACCGCGAGGCCAACGGGCCCTTCTCGACACCGGAGGACCTCATGCGCGTCTCGGGCATAGGGGAGAAGAAGTTCGCCAAGATCAAGGACATGATCTGTGTCTGAGCGCGCGCCCGAGCGTCCCGAGCGCCCCGCGCTGCCGCTCGGGCTGTGGGCCCTGCTCGCGGCGCTGCCCTGCATCCGCGCCGTGCTCGCACTCGGACCGGACCCTGCGGTGCCCCTGGCGCTCGCGCTCGGCGTCGCCGTGCTCGGAGCGATGCTCGCGTGCCTGCTCGCGCGGACGCGCGCACGCGAGGCGCTTCCCCTCGCCCTGTGCCTCACCGCCTCGCTCACGGCCGCGCTCGTGGTGAGCGCGGCCGAGCTGGGACGTCAGGGGACGCTTTCCCAGGCGCTCGGCTCGAGCTCGGTCTCGTCCTGGGAGCTTCGTCTCGAGGGGGACATGACCGAGGGCACGCGCGGGTGGCGGGGCCGCGCGAGCGCCCGTTTGGACGGGCGGGCGGCCGGCATGGTCTGGCTCACGGCCGACGAGCCCGTCACCTGCGGGACCACGCTGCGGTGCGTGGGACGCTTCTCGCCGAACGAGGACGACGAGTGGGGCGCCACATCGCGCGGGCAGGGGCTCGCCGGCACCGTTCAGGTGGTGCGGGTGCTCGAGGAGCGGCCCGCCGAGGGGGTCGTGGGGCTGGTGCTCGGGCTGAGGGAGGCCGTGCTCCAGAGCCTCGACGCCTCGGGGTCCGACGCGCGGGCCCTTCTCGCGGGCACCGTCTGCGGCTCGACCGTCGCCATCTCCGAGCGCGGGCTCGACGAGCCGTTTTCGGCCTGCGGCATCTCGCACCTCGTGGCCGTCTCCGGCGGGCACCTCGTGCTCGTCTCGGCCGTCGTCGCCGCGCTGCTCGACCGTACTCGACTGGGGCCCGTGCCCCGTGCCCTCGCACTGCTCGCCGCGACAGGGGGCTTCGTCGCCTTCTGCGGGGCGCCGGCCTCCGCCGTGCGCTCGTGGGCCATGTCACTCGTGGCGCAGGGCTCCAGGCTCGCCGGCCGTCGGGCGCACCCGCTCTCGTCCGTGAGCGTGGTGGGACTCGCCATGGCGCTGCTCGAGCCGGGGGTGACGGGCCAGCTCGGCTACCTCCTCTCGGTCATCTGCGTCTGCGGCATCTGTGCCCTTGGCCCCTACGCGCGCTACCTCGTGCGGGCGCTCGTCCCGAACGTCGCGGTGCCGCGCCGCCTTCCCGGGCGCCTGCGCTCGGCGGTGCGAGGGCTCGGGCGCAACGCCGAGGAGGCGCTCGCCCTCACGCTCGTCTCGCAGCTCGTGACGGCACCTCTCACCTGCGCCGCGTTCTCACGCCTCTCGCTCGTGGCACCCTTGGCAAACGTCATGCTCGGCCCGCTCTTCTCGGCCTTCCTGGCGCTGGGCCTCCTGGCGGCGTCGCTCGTGTGGGCGCCTGCCGCGCAGGCGGTGGCGCTTTCGGCCTGTGACGTCATCGGTGGCGCCATCGTGGGACTCTCGCGGCTGCTCGCGCGCGTGCCTTTGGCATCGGTCGCCGTGAGCGTGGACGAGGGGATCGCGCTCGCGGTGCTCGCGGTGACGCTTGTGGGCCTTCTGCTCTGGTGGCCGCGCGTCTCGCGCCGGGCGCTCGGCGTGGCGCTCTGCCTCGCGCTCGCGCTCGCGGGCTCATGGGTGCTGCGCTGGCGCCTCTTCGCGCCGGCGGCCGTGCGCGTGCTCGACGTGGGCCAGGGGGACGCCATCCTCGTGACGGACGGGGCCGCGAGCGTGCTCGTGGACACCGGCCCCTCAGACGCCGTCGTGGAGGCGCTTGCCAGGAACAACGTCTTTCACCTCGACGCCGTCGTGATCACGCACCTGCACGACGACCACACGGGAGGGCTCGCCGAGCTCGAGGGCACGCTCGGCGTGGGAAGGGTCCTCGTGGCAGAGGGCGTGGCGGGCACCGTCAGCTCCTCCGCGCCCGTGGAGGAGATCGGCCTGGGAGACGTCCTCAACGTGGGCGACTTCTCGCTGCGCGTCGTCTCACCAGAAGGGCCCGTCGACGGCACCGAGAACGAGGACTCGCTGGAGCTCGTTGTCTCCTACGATGACGGCAGGCGCAGCCTCACGGGCCTTCTCACCGGGGACGCCGAGGCCGACGTGACGCTCGCGGCGCTGCGTCGCGGGTACGTGGGCGATGTGGACTTCCTCAAGGTGGGGCACCACGGCTCGGCGGGGTCCGTCACCCCTGAGGTGGCCCGCGCGCTCTCGCCGGAGGTGAGCGTCGCGAGCGCGGGCGAGGGAAACTCGTACGGCCACCCCACGAGCGAGTGCGTGGAGACGCTCACGGCCGCAGGGTCGGAGTTTCTCTGCACCAAGGACGCAGGTGACGTGACGATAGGGCCTGGGGAGGACGGTCCCGTCGTCAGCTGCTCCAAGGGCTGGCCGTCCTGAGTGCTACACTGGGGCGACACCTGACGAGAGGGGGAGGAGTTGGCCGAGAAGCAGCCGCTGCTCGCGGCCTACCTGGTGGTGGGCCCCGACGAGCTCAGGCGCCGCCAGGTCGTGGCCCGCCTGAGGGCCCGCGTGGACGGGCCCCTCTCGGCCTTCAACCTCGAGGAGATCGAGGCCACGGCCGACCTCGATCCCGCCGCCGTCACCTCGTCGCTCAACACGCTCCCGGTGGGGGGCCCGCTGCGCGTCGTGGTCATCAAGGATGCCGAGCGCCTGCCCAAGCCCGTCTCGGAGGCCATCGTCGGCTACCTCGCCGACCCCAACCCGGGCTGCGTGCTCGCCCTCGTGACCGAGCGGCTCGCCAAGACGACGCGGCTCTACAAGGCCGTGGCCAAGCTCGGCCCCACGGCCGTCATCGACTGCCCGACCAAGCGCGGGCGCGACCTGCCTCCCTACGTGCAGCGGCTCGCCCGCGCGCACGGGGTCTCCATCGCGCCGGACGCGACCGCGGAGCTCGTGGCCCGCGTCGGCGAGTCGACCACCATGCTGGACACGCAGGTCGGCTCGCTCGCCGACTTGCTCGGTGGCTCGGGCACGATCTCGCGCGCCCTCGTGGAGGAGCACGTGGCCCGCGTGGCCGAGGTCAAGCCCTGGGAGTTCCTCGACCGCGTCTGCGAGCGGGACGCCCACCGTGCGCTCGCCCTCCTGCGCCTGCTCGACGGCTCGGCGCTGGGCCTGCTCTCGCTTGTGGTGGGCCGCCTGCGCGAGCTCGTCTGCGCGCGCTCGCTCGCGGCGCGCGGGGCCGCGCGCGATGTGGCCTCGGAGCTCAAGAAGAAGGACTGGCAGGTGAGAAACCACGTCCGCTGGGCCGGGGGCTTCGCGGACGGCGAGCTCGAGCACCTGCTCGGGGAGTGCGCCCGCGCGGAGCGCGCCCTCAAGTCCGGCTCGGACGCGGACCTCGTGATGGCCCGTCTCGTCTCGAGGATCTGCGGCGCGGCCTAGGGTGCCATGGCGTCGCCTCGCCACATGAGAAAGGCGGACCCGGGCAGCACCCCGAATCCGCCTTCTTGGCTCCTGTGCCCCTGAGGGGCGAGGCGAGCTACTTGATGGTGTTCACGAGCTTCTGGACGCCGCTCTTGCGCTGGGCGGCCTGGTTCTTGTGGATG
>CAZUOD010000042.1:0-11246 GCA_964621975.1 uncultured Atopobium sp.
CGCGGCGATCCCCCTGAGGGCCGGGGCCGTCGCCGCCGGGGGCCCGGCCGCGGCCGTGGACGGGCTCGGGCGGGTGGGCATGCTCGCGGGCACGGCCTTCCAGCTCGCCGACGACCTGCTCAACCTCGTGGGAGACCCCGCGGCCCAGGGCAAGGACTTCCGCTCCGACATCACCGAGGGCAAGCGGACCCTGGCCGTCGTGACCGCGCTCGAGCGCCTTCCCGAGCGCGACCGCTCCGAGCTGGTGGCGCTCCTCGACGCCGGCACGACCGACGAGGCCGACCTCGCTCGCGCCGTGAGCCTCATCGAGCGAGGCGGTGGCATCGAGCGGTGCCGCGAGCTCGCCAGGGAGCGGGCGGCACAGTCCCGCGAGACCGCAGCGCGCCTCGCCGCGGAGGGGCTCATCACGGAGGAGTCGTGCGAGCTCCTCGGCTCCATGGCAGACTTCTTCGTGGAGCGCACGGGATAGCCCGGCGACCACGTCCGACAACGGGAGAGACACGATGGAAGCAATTCACGAGGGGGCGGCCGGCGTCGCCGTCGAGGACATCCAGGAGAGGCTCGCCTCGCTCGGCTATCAGGTGGACGCCACCGAGCGCTCCGAGCACTTCTTCGGCCGTTCCACCGCGACGGCCGTCGCGCGCTTTCGCCTCGACAACGGGCTGCCCCTCGGCGAGGAGGTCGACACCGCCACCTGGTCCACGCTCGTCGACGCCTGCTACCAGCTGGGGGACCGCACCCTCTACCTGCGCCTGCCCAACTTCCACGGCAACGATGTCCACCAGCTGCAGGAGCGCCTCAACATCCTGGGCTTCTCGTGCGGGGAGCCCGACGGCACCTACGGCGTGCACACCGAGGCGGCGGTGAAGCTCTTCCAGGAGAGCGTGGGGCTGCTCGCCGACGGCATGGCCTTCCAGGACACCTTTGACGCCGTGGAGCGCCTGCGCCACGTCTGGGCGGGAAAGCCCGCCGCGGGGCCGCACCCGCAGGGCGGCATGGGCTTCGCGCGGGCGGCGAGCGTGCTCGAGAGCGCCGGCATCGCCATCACCGCCGACGACCCCATCTCGCGCAACGTGGCCGGGCGCATCTGGAACCTCGCCCACGCCACGGTGGAGAACTGCGCCCTGGAGGTCGTGGACGCCCCGACCGACGCCGGGGCCGAGACGCGCGCGCTCATCGTGGTCTCGACCAAGGAGCTCCCCGAGAACGTGGCGCCCGACATGGGCAACCTGCTGCTCGATGACATCGACACGCTTCCCCTGCGCATGCGCACCGCGCTCCAGAGCTCCCCCACCAGGCCGCGGGCGATCCGCGTGGAGCTGCCCGTGGGCACGTCGGCCTTCACGATGAGCGACGCCCAGACCTTCGCCGTCCTGCTCCTCGACGCCATCTGCGCCGCATTCGACAACCTCGAGCTGTAGGGCGCACGACTCACGGAGGGGGCGCCCTCGCCGCCTGACGTCACTTCTCGTGGACCCGCTTGCCGGTGATGTGCTCGATGTCCATCGCGATCATCTGCACGGCGGCGATGCCCCGCCTGATCTCCTCCTCGGCCTCCTCAGCAGAGGGGTAGTACTTGAGGGCAAGGGCCCTGAGCTTCTCCTCCGTGACCGCGCGGTCGGTCACGACGCGCGCCCGCCCGAACACCACGCAGCTCGAGACGTGATAGGCCCAGTCGCCCTCGTCACGGTAGCCCTCGTCCCAGGTGGTGAGGCAGACCTTGTCATTGGCCTGGATGGCCTCGAGCTTGTATCCGCGCCTGCCGGTGTGGAAGTAGATCCGCCCCTCGTCCTCGTCGTAGTAGAAGTTGATGGGAATCGCGTAGGGGTAGCCGTCGTCGCCGTTCACGGCAAGGGCCGCCCGCGGGCACCTGCGCAAGAGCTCCTTGGCCTCCTCCGCGCCCAGCGCGTTCTTCGTCCGCCTCACGTCCCTGAACATGCCCGTCCCTTCTGTTGGCACGCGCTCATGCGCGCGCTACTGCCGATAGTGCGAGAGGAAGTCCGCGAGGTCGCGCATGCACTCGTGCAGCACCTCCATGCGCGGCAGGTAGACGATGCGGAAGTGGTCCGGCTCCGGCCAGTTGAAGCCGCCGCCGCGCGTCACGAGGATGTGCTTCTCGTGCAGCAGGTCAAGGGCGAACTGCTCGTCATCGGTGATGTTGAACCTCTTGACGTCGATCTTGGGGAAGATGTAGAAGGCCGCCTTGGGCTTGACCGCCGTGATGCCGTCCATGGCGTTGAGCGCCTCGTAGACGTAGTTGCGCTGCTCGAAGATGCGCCCGCCCGGCTCCACGTAGCGCTCCACGCTCTGGTAGCCCCCCAGCGCCGTCTGCACGATGGACTGGGCCGGCACGTTGGAGCACAGGCGCATGTTGGAGAGCATGTTGATGCCGTAGACGAAGTCGCGCGCGCAGCGGCGGTTGCCCGAGAGCACCATCCAGCCCACACGGTAGCCGGCCACCATGTGGCTCTTGGAGAGGCCGGAGAAGGTCACGCAGAACAGGTCCGGCGCGAGGCTCGCGATGGAGACGTGCCGCTCGCCGTCCATGCACAGGCGGTCGTAGATCTCGTCCGAGAAGATCATGAGCTGGTGGCGCCGGGCGATCTCGACGATCTCCTCGAGCACCTCGCGCGGGTACACGGAGCCCGTGGGGTTGTTGGGATTGATGACGACAACGGCCTTGGTGCGCTCGCTGACCTTGGACTCCATGTCCTTGAGGTCGGGATACCAGTCGGCAGCCTCGTCGCAGAGGTAGTGGACGGGCCTGCCGCCCGCGAGCGTGGTGCATGCGGTCCAGAGCGGGTAGTCCGGGGCGGGGATGAGCACCTCGTCACCGTTGTCGAGCAGGGCCTGCATGCACATCTGGATGAGCTCGGAGACGCCGTTGCCGGTGTAGATGCCCTCCATGTCCACGTTGGGCAGGTGCTTGAGCTGGGCGTACTGCATGATGGCCTTGCGTGCCGAGAAGAGCCCGCGCGAGTCGGAGTAGCCCTCGCACTCCGTGAGCTGCTGGCGCATGTCGTGCACCACCTCGTCGGGCGCGCGGAAGCCGAAGGGCGCGGGGTTGCCGATGTTGAGCTTGAGGATCCGCTGGCCCTCGGCCTCCATGCGCGCCGCCTCGTCAACGACGGGGCCACGGACGTCATAGAGGACGTTGTCCAGCTTCGATGACTTCTTGAACTCACGCATGACGGTGCTCCTCCTGGCTCGTTCGACGGTGCCGACGGGGGCCGGCGCCGAACCCTCCATGGTTCCGACGCCGGTCGAGAGCCACGCCTCGTCCACGCCCAGAAGCCCGGCGAGCAGCGCCCGCACCTCCGCCCGTGGCGTGACCTTGCCGCTCACGTACTGGCTGACCTGGCTCTTTCCAAGCCTCGAGCCTTGTTCGGCGGCCAGGCGGATGAGGTCGGCCTGCTTGAGCCCGCGCCGCCCCATGGCCCGCTGCAGCCGCTCCGCGAAGGTCCCGTGGCCCATTGTGCCCCCTTGGTTCAATTTGGCTCCTAAATTGAACTTCTCGTAGGAGAAGTTCAATGCTGAACACTCTAGCACAGACAGGATTGAACTTGCAGGAGAATCTGAGCTGCCAAAGGCGGGCCCGATGCGAACGCCCGGCGCACAAGACGAGAGCGGCGTCGCAGCATACAAAATCCTGGTTTCTCGGCGCCGCGCCTCTGCGAATATGTGAAATCAAACCGGATTATGCGTAGTAGTGAGACACGGCAAGCCGGGGCGCAATCCCAGGCCACACCCCGGTATCATGGGGGGCACCTGCGAGCGGGGAGGACATGATGCCGCGAGAGACAAAGCGTGCCAAGGCGGAGCGCGCCATCGAGGTGTGCCGTCGCCTTGGCGAGAAGTACGGCCCGGTCGAGTGCTTTCTCGACCACGAGACCCCCTTTCGGCTGGTGATATCGGTCCTGCTCTCCGCCCAGACCACGGACGCGCAGGTCAACAAGGTCACGCCGGAGCTCTTCTCGAGATGGCCCACGCCCGAGGCGCTCGCTCAGGCGTCCCCCACGGAGGTGGGAGAGGTCATCCACAGCCTCGGCTTCTACAGGAGCAAGGCGACCCATGCCGTCGAGGCGGCGCAGATGATCGTCTCGGAGTTCGGCGGCGAGGTCCCGCACACGATGGAGGAGCTCTGCCGGCTGCCGGGCGTGGGCCGCAAGACGGCAAACATCGTGCTCAACGTGGGATTTGGCATCGTGGAGGGCATCGCGGTGGACACGCACGTGAACCGCATCGCGCATCGCCTGGGCCTCTCGCCCACGACGCACGAGCGGGAGCCCCTCAAGACCGAGCAGGACCTCCTCGCCCTGCTGCCGCACGAGCTCTGGGCCCCCGTCAACCACCAGTGGATCAGGCACGGGCGCGAGACCTGCACCGCCCGGAACCCCCGGTGCGGCGAGTGCATCCTCGCCGACATCTGCCCGAGCGCTCAGAGGTAGCGGCCCGTCACGCTCCCCGGCGCCGAGGCGATCTGCTCGGGCGTGCCGACCGCCACGATGCGACCGCCCTGCTCGCCACCACCCGGGCCCATGTCCACGACCCAGTCGGCATTGGCTATGACATCGAGGTCGTGCTCGATCACCACCACCGTGGCGCCCGCCGCGACCAGGCGCTCGAAGACCTCGAGCAGCGTCTGCACGTCGAGCGGGTGGAGACCGATCGTGGGCTCGTCAAAGACGAAGACGGCCCCGTCCTGCGCGCGCCCCATCTCGCTCGCCAGCTTGAGGCGCTGCGCCTCGCCGCCCGAGAGCGCGGGCGTCGCCTCCCCGAGCGTGAGGTAGCCAAGGCCCAGGTCATGCAGCACCTGAAGACGGCGCGCCACGCCCTTGAGGTCGGCACACGCATCGAGCGCCTCGTCCACGGAGAGCGCCATCAGCTGGGGCAGCGAGAGGCCCGTCCCCGGCGCGGCGCCCCTGGGCGGGCGGTGGACGGCAGCGGCCTCGGGCGCATAGCGCGAGCCGCGACAGTCCGGGCAGGGGATGTCCACGTCGGGCAGGAACTGCACGTCGAGCGAGACCTGCCCCGTGCCGTCGCAGGTGGGGCAGCGCAGGCGCCCGGTGTTGTACGAGAAGTCACCGGCCCTGTGGCCGGCGGCGCGGGCCTCGTCGGTGCGCGCGTAGGCCCGGCGGAGCTCGTCGTGCACCCCCGCGTAGGTGGCCACGGTTGAGCGCACGTTGGTCCCTATCGGCGTGGCATCGATGAGGTTGACGCGCGTGACCCCCTCGGCGTCCACCGAGCGCACGTGGGCGGGCAGCGCGTGTCCCGCCACCGCGGCCGAGAGCGCGGGCACGAGGGTCTCCAGGACGAGCGTCGTCTTGCCCGATCCCGAGACGCCCGTCACCGCCACGAGGCGGCCTCGCGGGACGTCTGCCACAAGCGGGCGCACCGTGTGGATCGTCCCCGCCTCGAGGTGAATGCGCCCCAGGTCAAACATCTCATCCGCCGACGCGCGCCGGCGCACGGACACGCGTCGCTCGCCCGTGACGAAGCCGCCGATGAGCGAGGCCGGATTGGCGGCCACCTCCGCCACCGAGCCCTGCGCGATCACGCGGCCGCCGTCCGCGCCGGCGCCCGGGCCCATCTCGATGAGGTGGTCGGCGCTCGCGAGGATGCGCGCGTCGTGGTCGACCATCACCACGGAGTTGCCGTCGGCGATGAGGTCGCGCATGACGCCGAGAAGCCCGTCCACGTTCGAGGGGTGCAACCCGATGGAGGGCTCGTCGAGCACGTAGAGCACGCCGGTCGTGCGGTTGCGGACGGAGCGCGCGAGCTGCACGCGCTGGCGCTCGCCGGTGGAGAGCGTCGAGGACGCGCGGTCGAGCGTGAGGTAGCCAAGGCCCAGGTCGAGCAGGCGCCGCGCCGTGTGCTCGAACGACTCGCAGATGCCCCTCGCCATGGGGCGCATCTCCTCGGGCAGGCCGTCTGGCACCTCCCCCACCCAGCGCACGGACTCCTCCAGCGTCATGGCGGTGGCCTCGGCGAGGTTGACGCCCGCCACGAGCGGGTCGCGCGCCCGCTCCGAGAGCCGGGTGCCCCCGCAGTCCGGGCACGGGCCCTCCGTGAGGAAGCGGGAGACGCGCTTGAGGCCCTTCTCGTCCTTGACCTTGGAGAGCGCGTTCTCCACCGTGCGGACGGCGTTGTAGTAGGTGAAGTCGAGCTCCGCGAAGGCATCGCCCTTCTTGGCCTTGTAGAGGATGTGGCGCTTCTCGGCAGGACCGTGGAAGACGATCTCGCGCTCCTCGGGCGTGAGCTCGGAGAACGGCACGTCCGTGCGGACCCCCATGGCGCCGCACACCTGCTTCATGAGGTCCCACATGAGCGAGCCCCAGGGCAGGACGGCGCCGTCGTCTATGGACACGGACTCGTCCGGCACGAGGGACGACTCGTCCACGACGCGCACCACGCCCGTGCCCTCGCAGGTGGGACAGGCCCCCGAGCTGTTGAAGGCCAGCTCCTCGGCGCCGGGCCCGTAGAACGTGGCGCCGCAGGAGGGGCAGGTTATCGGCCGCTCCGCCGCGACGGCGAGCGTGGGCCCGGCATGGGCCCCGCACCGGGGGCACACGTGGCTCCCCACGCGCGAGAAGAGCAGGCGCAGGCTGTTGAGGAGCTCCGTCGAGGTGCCGAAGGTGCTCCGGACGCCCGGCACGGCGGGGCGCTGGTGCAGCGCGAGCGCCGCCGGGACATGGAGGACCTCGTCCACCGAGGCCCGGCTCGCCTGGGTGAGGCGGCGGCGCGTGTAGGTGGAAAGGGCCTCCAGGTAGCGGCGACTCCCCTCGGCGTAGAGCACGCCCAGCGCGAGCGAGCTCTTGCCCGAGCCCGAGACGCCCGCGATGCCCACGAGCTCGTTCAGCGGGATGTCCACGCTCACGTCCTTGAGGTTGTGGACGCGGGCACCGCGGATCTCTATGTGGTCGGGCGGGACGGCTTCGGTGCGCTCGGGCGGGGCTGCGGCCGACGCCACGCTAAATCAGCTTGCCCTTGCAGTGGTCGACCATGTGCTGGATCATCTGGGCGGTCCATCCCATGTAGTCGCGGCGTCTGGCCTTGAGCTGGCCGTCGACGAGCTCATCGAAGGAGACCTTGATCTTGGCGAAGCGCGTCACGCGCGTCTCCTGCTCATGGGTGAGGCAGCTCTCCGAGACCTTGGAGCCCCCAAGCGCCATGAGGATCTTGGGGTTGAACATGACGTGCGGCCGCTCCTTGTCGTCCTGGTAGACGATGATGGCCTTGGTCACGCCGATCTGGTTGGCGGCAAGGCAGACGGCGTCCTCGATGGACGCCAACGTGTCGATGAGGTCCTGGGCGACCGAGGCGTCCTCGGCGGTGGCGGGCTCGCACGGCGTGGAGAGGATGGCCTCGTCCTGCACCAGCTCCTTGATCATTGGGCTCCCTTCTTCAAGGCCGTCGCTCCAGCCATTATAGCGTCGGGAGGTCCGTGTCCCCACGCGCTACAATCACGGCGGGGGGTGCGAGGATGCTCAACGTGGTGCTCGTGGAGCCGGAGATTCCGGCCAACACGGGAAACATCGGCAGGACCTGCGTGGTGACGGGCTCACGCCTGCACCTCGTGGGGCCGCTCGGCTTCTCGCTGGGCGAGCGGGCGCTGCACAGGGCCGGCCTCGGCTACTGGGAGAGCCTCGACGTCACGCTCTACGGGAGCTGGGATGAGCTCCTTGAGAGAAACGGCCTCGCCATGGGCCCAGAGCCGAGGCTCCACCTGCTCACGAAGAAGGCACGCCGCACCTACGCGCAGGCTCGCTACCGCGACGGGGACTTCCTCGTCTTTGGCTGCGAGAGCGTCGGGCTGCCCGAGGGGCTCCTCGCCGCGCGCCCCGAGAGCTGCGAGCGCATCCCCATGCTGCCGGACGCCGTCTCACTCGCAAACGCGCGGGAGTGGCGCGCGATGGCGCAGGCGGGCCACAAGCCGAGTCACGGGCCACTCCTGCGCCAGGACGCCTGCGGCAACTTCGTGGACCCCGACGACTACCGCATCAGCGCGCTCAACCTCTCGAACGCCGCAGCCGTGGTGCTCTACGAGGCCCTCCGGCAGACCGGCTTCCCCGGCATGGAGACGTGAGCGCGCCTGGGCACCGCGCCGGCCTCCCCACGCTACGAGGCGGGCTGCGTCGCGGCGAGCGGCGCTGTCTCCTGCGCGCGATAGGTCCTGCCCGCCCCGCGCTTGCAGATGCTGATGGTCGCGCATTCGGCGCCCTTGGGGGACCTCACCCGATACCGCCTGAACCCATCCGGCGTCTTGCCGGTCGTCTTCACGTCGCTCACCCATGCTCCCTTCAACGCGACCGCATCCGTCACTTTAGCTGGGTGTAGTATTCCCACACATGATGGGAACAGCGTGTACGAAAATCCTTCCTACAAATCTCCATCATGCCCAAATATATGCCAGAAAGTTCAATGCTCGATTCAAGCTTCCTCCAACTGGACTTTCCGGCAACGCGGCGGTCTCCGCGCGCGGCACCTCAGGCGCCCTTAGCGTCCCGGCGGCACGATGACGTCGTAGCGAACGGCCTTGCCCGTCAGCGCATAGCTGGGACGCGCGCCGGCAAGGTGCGGGCCCTTGGGCGGACGCTTGATGACCACCTTCCGCGGGCCCGCCGCGAGCGCGGCCCCCAAGAGGGCCTCCTCGTCCTCACAGGGGCGCTCGAGCATGTGAAGCAGCTGGAACTTCTTGCGCACCGCGGCGCTCTTCCGACGCTCCGGGAACATCGGGTCAAGGTACACCACGTCCGGGGGTGCCGACAGGCCCCGCAGGGCGGTCACGCTGTCCGTCTCCTCCAGGCACATCCGGCCCACGGCCTCGGCCAGCTCCGGCACGTCCGCCGCGCGCTCGAGGGCGTCTCGCAGGAGGGCGGCGATCACCGGATCCCGCTCAAAGAGCGTGACCGAGAAGCCCGCGGCCGCGAGGAGCAGCGAGTCCTCGCCGAGTCCCGCCGTGGCGTCGATGGCCGTGGGCGCCTCCGTGCCCCGCACGCGCGCGGCCCGCACGAGAAGCTCGCGGCCGAGGACCCCCGCCCTCAGGCGACGGGTCATGGCCGTGAGGTCCGCCCTGAGCTCCATCCCCGCGCTGACGAGCGCAAGGCCCCTCTCGTCACGGCGCAGCGTGAGACCGGGCGGCAAGGAGAGGGCCTCCGGGCAGACGGGACGCTCGGTGCCCATGGGCCTAGCCCTTCCGGGGGTGCGAGGTGAGGTGCCATCCCCCGCAGTACGGGCACCGGTAGCTCACGAGACCGGTGACGCCGCGTCGCGCGCACGAGCCGATGGCGTCCTGCGCCTCGGCACGGGTGGCGTAGCGGTTCTTGGACGTGCAGGCACGCTCGCGGCGGGCCTCCTCGCGCCGGGCGTCAAGGGCCTCCTCGCGCTCCCGCTCGGCCGCGAAGGCGTCGTCCATGCCCCCGAGCTGTGACCTGAACTCGGCGACCCGCCTCGCCTTTGCCGAGGGCTTCCTACTCGCCATGGCACCCCTCTCGCGGACGTCCTCACTCCCCCGATGCTATCGCAACGCCGAGCTCGGACCGCATGGCCACGAGGCCGGCCACCTTTTCGACATGCGCCCGGGCAGGACCGCAGGAGAAGCCCCGGTCCCCACGCCAAGCGAGCGTTCGATATTGCTACAATGCCCGTGGGCGCACAGGGGCATCGTCCAATGGTCAGGACACGGGTTTTTGGTGCCTGGAATGTGGGTTCGAGTCCTACTGCCCCTGCCAGCCCGCGCTTCTCTAGTTTGGATGGGACACGAACCGCATCGCTTGGAGGCTTGCCCATGCCCATGACTGCGATCATCCTCGCCGCCGGCGAGGGAACGCGCATGAAGTCCCGCCACCCCAAAGTCGCACACAAGCTCCTCGATCGCCCGCTCGTCTCGTGGGCCGTCCGCTCGGCCCGCGAGGCCGGGGCCGGACGCATCGTCGTGGTCGTGGGCAACGGTGCCGACGAGGTGCGTGCGATCCTCTCGGAGGAGCCCGATGTGGAGTGCGTCGAGCAGGTCGAGCGACGCGGCACCGGCCACGCGTGCCGCGTCGCCCTCGAGGCAGCGGACATCGAGGGCGGGACCGTCGTCGTGCTCTACGGCGACTCCCCGCTGCTGCGCGCCGAGACCATCCGCTCGCTCGTCAAGCGCGTCGAGGGCGGCGACGAGGCGGCGGCTGTCCTCACGATGGCGCCCCCCGACCCGACGGGCTACGGACGCATCCTGGCAGACGAGAAGGGAAGCGTCGAGGCCATCGTGGAGGACAGGGACTGCACCCCCGAGCAGCGCGTCTCCCTCACGGAGTGCAACTCCGGCGTCTACGCCTTCGACGGCGCGGCCCTTCGCGCCCACATCGGCGAGATCCGGACCGACAACGCGCAGGGCGAGTACTACCTCACCGACATGGTCGAGATCCTGCGCTCGCACGGCCTTGCCGTGAGCGCCGTCCACTGCGACGACTTCTCCGAGCTGCTGGGCGTCAACTCGCGCTCGCAGCTCGCCGAGGCGACGCGCGTCATGCAGCGCCGCATCAACGAGGGCCTCATGGCCTCCGGGGTCACCATGTTGGACCCGTCGCTGGTCTGGGTGGGCCCGGACGTCACCATCGGGCCCGACACCGAGCTGCTCCCCATGACGATGCTCTGGGGGGCCACGTCCGTCGGCGAGGGCTGCGTGCTCGGCCCCAACACCCGCCTCACCGACTGCCGGGTGGCGGACCGCGTCCTTCTCGACGAGACCGTCGGGGTGGGCGTCACCATCGATGAGGGCGTCACGTGCGGGCCGCGCGCGTACCTGCGTGGCGGTGCCCACGTCATGGAGGGCGCCCACGTCGGAACCCACGTGGAGATCAAGAACTCCATCATCGGCCAGGGCTCGAAGGTGCCGCACCTCTCCTACATCGGCGACTGCACGATGGGCTCGGGCGTCAACATCGGCGGCGGCTCCATCACCTGCAACTACGACGGTGTGAGCAAGAACCGCACCGTCATCGGCGACAACGTGTTCATCGGGTCGGACACCATGATGGTGGCGCCCGTCACCATAGGCGACGGCGCCCTCGTCGGCGCCAGCTCCTGCGTTACCAAGGATGTCCCTGCCGACGCGCTCGCCCTCGAGCGCAGCGAGCAGCGAATCGTGGAGGGCTACGCCGCAAAGCGGCTCGAACGACTCAAGAAAGGCAAGGCCTAGATGTACGAGAACCTCAGCGAACCGATGCCCCTGAAGAAGGAGATCAAGCTCTACACCGGCACGG
>CAZUOD010000043.1:0-11038 GCA_964621975.1 uncultured Atopobium sp.
TTGGCAGCGCTGGCCTGGCAGATCTTCTTCAGGACCGTGGTCTTGCCGGCCTTGGGCGGGCTCACGATGAGGCCGCGCTGCCCCTTGCCGATGGGCGAGACGAGGTCGATGGCACGGCCCGTGATGGAGTCCTTCCCGCACTCCATGACCAAGCGCTCGTTGGGATAGACCGGCGTGAGGTCACGAAAGCGCGGACGGGCCTTGAGGCCCTCGGTGCCCTGCCCGTTGACGGAGCTCACGCTCTGGAGGGGCGGGTACTTGCTGTTGGCGCGCCCTGGACCCACGGTGCCGACCACGCGGTCCCCGGGACGCAGGCCGAGCGAGCGGATGAGCTGCTGGTGGACGAAGGCGTCGCCGTCCCCCTCCATGTAGTTGCCCGTGCGGATCCAGCCGTAGCCCTCGTTGCCCACCTCGAGGACGCCCTCGACCGAGCGGAAGCCCTCGGCCTCGGCGGCGGCCGCGTAGACCGCCTCCACGAGGTCGCCCTTGCGCACGCCCACGTACTCGACGCCGAGCTCGGCCGCCTTGGAGCGCAGCTCGGCCACCCTCATCGCCGAGAGCTCCTCGCGCGAGAGGGAGGGCTCGGCCACGACGTCGGGCTGGCGGCGGTTGCGCCGGCGGCCCTGGCCGTTCTGGCGGCGGCCCTGGTAGCTGCCCTGGCCCTGCTGGCCGGCGCCGCTTGGGGCGGTGTGGCCCTCGCTGCGGCGGTGCTTGCGGCCGGAGCGCTGGGTGTCGGCCGAGCCCCTCTCGGAGGACTCCTTGGCCTCGTCTGCCTCGGTGCGCTCCGCGCCCGTCTCGGCGACGGGCTCCTGGGCGGGCTCCGGTGCCGGCGCCGTGGCCTGCGCGGCCTCGACGTCAGCCTTGCGCGGACGACCGCGCCGGCGCTTGGGCGCGACCGGGGCCTCGTCGCCCTGTGGCGCAGCCTGCTCCGGCTGGGGCGCGTGCGTCTCCTGAGCGGGCGTCGCCGCCGTCTCCGGGGCCGGCGCGCCCTCAACGCCCTCGGCCGAGGCCGCGGCCGCCTTGGCCGCCTCGACATCGGCCTTGCGAGGCCTGCCGCGCCGGCGCTTGGGAGGCCACGGCTCCCCTGCCGCCTCGGCCGCCGCCTTCGCCGCGGCCTCGGCCGCACGCGCGGCCTCCATCTCGGCCTTCGTCCTGCGGCGCCGCTTCGGCTTGGCAGGCGGCTCCGGGGAGGGGGCCGCCGTCTCGGCAGGTGTGGAGGGAGCGAGTGTCACGTCGTCCGACATATGTCTACCTCTCGTTTAGGGCACCCACGCGCACAGCGTCCGCGGCACGCCGAGACGCGACCCGTCCCGAAGGCCCCTGTCAAAGCTCACACGGAGTGTCTGGAGCAACCCTTGCTCCCATAAGAACACAGGCAGATCCCGCGCATCGGACGCGGGACCGCCTCATGACTATAGCACGTGCGCACCAGGCGCCGCAAGGGAGCGGCGCCCTACTTGGCAGATGCTGAACCGCGCAGCTTGCGGCGCACGATGATGGCATCGATCTTGTCGGTGATCTCGCGGGCCGCCTCCTCGCCGGCCGGGGTGAGGCGCACGCTCGTGGTGTGCGAGCCTCCCGGCTCGTGCGTGCGCGTGGCGAGCCCGCGCTCCACGAGCGACGAGACCGACATGGAGACCGTGGGCTGCAGGAGGCCGAGCGCGTCGACGATCTGCATGATCGTGAGCGCGTCCCCGTCGGCCGCGAAGAGCCCCAGCAGCACGAGGTCCCCGGCCTTGCAGAAGAGCGAGCCCATCGCGTCCACGTACTTGCGGATGCGCTCGGGAGACGTCCGCGAGAGCGCGCGGCCCGCCGGGATCTGCTGGCGCGTGAGGGCGCAGAGCTCCGAGACCCGCTCGCGCCCCGCCTCGGAGATCTCGCAGACGACGTTCCTGCGGTCGGACTCCCCCTCGCTGCGCTCGATGAGCCCGAGGCTCGCGAGGTGGTTGGTGCGGTGCGTCATCGTCGGGCGCAGCGCCCCCTGGTACTCGGCGATCGTCGAGGTCTTGACCGGGACGCCAGCCACGTCAAGGCGACACAGGATCGCGAACTCCTCGAAGGTCAGGCGCTCCGGCGCCTCGACCGTCTGTCTGACAATGTTGTAAGCCCGTCTCACGGACATGAACTCCCGCAGGTCCACAGCCTGCCCCCCGTCTCTCGACCGACGACGCAAATCCCCCAGTAAGCCCGCTTCGAAAAAAGCTGCTTCATTTATGCCCAGAAAGTATACAGGAGAGCGTGCGCCATATCACGCTTGATAATCCTTCTTAATAAAAGTCCTAGATAACGACCACATGTGTCGTGATGTGGAGAGACAGGGCCGCACGTCTCACATGCTCTCGGGGGCGCTCACGCCGACGAGGGTGAGCACGAGCGCGAGCACGCGGCGCGTGGCGTCGCAGGCCGCGAGGCGCGCGTGGGAGAGTCCCTCGTCGAGAGGGCGGCCGGTCCCGGGGAGCACCTGGCAGACCGCGTAGAACGAATGGAACTCGGCAGCGAGCTCCTCGGCATAGTGCGTGAGACGGAAGGGAGCCCGGTCGCGCGCGCAGCTCTCCACGAGCGCGGGGAGCTCGGAGATCTTGCGCGCGAGCGCGGCCTCGGCGGGGTCGGTGAGCAGCGAGAGGTCGTAGGCGTCGCCCACGGCGCGAAGCGCCACCTCGTCCATGCCGAGCGCCCCGGCCTCCTCGACCGTGACGTGCGCGGCGCGACGCAGGATCGAGCAGATGCGCGCGTGCGCGTACTGCACGTAGTAGACCGGGTTCGTGTTGTCCTGCTTCTTGGCGCGCTCGATGTCGAAGTCGATCATCTGGTTGGAGGACTTGGAGATGAGGGTGTAGCGCGTGGCGTCGGCCCCCACCTCAGCGAGCAGCTCGTCGAAGGTGACCATCGTGCCGCGGCGCTTGGACATGCGCACGGGCGCCCCGTCGCGCAGCAGGTTCACGAGCTGGCCGAGCAGCACCTCGAACTGCGTGGGGTAGCCGAGCGCGGCGCAAGCCGAGGCCACGCGCTGGATGTAGCCGTGGTGGTCGGCCCCCCAGATGTCGATCACGTGGTCCACGCGCTGGAACTTGTCCCAGTGGTAGGCCACGTCCGAGGCGAAGTAGGTGTACTCGCCGTTGGTCTTTATGAGCACGCGGTCCTTGTCGTCGCCGAAGGAGGTCGAGCGGAACCACAGCGCGCCGGCCTCGTCACGGTAGAGGTGGCCCAGCGCGTCGAGGGCCGAGAGCGCCCGGTCGACGGCGGAGGTGCCGTCGGCGCCCGGCTCGTAGAGGCTGCGCTCCGAGAACCAGACGTCGAAGTCGCAGCGCGCGGCGTGACAGGTGTCGCGGATGGAGTCGAGCATCCAGCGGTAGCCGCGCTCGCGGAACTGTGCCACGCGCTCGTCGTCGGGGGCATCCACCCAACGGGGGCCGTCCTCGCGCACGAAGCGGGCCGCGATGTCGATGACGTAGTCGCCACCGTAGGCGTTTCCGCCGAGGGCCTCGTTGAAGGCGTCCGTGTAGGGGTGCTCGTCGGGGCGCGACCCGTCCTCGTCGCCCACGAAAGCCTCACGGTCGGCGAGAAGGACCTCCCGGGCCTCCTCCAGCCCCAGCCCCCTCGACGACATGATCTCGACGAGCTGCAGGTAGCGCTCGCAGATCGAGCGGCCGAAGACGTCCATCTGGGAGCCGTGGTCGTTGATGTAGTACTCGCGCTCCACCTCGTAGCCCGCGTGCTCGAGCACGCGGCACAGCGAGTCGCCGAGCGCCGCCCACCGGCCGTGGCCGATGTGCATGGGGCCCACCGGGTTGGCCGAGACGAACTCGACCTGCACGCGCACGCCGGCGCCCGTCTCGCTGCGCGCGTAGTCGCCCCCCTGCTCGCGCACGGTGCGGAAGACCTCGTTGGCGGACGCGGCGGCGAGATGGAAGTTGATGAAGCCCGGGCCCGCCACCTCCACCCGCTCGACGGAGGGGTCCTCGTCCATGTGGGCCACGATCGCCTCGGCGACCTGGCGAGGAGAGCGCCGCGCGAGCCGCGCCGAGCGCAGCGCCACGGTCGAGCTCCAGTCGCCGTTGGCGGGGTCCGCGGGCCGCTCCAGACCGAGGTCTGCGACCTCGAAGCCGGGCAGGTCACCGGCGTCCTGGGCCCGCGTGAGAGCGGCGCGGACAAGCTCCTCGATCTTCTCTGGCATGATGAATCCCCCCTGAGAGGCGACGTTCTGGCCGTGCAGTCAAGCCCTGAGTGTAGCAAAGCGCCCGGCGGCAAACGCCGAGGGGCGGACGTGCCTCAGGCGAGCTCGGGGCGCCCCGAGCTGCTGCGCTCCTCGCGCGCGAGGCGGCTCCGCAGCTCCGCCAGGCCCATCTCGAGGCCAACCGGGTAGGTCTGCGGGTTCAGGAAGCGCGCGACGGCGGGGTCAAGGCGCATGAGGGCGTCCTTGCAGCGCTCGCGGGCCACGCCGATCCCCTCGGGCTCGCCCACGCGCCGCCCGTGCTCCACGAGCGGCACGAGCAGCTCCCTGGGCTCGCCCGAGAGCCGGTGGGTCACGTAGGGGTCGAGGATGTCGACCATCTCGCGCGCGGGACCCGCCCCGGCGACCTCGTCCACGACGATCATGTCCGCGACGGGGCGGCCGGCCTGGTCGTAGTGGCGCAGGACGTGCTGGACGCCGGGCACCGTGCGCTTGTAGGACTGCTCGGAGAGCTTGATGACGGGCGTCCAGGGGTCGTCGGCCGTGCGCCTCGTGGCGGAGAGCTTGTAGACGCCGCCGAGGGAGGGCTGGGGATCGCAGGTGGCGAGCTTGGTCCCCACGCCGAAGGAGTCTATGGGCGCGCCCTGGGCAAAGAGCGACTGGATGGTGTGCTCGTCGAGGTCGTTGGAGACGGAGATCTTGACGTAGGGCAGGCCCGCCTCGTCGAAGGCCGCGCGCGCCTCCTTGGAGAGCCTCGCCAGGTCACCGGAGTCCAGGCGCACGGCCGAGAGCCGCTCGCCCACGGCCTCCATCTCCTTGGCCACGACGATGGCGTTTCGTATGCCCTGGTGCACGTCGTAGGTGTCGAGCAGGAGCACGCAGTTCTTGGGGCTCGAGCGGGCGAAGGCGCGGAAGGCCTCGAGCTCGCTCGGGAACGCCATGACCCACGAGTGGGCATGCGTGCCGAAGACGGGGATGCCGTAGACCTTGCCGGCGAGCACGTTGGAGGTCGATGACGCGCCGGCGATGTAGGAGGCGCGTGCCACAGCCAGGCCACCGTCGGGGCCCTGGGCCCGCCGGAGGCCGAAGTCGGAGACGGGGTGCCCCTCGGCGGCGCGCACCACGCGCGCGGTCTTGGTGGCCACGAGCGTCTGGAAGTTCACGAGGTTGAGCAGGGCGGTCTCCACGAGCTGACAGTCTATGATGGGACCCTCGACGCGCACCATCGGCTCGCGCCCGAAGACGACCTCGCCCTCCGGCACGGCACGTATCGTGAGGTCGAGGCGGTGGTCGCGCAGGAACTCGAGGAAGGCCGGCTTGAACATGGGCCCGCCGCCCGGCGCCTGCAGGGACCCCAGGTAGTCTATGTCGTCGTCCTCGAAGACGAAGTTCTCCACGAGGTCGGCGATCTGGCCCGTGCCGCAGCAGACGGCGTAGCCGCCGCCGAAGGGGGGCTCGCGGAAGAACGCGTTGAAGCACGCCAGGGTGCCGTCAAGGCCCGCCTCCCAGAACCCCTGGGCCATCGTGAGCTCGTAGAGGTCGGTGTTGAGGCAGACGTCCGTCGGCTTGGTGCGGTCGGTGAGGGACATGTCCCGTCCTCCTGTTCGACGCTATGAGAGGGCCGTGACGAGAAGCCAGACGAGGGCGATCGCCACGACGGCGAGGATGGCGAGCTTCTGGCCAGGGGCCATGCGCAGATCCTCGTCGGGCTCCATCATCTTGCGGCCGCGCTCGCGGGCCGCGGCGTCACGCGCGAGCGCCTCACGGTCGCGCTCGGCGGCCTCGCGCTCGGCACGCAGCCGCTCGAGCTCGGCGCGCTCGGCGGCCTGCCGCGCGGCACGCTCGCGCGCGTCTCGCTCGGCGCGCAGCTCCTCGAGCTCGGCGCGCTCCTCGTCCGTGAGGCCGGTCTCGTCTGCCATGGGTCCTCCGTCGTCGTGGTCCGGCAGTTGCTCCATCTTATACCTCGCGCCCCCGGCGCGCCTCAGAGCTCGGGGCCCAGGACCCCGGTGTCATCGAAGGCCGGCACGAAGCTCTCGGAGACCGTGCCGCCCTCCTGCCACCAGATGCGCTCGAAGCCGACGTCGTCGGCGTGGCAGAGCACGAGCTCGTACTCCTCCTCGCTGACGCCGCGGGAGAGCTCGCCGCCGGCGCGCCGACAGCGGGCGTTGGGCGTGTACTGGTTCATCAGCGAGAGGTCGGCCTCGTTGCCGGCGATCTGCCACACGCGGTCGACCACCGCGCAGGAGTCGTCCGCATGGCCGGGCAGGACGAGGTGGCGCACGATCACGCCGGAGAGCATCCTGCCGTCGTCGCCCGTCCTCGGCCCCCCGGCGGCGCGCACGAGGCCAAGCATCGCCCGCAGCGCCTCGGCGGCGACGTCGGGATAGTCCGGTGCCCCCGAGAGCGCGCCGGCCAGCGCGGGGTCCGCGTACTTGAAGTCCGTGAGCCACACGTCCACGACCTCGCCGAGCGCCTCCACCACCTCGACGAGCTCGTAGCCGCCCGTGTTGCACACGACGGGCACCGTGAGCCCGGCCTCTCGGGCGAGAAGGACCGCCTCGCGCACGTGCGGCGCGAAGTGCCCGGGCGTCACGAGGTTCACGTTGAGGGCCCCCTGCCCCTCGAGCTCGAGCATCATCATCGCGAGGCGCCGGGCCGAGACACGACTCCCGCGACCGCCTCCCGAGATCTCGTGGTTCTGGCAGAAGACGCAGCGAAGCGGGCACCCCGAGAAGAAGATGGTCCCCGAGCCCACCTCACCCGAGACGGGCGGCTCCTCCCACAGGTGCAGGGCGGCGCGGGCCACCATGGGCTCGGACGCCATGCCGCACGCGCCGGCGCGCCCGGCCGAGCGCGCGGCCCGGCAGCGCCTCGGGCAGAGCTCGCAGGCGTCGTAGGCCGAGCGCGCGAGGGGACCCCCCAAGCTCACCGGCGACGCCTTCCGTGGTGGGTGCCGTGATGCCCCCAGACCTTCTCGGCCTCCTCCTCGAAGGCGTCGTCGGCAGGGGTGATGAGCTCGTCCTTGCCGGTCCTGGGGTTGTAGTGGTGCAGGAGCACCGGCTCGAAGAGCCTCAGGTGGTAGGCGAAGGCGAGCGACAGCAGGAGCAGCGCGCAGAAGATGAGGATGCGCGGCACGGTGTCCACCTGCGTCATCACGAGCGAGCCCACGCACAGCAGCGCCGTCCACCCGTACACGAGCAACACGGCCTGACGCTGGTCGAAGCCCTCCTCGAGGAGGCGGTGGTGGATGTGACCGCGATCGGCATGGCCGATGCTCACGTGGCCGCGCATGCGCCGCACGATCGCCGAGAAGGTGTCTATGATCGGCACGGCGGCGATGACGAGCGGGACGATGATCGTGGTGAGGCCCGCCATGCGGGTGACCGACAGAAGCGAGACTGAGCCAAGGGAGAACCCCAGCGTGAGCGAGCCGGAGTCTCCCATGAAGACGGACGCTGGGTGGAAGTTGTAGCGCAGGAAGCCGACCGAGGAACCTGTGACGGCGATGGAGAGCGCCGCCGCGTCGAGGCGGCCTGCGAGCGACGAGAGCACGAACATCGTGAAGCTCGCGATCGCCGAGATCCCGGCCGCCAGCCCGTCGAGGCCGTCGATGAGGTTGATGATGTTGGTGTAGGCCACGAGGTAGACAACCGTAATCGGGTAGGCGACCCAGCCCAGGGAGATGAAGCCAGGGCCGAAGGGGTTGGCGATGTCACCGATCACGAGGCCGCCCGCCACGGCGATGGCCGCGGCGAGGATCTGACCGGCGAGCTTCTGGAGGGGCTTCAGCGAGTAGCGGTCATCAAGCAGGCCCGTGAGGAAGACCACGACGAGGGCGAGGGCGAGAAGCCCGTAGTCGACCTCCAGGCTCGCCGAGGTCACGAGCACGGCGGGCCAGCGCAGAAAGGAGGTCCCCAGGTGCTGGACGACGAAGGCGGCGGCGATGCCGCAGAAGATGGCGATGCCACCCATGCGGGGTATGGGCTCACGGTTGATGCGACGGGCGTTCGGATGGTCGACGGCGCCAACGGCGACGGCGATCCTTCGCGCGAGCGGCGTCGTGGCAAGCGCCACGAGAAGCGCAGAGAGGAAGAGGCCTAGGTACGGTATCCAGTTCGGTACCACCTTGCTCCCTTCGGGTCTCTCGTCGCGCCTGCCGCTCAGCACATGATAGCGAAATGCCCCGGACTCAGGCCGCGAGGAAAGCCAAGGTGGCCCTTGTGTGCAGAGGAGGTGGAACGCCCTCTGGGGACCATCTGCGCACGCTTGGCACCACTGTTGCCGAGAAGCACAGGCAAGTCAAGACTGGTTTCTCCCGACGGCTCATCTATAGTTGGTGGTGTCGCTCCCCTGCGGTCAAACTGGGTGAACCGACAAGCGTTTCTAGGGAGTCCGATATCTCGTGTTCAGTACGGAGATTCCCCGGTGATGGGAAAGCCGGAACGCGCGATGGGGACACCCACCTTATGAGAGGTGGGTTCATTATCGAACCGCAGGGGGCGGCTTCTTCGTGCCGCGCAGGCGAGCCGCCGGGCCCGGTGCCGGGCCACGGATTCGAGCTTGACACGCCACGGCGGCGCTGCCACAATATCCAACGCGCAATGCGCCTGGGGACGTAGCTCAGCTGGGAGAGCGCTGCCTTCGCAAGGCAGAGGCCGGGGGTTCGAATCCCCTCGTCTCCACCATGTCATGTCGGCCCGGACGCCCCTCGGCGCCCGGGCCTTTCTCGTGGCGCGCCTAGGCGTACGCGCCGCGCAGCGAGTACCAGCCCGCGGCCTCGCTCACCACGAGCGGCACATCAAAGAGCTCGCTCATGACCTCGCCCGTGAGGAGCTCCCCCTTGGGGCCGTCGGCGAAGACCTCGGCGTCCTTGATCAGCAGCACGCGCCCTATGGCCGGGATGATGTCCTCCGGGTAGTGCGTCACGAGCACCACCGAGCGCCCCTCGGCGGCGAGCGTGCGCATGGTCTGGCGCACGTGATACATGCCCTCGGGGTCAAGGCCGGTGCACGGCTCGTCGAAGATGAGGACCTGCGGGTCGCGCACGAGCTCGCGCGCCACGAGCACGCGGCGGACCTGCCCGGTGGAGAGCGTCATCACGTCTCGCGCGGCCAGGTCGGCTATGCCGAGGCGCGCCAGCGCGTCGGCGGCGAGGCGGCGCTGCGCCTGGCCGACCTCGGTGCGCATCGGGAGCCCGAGCGTGCCGAAGAGCCCGCCCACCACGACGTCCTCCACCGGCAGGTGCACGCGCACCTGGTCGTGCATGGTCGAGCTCACGATGCCGAGCGTGCGCTTGACCTCGGCAAGCGTGGGGCGGTCATGGCCGCGGAAGCGCACCGGCGGCTCCTCTCGCCAGACGGGCAGCACCTCTCGCGTGAGGAGCTGGATGAAGGTGGACTTGCCTGCCCCGTTGGGACCCAGCAGGGCCACGTGCTCGCCCTCGGCGATCGAGAAGTCTCCGACATGCAGGATGGTCCTGCCACCGCGCACCACGCGGGCGTCACGGATCTCAAAGAGTGGTGTGCGGGCGTCTTGACCCATGGTGCTCCCCTCGCTCGAGCGGACCCGAAGGGGCCCACAGGGATTACTATAGGCAAGTCGCGCGCAAGCGCCGGAGAAGGACAAGGAGCGAAACATGGCAGAGATGCTCACGCTGGAGGCCTTCGAGGAGGCCTCCGAGAAGGTCCGCGAGGTCACGCTGGAGACCAAGCTCGTGGAGAGCCCGCACCTCTCGGCGGCCACGGGAAACCGCGTGTGGCTCAAGCCTGAGAACCTCCAGCGCACGGGCGCCTACAAGGTCCGCGGCGCCTACTACAAGATCTCGCGCCTCTCCCCCGAGGAGCTCTCCCGCGGCATCATCACCGCGAGCGCGGGCAACCACGCGCAGGGCGTGGCCTTCGCCGCCACGCGCGCCGGCGCCCGCTCGATCGTGGTGATGCCCACCACCACGCCGCTCATCAAGGTCGAGCGCACCAAGCACTACGGCGCCGAGGTCATACTCTACGGCGACGTCTACGACGAGTCCTGCGAGCACGCCCTCGAGCTCGCTGCCGAGAACGGCTACACCTTCATCCACCCCTTCAACGACCCCGAGGTGGCCACCGGCCAGGGCACCATCGCCATGGAGGTCGTCTCGGAGCTGCCGCTCGTGGACACGATCCTGGTGCCGGTGGGCGGCGGCGGCCTGGCCTGCGGCGTGGCGACCTTCGCCAAGCTCTACAACCCCAAGATCCACGTGGTGGGCGTGGAGCCCGAGGGCGCGTCCTGCCTCACGGCCGCCCTCGAGGCCGGAAGGCCCGTCAAGCTGCCCTCCGCGAGCACGATCGCGGACGGCACGGCCGTGCTCGAGTGCGGCGACGCGGTGTTCCCCTACCTGCGTGACAACCTCGATGACGTCATCTGCGTGCCCGACGAGGAGCTCGTCGTGGCGTTTCTCGACATGGTCGAGAACCACAAGATGGTCGTGGAGAACTCGGGGCTGCTCACGGTGGCCGCGCTCAAGCACCTGCCGGCCGAGAACAAGCGCGTGGTGGCCATCCTCTCGGGCGGCAACATGGACGTGATCACGATGAGCTCGGTGGTGCAGCACGGCCTCATCGCCCGCGACCGCATCTTCACCGTGAGCGTGCTTCTGCCCGACCGCCCCGGCATGCTCGTGCGCGTGGCGACGATCATCGCGGAGAAGAACGGCAACGTCATCAAGCTGGAGCACAACCAGTTCGTGAGCACCAACCGAAACGCCGCCGTGGAGCTGCGCGTGACGATCGAGGCCTTTGGCTCCGACCACAAGGCCGAGATCGTCGACGCCCTCGCCGCAGCCGGCCTCGCCCCCACCCTCGCCCCCACCTCGCTGTAGCGCAGGGGCCT
>CAZUOD010000044.1:0-10510 GCA_964621975.1 uncultured Atopobium sp.
TGGACGGCATGCCCGTCATCGTGCGCCTGCTCGACCCGCCCCTGCACGAGTTCCTCGAGGACCCGCGTGACCTCGACGTCGAGATCGCCCACGAGGAGGAGCAGGGCAAGGACGTCGCCGCCAAGAAGGAGCTGCTCGCCAAGCTCGACTCCTTCCAGGAGGCCAACCCCATGCTCGGCCTGCGTGGCTGCCGTCTCGGCATCCTCTATCCCGAGCTCAACGTCATGCAGGTGAGGGCCATCGCCTCCGCCGCGGCCGAGCTCAAGCGCGAGGGCCTCGACCCCAAGCCCGAGATCATGATCCCGCTCGTGGCCTTCGAGGAGGAGCTCGCGCTCGTCCGCGAGGTCGCCGAGGAGAACGTGCGCGCCGTCGAGGAGGAGTACGGCGTCAAGCTCGAGATCCCCATCGGCACCATGATCGAGCTGCCGCGCGCCGCCATCATGAGCGAGGACATCGCCAAGCACGCCGACTTCTTCTCCTTCGGCACCAACGACCTCACCCAGACCGGCCTGGGCTTCTCGCGCGACGACGTCGAGGCCGCCTTCATGCCGATCTACCTCGATAAGAAGATCGTCAAGACGAACCCGTTCGCCACGCTCGACAAGGGCGTCGCCAAGCTCGTCGAGATGGGCGTCGAGGGCGGTCACGCCGGCAACCCCGGCATCGTCTGCGGCGTCTGCGGCGAGACCGGCGGCGACCCGGAGTCCATCCACATGTACTACGACCTCGGCCTGGACTACGTGTCCTGCTCGCCGTACCGCGTGCCCATCGCGCGCCTCGCGGCGGCCCAGGCCAAGATGGACGCCAACGGCGGCCCCAAGAAGCTCGCCTAGCGTGACCTCGGGGCATCGCTGAGACTGACGGGGGAGGGGCTTCGGTCCCTCCCCTTTGCGTTCCGTGGTTCCGTGGGGAGGAGGTCCCATGAGACTCAGGACGAGGGAGGACCTCGAGCGCTCCGAGCGCGAGCGCCTGTCACCTGACGCCGCCTTTGCCGACGCCTCCGCGGGCCGGCGCTCTCCCGAGGGGCGAGACCCCCTGCGCACCTGCTTCCAGTGCGACCGGGACCGCATCCTGCACAGCAAGAGCTTCCGGCGCCTCGCTCACAAGACGCAGGTGTTTCTCGCCCCGGAGGGGGACCACTACCGCACGCGCCTCATCCACACCCTCGAGGTCGCCCAGGTGGCCCGCTCCATAGCCCGGCCGCTCGGCCTCAACGAGGACCTCACCGAGGCGGTGGCGCTCGGCCACGACCTCGGCCACACGCCCTTCGGGCACGTGGGGGAGCGCGCCCTCTCGAGCGCGCTCGCGCGCCACCGCGGCCTCGACCCAGACGCGCCCTCCTCCCGACGGCTCTTCACCCACAACGAGCAGGGGGCCCGCATCGTGGAGCTCCTCGAGCGGGACGGGCGGGGCCTCAACCTCTCCCGCGAGGTCGTGGACGGCATACGCTGCCACACGGGCCCCTCGCGCGCCTCGACCCTCGAGGGGCGCGTGGTGGCCCTCTCCGACCGCATCGCCTACGTCTGCCATGACATAGATGACGCCGAGCGCGCCGGGCTGCTCCGCGAGGAGGACCTTCCCGCAGGGCCGCGCGCCGCCCTGGGCGGCTCCTCGTCCGAGCGCATCGAGACGATGGTCCACGATGCCGTGACCGCGAGCGCGGCCACGGGCGACATCACCATGTCAGGCCCCGTCTGGGACGCGATGATGTCGCTGCGCTCCTTCCTCTTCGAGAACCTCTACTCCCGCGGGGACGCCAAGTGGGAGGAGCCCAAGGCCTACCGCATGCTCGGCGAGCTCTTCGACCACTTCGTGACCCACCTCGACGAGGTCCCCGAGGAGTACCGCGTCCACGACGACCCGGCCGACGTCCAGGTCGCCGACTTCGTCTCGGGCATGACCGACCGCTATGCCGTGCGCGTCTACGAGGACCTCAAGATCCCGCGCTCCTGGCGCGGGCGCTGAGGCGTGCCGCACCCCCGGTTTTGCTACGATGGCTGGGTCCGTGCGGGCGTGGGAGGAGATGCGGTGGCGAGAAGAGACGGTGGCGGGTGCCTGACGGCGGTGATGGTCGTACTCTCCATCGCCGTCCTCGCCTTGGGCGCGGGCCTTCTCTACCTCGTCATGACAGATGGCCTGACCGAGGCGGACGAGGACCCGATCGAGCAGGACGCCACCCTCGTGGCCCAGGCGTTCCAGGACTACACCTGGGAGGAGGTCGCGCAGGTCGCGGACATGATCGCCGCGGCCGAGACGGACGACGAGGCCCGCCAGATCGCCGAGGAGTACAACCTCTCGGTGGGGGAGAGCCGCTCGATGGCGCTCACCGACGGCACGGTCGTGCAGGTCACGGTCGTGGGGCTCAGGCACGACGAGCGCGCCGACGGCTCCGGCACGGCGGGCATCACCTTCATGGTCTCGCCCATCTCCCTCCAGCCCATGAACGAGGAGGCCACCAACGTCGGCGGCTGGGAGTCGAGCTCGCTTCGCTCGTGGCTCGCCTCGGACGGCCTCGCGCTTCTGCCCGAGGACCTCTCCTCGCTCATCATCCCGGTGACCAAGCTCACCAACAACACGGGCGTGACCTCGGACGCCGCGGACGTCACCCAGACCACCGACTCGCTCTGGCTCTTCTCGGCCGTCGAGGTCTGCGGCGCCGTCACCTGGTTCTCCGACGAGTACGGCGACGTCCCCAACGTCTGGACGGGCTACGTCGACTACAGCATCTACGACGACCTCATCTCCTCCGAGGGCAGCCAGTACGAGTACTTCTCCGCGCAGGGCGTCACGGGAGGCTCTGACCCCAACGGCGCGCTCTCGCTCGCCTATGGGACCTCGCTCGTTCCCTGGTGGTACCGGACCTCCTATCCCTACACCTACACAGGGGAGGACGAGAGCTTCTTCTACCAGGTCATGTCCTCCGGCTTCCCCTCCTCGGTCGGGCTCGCGAGCGAGGCGGCGGGGGTCGTGGTGGGCTTTTGCCTCTGAGTTGTGTGGTTCTTGTCCCACAGTCGCACGTGTCGTATAATTCCTCCCCGTGTGTAAAGCTATGTGTCGTTCGCGGGAGCGTCGGCACCTCTAGAGACAAGGAATGATCATGGACTACATCCGCGCCATCGAGCGCCAGCAGATTCGCGAGGACATCCCCGCCGTCCGCGTTGGCGACCACGTCAAGGTGCACTACCGCATCGTCGAGGGTGACCGCACCCGCGAGCAGGTCTTCGAGGGAGACGTCATCCGCATGAGCGGCGCGGGCGCGCGCGAGACCTTCACCGTCCGCAAGATCAGCTTCAGCGTGGGCGTCGAGCGCACCTTCCCGCTCCACAGCCCCAAGATCGCCAAGCTCGAGGTCGTGCGCCATGGCGACGTCCACCGCGCCAAGCTCTACTACCTGCGCGACCGCGTGGGCAAGGCCGCCCGCATCCGCGAGAAGCGCGACTAGGCAGGCGCACATGTCGTGTCGGGCCGTCCCCACTGCGGGGGCGGCCCTCTTCGTATGGAGGTCCGCGATGCCCTCACAGAGCCCACGTCCCGTGACCGCCCGCGAGGTGGTGGCGGCCCTTGCCGACGCCCCCCTCGAGGAGGCGCGCGAGCTTGCGGAGCGCTATGCCGAGGACCCGCGCAAGCAGGTGAGACGCGCCGTCGAGGCGGCGAGGCGCCGCATCGGGCGCGAGGAGGCCGAGCGCGATCGCGTCGCGGGCATGTATGCCCTCGGTCGCGAGCTCGGGGGTGACGGGGTCATCATCGGCGTGGACGAGGTCGGGCGCGGGGCGCTCGCCGGGCCCCTCACGGTGGGGGCGGTCGTGCTGCCCGACGAGCCCATGGTCTGGGGGCTCGACGACTCCAAGCGGCTCTCGCCCGCGAGGCGCGAGACCGTGGCCGCCCGTGTCGCCGAGGTCGCGCTCGCGGTGGGCATCGCGCATGTCGAGCCGGCCGCGATCGACGCCGTCGGCATGGCCGTGGCGCTCAGGCAGGCCATGGCCGCGGCCATCGCCGACACGGGCGTCACGCCCGATTGCGTGCTCATAGACGGCAACCCCGTCCACGTGCACCCCGCCGAGCGAGCCGTGGTCAAGGGAGACGCGAGGGTCGCCGCCATCGCGGCCGCCTCGGTCATCGCGAAGGTGACCCGCGACGCTCTCATGGTCGCCTATGACGAGGAGTATCCGGGCTATCACCTCGCGACGTCGAAGGGCTACGGATCGGCCGAGCACGTGGCTGCCATATGCGAGCACGGTCTCACCCCCATCCACCGCGTCTCGTTCTGTGGGAACTTCATGGAGACGCCGCGCCTCTTCTGAGCGCGCGGCCCCGGCGGGCGTTGTCGCGCCGCGCCCGCGCCCTGCGCCCCCACGACGTCCCGAAGCCCTGCGCGCGTGGGACGAGAGATAGGCGAGGGCTCAGGGGAGGCCGTTCGTCAGGGTCGGCTGCCAAGGTCTTCGGACCGCAGTCGAGACGAGGGGGCGCCCATGAGCGAGGCATGCCAGCACACAACCTACGGCCGGGGGACGGGACCGAGCACGGGCTGGGAGGAGCCGATCGAGGTCCCGGACGGCCACCAGGCGCAGCCGGCGAGCGAGCTCGGTCCCAAGGAGCTCGGGAGAAGAGGGGAGGACGTCGCGGCGGCCAACCTCCGCAAGCGCGGCTGGGCCATCATCGGGCGCAACTGGAGGAGCGCCTACGGCGAGGTCGACATCGTCGCGCTCGAGGATCCCGATGACGAGGGCGCGGTCGTGCTCGTGGAGGTCAAGACGCGTCTCGCGACCCACTGCGCCGAGCCCCCGATGCCCGAGCTCGCCGTCGACGCCGAGAAGCGCCGGCGCTACCGCACGCTCGCGCTCGCCTACCTCCTCGCGAACCCCGGCGTGCGCACGGTGCGCTTCGACGTCATCGCGCTGAGCGTCACCTCGGACGACCGGGCGAGCCTGCGTCACATCCCCAACGCCTTCGCCTGGGACAGCTGATGGGTATGGGGTCTGCCGCCGTGCGCACGGCGGTGCTCCGCGGGTCCGAGGCCCTCGACGTGACCGTGCAGGTGAGCACCTCGGCCGGCATCCCCGGCCTCGACGTGGTGGGCATGCCCGACTCGGCCGTCCTCGAGGCACGCTCCCGCGTGCGCTGCGCGATGCGGGCGAGCGGATTTTCGCTCCCGCGCGCCCACGTCACGATCAGCCTCGCCCCCGGTGAGATGAGAAAGACCGGCACGGGGCTCGACCTGCCGATGGCCGTGGGCATCCTCGTCGCGACGGGTCAGCTGAGCCCGCGCGTGGCGGAGGGGTGCCTCCTCGTCGGGGAGCTCGGTCTCGACGGCTCCGTCTGCCCCGTGCGCGGCACGGTGGCGTACGCGATGCTCGCCCAGAGAAGGGGTCTCACGCTCGTGACCTCCGCGGCGAGCCAGCTCGGGGGAGGCTGGGCCGAGGCGAGCCGTGCGCTCTCGTCCCTGTCCGAGCTCGCGGACGGCCTTGACTCGCTGCCTCCGCTCGGCTCGACCTCGTGGTCGGACCGGGCCGGCCATGCCGCGATGAGCCTCGACTTCTCTGACGTCGTCGACCAGGAGCTCGCCAAGCGGGCGATGACCATAGCCGCTGCCGGGCGTCACGGCCTGCTCATGATCGGGCCCCCGGGCGCGGGGAAGACCATGCTCGCCCGAAGGCTCCCCACCATCCTCCCGCCCCTCTCGCCCGATGAGGCAGCCGAGGCCATGCTGCTCCACTCCGTCGCGGGGCAGCCCATAGACGCGCTGCTCGGCGGCGTGAGACCGTTTCGGGCCCCGCACCACTCGGTGTCGGTGGGCGGTCTCGTGGGAGGCGGGCGCCCGGTGATGCCGGGGGAGGTCTCCTTGGCGGACCACGGGGTGCTCTTCCTCGATGAGCTTCCCGAGTTCGCGCGCGGGGCGCTCCAGGCGCTGCGCCAGCCGCTCGAGGACCACCAGGTGCGCATCGTGCGCGTCGACGGCACCTATGTCTTTCCCTGCGACTTTCAGCTCGTGGCGGCGGCCAACCCCTGCCCGTGCGGCCACCTTGGCGATCCGGGGCACGAGTGCGTGTGCCCTGCGGGCAAGGTCGCCGCCTACCAGGCCCGGATAGGGGGTCCGCTCATGGACCGCATCGACGTGGTCGTGGACGTGGCGCGCCCGGCGAGCTCGAAGGTGATCAAGGGGCAGCTCGGCATGGGTTCCGAGGAGATGGCGAGCCAGGTCCGACGGGCCCGCGCGTTCGCCCGCTGGCGAGAGGGGCGAGGTGGCGGCCTGGCCGCCGACCCGGTGGGCGGCGCGGGCCTCGACCTCTCGGCCCAGGCCGCCTTCGAGGGCTACGCCGAGAGGCTCGCCCTCGGGGGCAGGGCCATCGTGCGCGTCGCGCGCGTGGCCCGCACGATAGCGGACCTGTCCGAGCATGAGCGCGTGCGGACCGACGACCTCGTCGAGGCCATCGGGTTTCGCTCGCGCGCGAGCGAATAGGGGGTCCACATGGCACGTGGCGCACCATCGGGCGGCTGGGAGATCTCGCTCGATGACAGCGGGTATCCGCCTGCGCTCAGGGACCTTGCGAGCCCTCCCGGGCGAATCTTCGGTCTCGGCGACCCGACGGCGCTCCTGACGCCCTCGATCTCGATCGTGGGGGCGAGAAGGGCCACGCCCTACGGGCTTGCCGTCGCCGAGATGGCGGCGCGGGTGGCCGCGGAGTGTGGCGTCACCGTGGTCTCGGGAGGGGCCATGGGCTGCGACTGCGCCGCGGGCTCGGCGGCGCTGAGGTCCGGGGGCACGACGGTGGTGGTGTCGGGGTGCGGCGCCGACGAGGTGTACCCGGCCTCCTCGCGCGCCGTCTTCGAGGGCGCCGTCTCGCAAGGGGGTGCGGTCGTCTCCGTCGAGCGCTGGGGATCGGGGCCGCGACGCTGGGCGTTTCCCAAGAGAAACGCGCTCATCGCCGCGCTCTCGGAGGTGCTCGTGGTGACGGAGGCGGGCCTGCGCTCGGGGACGATGTCCACCGCCGACGCTGCGGTGGAGATGGGGCGCACGGTCTACGCCGTCCCGGGCTCCATCTTCTCGCCCACCTCCGCCGGGACCAACCGCCTGATCTCGGAGGGCGCGCGCATGATACCGGACGAGAGCTCGCTCGCGCTGTCCATCTCGCTCGACTACGGCGTGGCACGCTTCTCCGCGGGCACGACCATGGCCGGGCTGGGGCCCGTCATGTCGGCGCTCGTGGCGTCGCCCGCGCGTCCGGAGGAGCTTGCCGAGCGGCTGAACGAGGGCGTCCTCACCGTGCTGCGGACCCTTGCGGACCACGAGTCGAAAGGAATCGTGGAGCGCCTGCCCGACGGCAGGTACTCGCCCACGACAAGCTACCTCTTGGGGCAAAATGGTACGCTCGGGACGACGGGCTGAGGAGGCGCGGATGGGACAGATGGTGACGGTCGTCGGGGCTGGCCTGGCGGGAAGCGAGTGCGCGCTCCAGCTGGCAAGGCGGGGCGTCCCTGTGCGTCTCGTCGAGCAGCGGGGCGCCTTCGGCTCTCCCGCCCACCACACCGATGGCCTCGCCGAGCTCGTCTGCTCGAATTCCCTCAAGTCCACGCGTCCCGACACGGCGCCCGGGCTGCTCAAGCTCGAGCTCGAGGACATGGGCTGCGAGCTGCTCGCGTGCGCGCGACAGACCAGCGTGCCCGCCGGCGGTGCGCTCGCCGTCGACCGCGTCGCCTTCTCGGCCGAGGTCGGCAGGAGGGTCGCCGAAAGCCCGCTCATCGAGCTCGTCCGCGAGCGCGCCGACGAGATCCCCGACGGCCCCTGCGTCATCGCCGCGGGCCCCCTCTGCTCCGATGGGCTCTTCGACGCCATCTCCAGGGCCGTGGGCGGTTCCGGCATGAGCTTCTATGATGCCGCGGCGCCCATCGTGGACGCCGACTCGCTCGATTGGTCAAAGGTCTTCGCGCAGTCGCGCTACGAGGGGCAGGGGTCGGGTGACTACCTCAACTGCCCCATGGGACGGGACGAGTACGACGCCTTCGTCGAGGCCCTGCTCGCAGCCGAGCGCGTCCTCGCGAGGGACTTCGAGCAGGCAGAGCTCTTCTGTGCCTGCCAGCCCGTCGAGGAGGTGGCGCGCACGGGGCACGACTCGCTGCGCTTCGGCGCGATGAAGCCCGTCGGCCTCACCGACCCGCGCACGGGGCGGCGCCCCTGGGCCGCCGTGCAGCTGCGCGCCGAGAACGCCGCGCGCACGGCGTACAACCTCGTGGGGTTCCAGACGAACCTCACCTGGCCCGAGCAGCGTCGGGTCTTTCGGATGGTTCCTGGCCTCGAGCGGGCAGAGTTCCTGCGCTATGGGGTCATGCACAGGAACTCCTTCGTGGACTCGCCCCACGTCCTGGACCCGACCTTCAAGATCCCCGGGACCCAGGTCCGCCTCGCCGGGCAGATCACGGGCACCGAGGGCTACGTCGAGGCCATGGCCTCGGGGCTTCTCGCCGCGCTCAACACCTACGCCGAGCTCATCGGCGCCGCGCCCGTGCGGCTTCCCGAGACGGGCGCCCTCGGCTCGCTCGTCTCCTATGCGACCGACCCCGCCACCACGGGATACCAGCCCATGCACGTGAACTTCGGCCTCGTGCCGCCGCTGGCGGATGCGCCGAGGGCCAAGGCCGAGCGCCGGCGCGCCCAGGCGGCGCGCGCGAGGGAGGACCTTGCGGCCTATCTCGCCTCGCGCCCGGAGCTCTTCTGCGCCCCGGTGGGTGCGTGAGGGACATGGGGGAGCGAGAGGGTCTCACGCCCGAGGCCCGCGAGCGCGCCTCCCAGGCAAGCGAGCTCGCCTCGTGCATCGACGGCTTCTGCCGGCATCTCGCCGAGGTGAGGAACCTCTCGCCCAACACCGTGCGCGCCTATCGGACGGACCTCGGCTCCTACCTCGACTGGGTGCGGCGCGAGGGGATCTTGCCCTTGGACGTCACCCACCGCGAGCTCAGGGGCTACCTCGGCGAGCTCTCCCGCGCCGGCTACTCCTCGCGCACGATCGGGCGGCGTCTCTCGTCTCTGCGCGGGCTCTATCGCTGGATGGTGCGCGAGGGCCGCTGCGCCTCCGAGGCGGCGAGCGCGCTCGCGAGCCCCAAAGGTGTCCGGACCCTGCCGAGGGCCATGACAGACGCCGAGGTCAGGACGCTGCTCGGAACCTGCGAGGGAGACGATCCGGCGAGCCTGCGCGACAGGGCCCTCCTGGAGCTCCTGTACGCCTCGGGCGCGCGCGTCTCCGAGGCGGCCGGCCTGCTGGTCACCGACATCGATCTCGACCGGGCGCAGGTGAGGCTCTTCGGCAAGGGCTCGAAGGAGCGGATCGTGCCCCTCTATGGGGAGGCCGTCCGACGGGTGCGGCGCTACCTCGAGCGGGGACGGCCGGCGCTTGCTGCGCGCTCGCGAAAGGCGACCTCGGCGCTCTTCCTTTCCGTGCGGGGCAACGCCATGTCAGCGGACGCGCTGCGCACGCGCTTCGAGCGGCGTGTGTCCGAGGCCGGTCTGGACCCCTCGCTCACGCCGCACGCCATGCGCCACGCCTTCGCCACCGAGCTCGTGGGCGGCGGTGCCGACCTGAGGAGCGTCCAGGAGCTCCTCGGCCACGAGAGCCTCTCCACCACCCAGGTCTACACGCACCTCTCGGTGGAGCGCCTCAAAGACGCCGCGCTCCGTGCCCACCCACGATCGCGACCCGGCTCGTGAGTCGCGTGGACCCTCGACACGAATCCGTCCGGGGTCTATACTGTTCTCTCGCTGTGCAGGAGCACGGCATGCCGGGCACGTGCCCGGTACCATCACGCACGCGCGACGACCCGCCCGCCGTGGTGCCCAGGGCTTCAGCCAGGCCTTGGGTGGCGTCTCGGGGATGACCTCGCGCGGAGGACCAACCACAGGAGGTTACACATGGCTAAGATCACAATCCAGACCCTGCTCGACGCCGGCTGCCACTACGGCCACCAGACCCGCCGCTGGAACCCCAAGATGAAGCCCTACATCTTCGGCGAGCGCAACGGCATCTACATCCTCGATCTCAAGCAGACCATGATCGGCGCCGACCGTGCCTACACCTTCCTCAAGGACACGGCCGCCAAGGGTGGGACGATCCTGTTCGTCGGCACCAAGAAGCAGGCCCAGGAGCCCATCGCCGCCCAGGCCGAGCGCTGCGGCATGCCCTACATCAACCAGCGCTGGCTCGGCGGCATGCTCACCAACTTCGTGACCATGCGCTCGCGCATCAACCGCATGGAGGAGCTCGAGGCGATGGTCGAGGACGGCCGCATGGCCACCCTGCCCAAGAAGGAGCAGGCCATCCTCACCAAGGAGCTCGAGAAGCTCCGCCGCAACCTCGGCGGCGTCCGCTCCATGACCGCGCTCCCGCAGGCCATCTTCGTCGTCGACACCAAGCGCGAGGAGATCGCCGTGCGCGAGGCCAACCGCCTGCACATCCCTGTCGTCGGCCTGCTCGACACCAACTCCGACCCCGACGTGATCGACTATAGCGCGCCTGCCAACGAC
>CAZUOD010000045.1:0-10477 GCA_964621975.1 uncultured Atopobium sp.
GTGACCGAGACCATCCCCGCCGGCTCGAGCCAGTCCCCCGAGATGGTGCCGTCCTCGGCCACGTGCACGGTGCGCAGGGTCCTGTCGGCCACGTGGCCGGGTGCGGCCGCGCTCTCCAGGAGGTGCCAGTCTCCCGGGGCGATGGCCCGGATGCGCAGCGTGCCGTCCTCACCCACGACGAGGGTTCGCACGTCCTCGGCCGTCTCCGGGTCCTCACCCTGCCCGGCGTCCCACCAGAGGAACTCGGTCCCGGGCAGCACGGTCTCGGGCGAGCCCAGCTCCACCTTGGTGATGACGAGCTCGTTGGGGGTGTTGGAGACCTCGGCCACAAGCTCCACCACGCCGGTCTCACCGAGGTCTCCCGCGCCTGCGTAGAGCTCGTGGACCGTCTCGTCGAGCAGGTAGCCGGCCGGTGCCCTGGTCTCGCTCACGCGGACCGTCCCCAGGGGGAGCCCCTCGAAGCGAGCGGTGCCGTCCTCGTCGGTGGTGGCCACGTGCGTGACGCCGTTGGCGTCCACGGCGCAGAACTCGGCTCCGGCGAGGGAGGCCGCGGCCTCTGCGCCCTCCTCGAGAGTGGCGTCGCTCTTGATGACGGTGAGGCTCATCGTTCCCGGCTCGTCCGTGAGGGGGACGCTCGTGTTCTCGGAGCCGGTCTCGAAGTAGGTGCGCTCGGGGCTGAGGACGTAGCCCGGAGGCGCTGCCACCTCGATGACGTAGTAGCGCTCGTTGGGGGCGAGGGTGCAGCTGGCCATGCCGTCCGCGCCGGTGGTGACCGTGGCCACGAGCACGTCATCCGAGGCGCGACGGACCTCGTAGGTCGCCCCGGCGAGCGAGTACTCGGGGTTGGAGGCCGAGATGGCGGCGTCGGCGGAGCCCTTGGCAAGCGTCACGGTGACGCTTCGCTCCACGACGAGCATGTCCTGCACGCTGGCGCGCGGTGCCCGGTAGATGCGGACTGACTGGTGGTTCCAGGGTCCGTCCGTGTCGGCGCTCGCCTGCGCGGCGTTGTAGAGGTCGAGCGCGGCCTGGCGCACCTCGGCGCTTGTCGGTCCATAGGACGCGAGGTCGTAGCCACCGCCGCCCCCGTCCTCGGCGCCGGCGGGCACGTGGCACGCCAGATCCGGCTCGATGTAGCCCTGCTGCATGTAGACGGCGATGGCCGTGGCGGTCCGCGCCCCGAGCTCGGAGAGCTGGTGGCCGGCCACGGTGGTGGTGTTGGGGTAGCCGTGGTAGGCGATGTAGGCGAGCGGCCCCTCGGCGTGCTCCCAGCCTGCGTCATAGAGCTCTGAGGGTCCGTTGTGGCGACCGAGGTTCATGCAGTAGCCGGTCGCGACGACCGATCCGGAGTCGTCATCGACGTCGAAGTAGTGAATCGTGGACGGGAAGCCGTCCGTGGTGTCGTCACCCGCGCTCGCGCGGACCACCACGGCGTCACCGAGCGCCCGCGCGCTCGCCCACGGCGCCAGGACCGCGATCGCCTGCGCGAGCAGGAGCGCGACCGCAAGCGCGATCGCGCGTGCCCCTCTCGCCGGGTCCCCTCTCAGGTGCTTTCCCCGTGTCCGTCGTGCCATGCGCGCTCCTTCCCTCGTGTGCCTTCGGGGCTGGCAGCGTAGTCGGCCGCGTCGCGACCGGCCCCTCACGAGGCGCCGACGGACGGCTGACGTCGCAGGTGGGAGGTGGCGTGCGCCGAGAGGGGAGGGAGGGCCTCTCGGCAGACGGGCGCGCCCCGTCGCTGAGCGGCGGGGCGCGGGAGATGGTGGCAAGCGGAGCGGGAGGGCGGCGGGGTGCGCCTAGAGGGCCGACTCGTAGATGGCGCGGGCGTCATCCATCGTGAGGCGCCTGAACTCGCCGAAGACGGCGCCCTTGTTCTGCTCGAGGGTCCCGAGCAGCGCAGGGATGTCGTCTCTCGTGATGTTGAGCTCCGCGAGGGTGCGCGGCATGCCCATCGAGCAGAAGAAGTCCTGGAGCTCGTCTATCGTGGCGAGCGCGGCGTCCGTGACGGCCTCCTCCGGGGTGGTCTCGACGCCGTCGGTCCCAGGGTCGACGGGCTCGATGCCGAAGACGTCGCGACCGAAGGAGAGGATGCGCTCGGGACGCTCGCGCCACACGTAGCGCAGCCACGCCGGCACGATCACCGCGAGTCCCGCGCCGTGGGTGATCGAGGGGTCGTGCGCGGAGAGCTCGTGCTCGAGGCCGTGGCTCTCCCAGCCGCCCGCCCGTGCCTCGGGGCTGGCCGCCCGGCCGAGGCCGGCGATGTCGTTGTGGGCGAGGGTCCCCGCCCACATGATGTTGGCGCGCGCGTCGTAGTCTGTGGGGTCGGCGAGCGCGCGCGGGGCCTCCTCGATGAGCGAGCGCACGATGCCGCAGGCCATCTGGTCGGTCACGGGGACGGGGCCCGCACCCGAGAAGTAGCGCTCGATGATGTGGGCGATCATGTCGGTCACGCCGGCGGCCGTCTGATAGGGCGGGAGCGTGAAGGTGAGCTCGGGGTCCATGACGGCGAGCGTGGGACGGTGCAGCGGGTGCGTGAGGCCGCGCTTGAGGCCCAGCTCGTCGTTGCTGATGACGCTCGACGCGCTCGACTCGGAGCCCGCGGCGGGGATGGTGAGCACGCAGGCGACGGCTGGCTTGCCCTCGGCCGTGACCTTGGCCGTGCCCGCGAAGAGGTCCCAGACGTCACCCTCGTAGGGCACGCCGGCTGAGATGGCCTTGGCCGTGTCTATCGTCGAGCCCCCGCCCACGCCGAGCACCACGTCCGCCCCGCAGCTCCGCGCGAGCCCGATGCCCTCGCGCACGTGGGCGACCTCGGGGTTGGGGCGCGCGCCGGCGAACTCGGTGTGGGCGATGCCCGCGGCGTCGAGCGAGGCGAGCACGCGCCCGAGCGTGCCGGTGCGCACGACCGAGCCCTGGCCGTAGACCACGAGCGCGTGGCGCCAGCCCTCGGCCGCCATCTCGGTGCCGGTGCGGTCGGTCACGCCCCGGCCGAAGACGAAGCGGGTGGGTGAGTGGTAGGTGAAGTCGTTCATGTGGATCCCTCCTCTGGTCCTCCCAAGAGGGTAGCGCGTTTCTTCCCCATGCTGCACGCGACCCTCATGCGAGCTTGCCGAGCAGTGCCACGGCCCGCTCGGCGAGCGGCGAGAGCGTGCGGTCTGCCTTCCAGATCACCGCCGCGCGGCTCTCGAGGGGCTTCTCGGCGACGGTCTTGATGAAGCAGGCCCCGGTGTCGCAGACCGTGAGCATGGAGCGCGGGACGAGGCCCACGCCCAGGCCGCCGGCGGCGCAGGCGCAGGTGGTGCGGTCGCCGTCGGTGAGCGCGAAGAACGTGAGGCCCAGCCCGCGCGAGCGTGCCTCGTCCCGGACGTCTGCGGCCCGGCGGCGCTCGCAGGCGAGCGGGGAGCCGGCGAGCTGGGAGAGGCTCACCGTGAGGTCGTCGCCGACCTCGAGGGCGGGCGGCATCACGGCCACGAGTGGCTCGGCCGGGGCGTAGCGGCAGCGCAGGCCCTGCGTGGGAAAGGGTGTGCGCACGACGCCGATCTCGGCGATGCCGCTGGCCACGAGCTCGATGACCTCGGGGACGGTGCCGTCCCTCACCTCCAGGGAGACGTCCGGCGCGCGTCGCGCGAGCTCGGCGAGATGCACTCCGGGGGCAAGGCCGAAGGCGGCGTCTGCGATGGCAAGACAGAGCGTGCCCGTGAGGCCCTTGCCCACGCTGGAGACCTCACGCGCCGTCGCCGTGGCCATGGCGAGGATGGTGCGCGCGCGGGCGTAGAGGAGCCGACCGGCCTCGGTGAGCGTGACGCCGCGAGGGCCGCGCCTGACGAGCTGGGCGTCGAGCTCGCGCTCGAGCTGGGCGAGCTCATGGGAGAGCGGGGGCTGTGAGATGTGCAGCCGGCGCGCGGCAGCGGTGATCTGGCCCTCCTCGGCTATGGCCACGAAGTACTCGAGCTGCTTGAGGTTCAAGGAATCCCCTCCCGGAGTGCCACGACATACGGAAATTGTATATCGTCGTCGCGCGCCGGCACACCGTTCGTATCCCGGCTCACGCCGAGAAGGCCCAGAGGTTCGCGCACTGGCCGAGCACGCGGCCGAGCCCCCAGGTCTGCGCCGTGCGCTCGGCGCTGTTGGGGTCGCGCACCACGACCGTGCCGTCCTCGGCCAGCCCGGCCAGCACGATGAAGTGTCCGGTGGTCGTGAAGTCGCCGGGGACCACGCTGCAGATCACGGGGTGCCCCGCCGCGAGCGCGGCGCGCACGCTGCCCTCATCCGCGGGCAGCTCCTCGGAGCGCAGACCCAGCTCGGCGGCTCCGTCGGTCATGAGCGTCCATGCCGTCATGCCGTCGACCACGTGTCCCCCGCGCTCGGCGAAGGCGGCCATCTCCGCAGGCCCGAGGTCGGTGCGGCCGGTGAGCGCCACATAGACCATCGAGAGGCATGTGGGCCCGCAGCCGTTCTCGGCGATGGTCCCGCCGGCGTAGCCCTCATCTGCCCAGGCCGGGTCGGTCTGGTAGAGGCGCGGGACCTCGCCGACGTGCCACTCCGACTCCGGGTCTGAGACACTGGTCTCGCCGGAGCCGGCGGTCCCGCCCGTGCCCATCCGGGTCGTCACGGCCCAGACGCCCCAGCCCACCACGAGCGTCACCGTCACGGCGAGCAGCGCCCGCATCCCACGCATCCTCCGCTCCCTGCGGCGGCGGACGTAGCTGCGAGGTGCGAAGCGCATGTGGGTGGGGACGGCGGGCGGCGTTCGGTTCATGGGTCCTCCTTCGTTCGGATGGACCCATGCTGCGTCGCCAACCATAACGGCGCGTGAACCGCTTCCTAAGGTTGTCTTAACTTTATTAAGAGTTTTCCTAAGCTTCTTTGTACACATGTCAGCATTTTGTCAAGTATGATTCCGTGAGCGGTATGAGCTGGTATAACGAACATGTTTAAGACTGACGAAAGGAGGGAAGGCATGACCAAGATCAAGGACATGGACAGGCGCCAGCGCAAGGTGTTCGACGCGTGCCACAACGGCTGGTTCATGAGCGGCGAGTACCGGGCGAGCTTCGATGGCCACGAGCGCCACTTCTGGGCCGACAGCGAGCAGCTCCTGTTCAATGGCGTTGACGAGTGGTTCTCCTCCCACGAGCAGAACCACGTGGACTCGCCGCTGCTCGTCAAGTGCGTGCGCGTGTCGTAAGGCCTCGCACGTCCCACACAGGAGGAGGAGCCTATGGGCTCCTTTTTTTGTGCCGGTGGGGCGCGCCGGCGGGGTGACACGCGAAGCCTGGGCGAATCCCCGAGAGCGATCGCCCGCATCGCCTCGAGCGCCTAGGGCGTGACGGCGTGCTCCAGCATGAGCGCCATGATGACCGCCAGGCCGCGCCGGAGGCTGTCCTTCTCGATCCACTCCTCGCGGGTGTGGAGGAGGTCGCCCTCCACGGTGCCCACGGTGTGGGCGGGGATGCCGAGCGAGAGCGGTATGTTGGCGTCGGTGGAGGACTCCTGGTGGGTGGGGCTCACGCCGCCGAGCTCGCGCAGCACCTCGTCGGTGCGGCGGATGAGCTCGGCCTGGCCCTCGGGCACGTGCTCGCCGGAGGCCGGGCGGCGCCCGATGAGCTTGGCGTCGATGCGCGTGCGCTCCCTCAGGTGCTCCTCGACGAGCACCACGAACTTGCCGTACATCTGCTCGAGGCACTCCTCGGAGCTCGAGCGGTACTCCACGAGCACGCTCGCCTCCTCGGCGATCGAGTTGATCGTCGTGCCGCCCACGAAGCGCCCCACGTTGACGGTGGTCTTGGCGCTCGTGGGGAGCTCGAGCGCGTAGAGGTCCTCGATGAACGAGCAGAGCGCCTCGATGGCGTTGTCCCGCCCGAAGTTCTCCCAGGAGTGGCCCCCCTGGGTGTGGCAGGCCACGCGCCAGCGGTGCGACCCCACGGCCGAGGTCACGTGCATGCCGAGGTAGAGGTCGAAGCTCGTGAACTCGCGCACGCGCCCGGCGTAGTGGCGGAAGAGCTCGCGCGTGCCGGCGAGGTTGCCGAGGCCCTCCTCGCAGGAGTTGGCCACCACCAGGAGCGGCCGGGCGAGCGGGACGCTCTCGCGCAGGAGGTAGCGCGCGGCCATGAGCAGGCCCGCGAGGTTGGCCGTGTCGTCGCCGACGCCCGGGGCCAGAAGGCGCGTGGCGCTCTCGGCGAGGGGCAGCTCGTCGGTGTCCGGGAAGGCCACGTCGGTGTGGGCGGCGAAGACGGCGCAGGGCCCGTCGCTGCCGTCGGCGGCCGGCAGGCGCAGGATGACGTTCTTGGCGCGGTCGATGCGCACCGCGCCCACGGGCGCGCCCTCGGCGATGAGCCAGTCGCGCACGAACTCGGCGCGGCGCTCCTCGTGGCCGGAGGGGGCCGGTATCCGCGCGAGCGCGCGCAGGAGCTCGAGCTCCTCGGCGTGACACTCGTCCGCGTAGGCGGTTGCGATGGCGCGGACCCTCTCGTCCATGGTGCTGCCTCCCCTTGTGACGGCTCGCCACAGCGTACCCCAACGGGCTGACGTTTCAGGTTTGTTTTTCGCCTTGTGGGTATGCGATGTCGGTGCTAGGCTTTCCCCATCGATAGAGGAGCGGGCATGAAGAGCCCCGAGGGAGCCGGCAGGCAGGGATCTCGGGAGGAGGCAATGCCCGCCGAACTTCCGTTGCCGGGCGCGGCGCGGCGGTGGGCCCGCGGGAAACACCCTCGGGACTGTCTGCGAGTAGACCTTGCAGGAGCGCTATCCTTCTCACCTGGGGCCGAGCCCCCGGCGTCTGGAGCGGCGCGCCTGCCCGGAGCCGGGGAGTGCCATGGAGAAGCGGCCGTTCGTCACCAAAGACCAGCTCGAGGCCATCGCTGCCGAGCACCCCACGCCGTTCTACCTCTACGACGAGGCCGAGATCCGCCGTCGCGCGGCCGAGCTCAACGCGGCCTTCGCCTGGAACCCCGGCTTCAAGGAGTACTTCGCCGTCAAGGCCACGCCCAACCCGTGGATCGTCTCGATCCTCGCCGAGTGCGGCTGCGGCTGCGACTGCGCCACGGGCCCCGAGCTCATGCTCGCCGAGGCCGCTGGCGTGAGCGGGCGTGACGTCATGCTCTCCTCGAACGACACCCCCGACGAGGACTTCCGCGCGGCGGCCGAGATGGGCGCGATCATCAACCTCGACGGGCCCGACATGGTGGGCTGCCTCTCGCGCGCGCTCGGCGGTCGCGTGCCGCGCACGGTCTGCTGCCGCGTGAACCCGGGCGGGGCCTTCGAGTCCTCCAACGGGATCATCGGCCTGCCCGAGGAGTCCAAGTTCGGCATGACCGAGGCACAGCTTGTGCAGGCCTTTCGCGAGCTCAGGGACCTTGGCGTGGAGGAGTTTGGCATCCACGCGTTTCTCGCCAGCAACACCCAGGGAAACGACTACTACCCCAGGCTCGCCCGCATGCTCTTCGAGCTCGCCGTGCGCGTCTCGCGCGAGCTCGGGGTCCACGTGGGCTTCGTGGACCTCTCGGGCGGGATCGGCGTGGCCTATCGGCCCGAGGACACCCCGTGCGACCTGCGCGCCATTGGCGAGGGCGTGCGCCGGGCGCACGAGGAGGTGCTCGTGCCCGCCGGCATGGGCGACGTGGCCGTCTTCTCCGAGCTCGGCCGCTGGATGCTCGCGCCGGCCGGGGCCCTCGTGACGCGCGTGATCCACGAGAAGCTCACCTACCGCGACTACCTGGGCGTGGACGCCTGCGCGGCCAACCTCATGCGGCCGGCTGTCTACGACGCCTACCACCACATCAGCGTGATGGGGCGCGAGGGCGAGCCCGCGACGCGGCGCTACAACGTGGTGGGGCGGCTCTGCGAGAACAGCGACCAGTTCGCGCGCGACCGCATGCTGCCCGAGTGCGGCGTGGGCGACCTGCTGTTCATCCACGACGCCGGGGCCCACGGCCACTCGATGGGCTACAACTACAACGGCGCCCTGCGCTCGGCCGAGCTGCTCCTTCGCGAGGACGGCTCCGTGCGGCAGATCCGGCGCGCCGAGACACCTGCGGACTACTTCGCGACCTTCGATGCGGACGAGCGCTTCTCGGCGCTGGCGCGTGGGGGTCGCGGCGATCGGATGGGACCTGCCGGGCATCCGGCGGGCAGTGACGTGTGAGAGACCAAGAGGAAGGGACGAACCATGGACATGACAGGACTTCAGGGATCTGTGGTGGCGCTCGTGACGCCGTTTGCCGCGGACGGGTCGATCGACTTCGCCGCGCTCGAGCGGCTCGTGGACGCCCAGCTTGCGGGAGGCACGGACGGCATCCTCGTGCTTGGCACCACGGGAGAGTCCTCCACGATGACCGACGAGGAGGATTTCGAGGTGGCGCGCTGCGTGGTCGAGCGCGTGGCCGGGCGCGTGCCGGTGATCGGCGGGGCGGGCTCCAACTCCACGGAGGAGTCGCGGCGCAAGGCCGCCGGGCTCGTGCGCCTCGGCGTGGACGGGCTCCTGCTCATCACGCCCTACTACAACAAGTCGAACGAGGAGGGGATCTACCGGCACTTCACGGCCGTCCTCGACGAGGTCGACGTGCCGTGCGTGCTCTACAACATCCCCGGGCGCACCGGCTGCTCCATCAGCGAGGGGAACCTCGCGCGCCTGGCCGCCCATCCCAACGCCTTCGGCATCAAGGAGGCCTCGGGCTCGATCGAGTACGCGACCATGGCCGCGCGCTACCTCTCCGATGACTTCCGCATGTTCTCCGGCAACGATGACATCGTGGTGCCGCTCATGTCGCTCGGCGCGTGCGGCGTCATCTCGGTGTGGGCCAACGTGGCGCCGGCGACGGTGCACGGGATGTGCGCCGACTTCCTCGCCGGTGACGTGGCGGCCGCCCGTGCCGCTCAGCTCGAGAACCTCGAGCTCGTCCACGCGCTCTTCTGCGAGGTGAACCCCATCCCCGTCAAGTGCGCCCTTGCCGAGATGGGCCTCATCGAGGAGAACTACCGCCTGCCGCTCTACCAGATCTCGGACGCCGGCCGCGCACGGCTCGTCTCGGCGATGAGGGAGGTCGGTCTCCTTGGCTAGCGCGGTGGTGGTCGGCTCCGGGCGCATGGGCACGCTCGTGCGCGAGGCGCTGCTCGCGCGGGGCCACGAGGTGCTCGGCACCTTCGATGTGAAAAACATCGACGAGCTCGACGAGGCGGCGCCCGCCGCCGACCTGCTCGTGGACTTCTCGGCGCCCGGGGCACTGCCGCACGTGGTGGCCTTCGCGCGGCGCACCGGCGCGGCCGTGGTCTCGGGCACGACGGGGCTTGCCGACGAGGCGCTGGCCTCGCTGCGCGCGCTCGGCGAGGGAGGGCGCGTCGTCTGGGCGGCGAACTACTCGCTCGGGGTGGCGGTGCTGCGTCGGGCCACGGCCATGGCGGCCGAGGCGCTCGCGGGCTGGGACGCCGAGGTCGTGGAGTGCCACCACAACCAGAAGGCCGACGCGCCCTCCGGCACGGCGAGGATGCTGGTCGAGGCCATCGACCCCACGGGCGCGCGCGAGGTCGTGAGCGGGCGCGAGGGGCTGGTGGGCCCGCGCCCGGCCGGCCAGATCGGCGTGCACGCGCTGCGCGGCGGCACCGTGGCCGGCACGCACGAGGTGCACCTCTTCGGCACCGACGAGGAGGTCTGCCTCACGCATCGCGCCACGAGCCGCCAGATCTTCGTGACCGGCGCCGTCGCCGCGGCCGAGCGGCTGCTCGCGCGGCCGTGCGGGTTCTACACGTTCGAGCAGCTCATGTTTGGCTAGGAGGCTTCAGTGGACGCGCAGGAGATCATCGACTTCATCGCGACCTCGCCCAAGAGGACGCCGGTCAAGGTGTACGTGCGGGAGCGGGGCGGCGAGCCGCTCGACTGGGGGGACGCGCACGTCTACGGCGGGCCCGAGGGGCGCGTCGTGCTCGGGGAGTGGTCCGAGCTCGCCAAGGTCATCGAGGCGGGCGCGGACAGGATCGAGTACCTGGACGTGGAGTGCGACCGACGAAACTCCGCGGTGCCGCTGCTCGACCTGCGCGACGTGAACGCGCGCATCGAGCCGGGCGCGATCATACGCGAGCGCGTGGAGATCGGTGACAACGCCGTGGTGATGATGGGCGCGGTGATCAACATCGGCGCCGTTGTGGGCGCGGGCACCATGATCGACATGGGCGCGGTCCTCGGCGGGCGTGCCATCGTGGGGGCGCGCTGCCACGTGGGCGCGGGCGCGGTGCTCGCGGGCGTGGTGGAGCCGGCGAGCGCCGTGCCCGTCGTCGTGGAGGACGACGTGCTCATCGGTGCCAACGCCGTGGTGATCGAGGGCTGCCGCGTGGGCGAGGGGGCCGTGGTGGCGGCCGGGGCCGTGGTCGTGGAGGACGTGCCGGCCGGGGCCGTGGTCGCAGGCTGCCCGGCGCGCGTCATCAAGATGAAGGACGAGCGCACCGCCGACAAGACGGCCCTCGTGGACGCCCTGCGCTCGCTGTAGGGGCA
>CAZUOD010000046.1:0-6563 GCA_964621975.1 uncultured Atopobium sp.
CCGGCGTCGGCCACGGCGGCGATGAGCGCATCGTCGGTGACGTCCTCGGCGACCTCCACCGTGGCGGTGCCAGCCTCGAGCGAGACCTCCACGCCGCTCACGCCTGCCACGCCCTCGAGGGCCTTGGTCACGTGGGCCACGCAGTGCGCGCACATCATGCCGGACACGTTCAGGGTCTTCCTCATTGCAGGTTCCTTTCGATCGTCAGACTCCATGCCAACGCTCCCCACACTCACGGCCACCTCGCCGTCTCCCGTGCCCGCAGGCGCGTCCGCTCCCTCGCTCGGCCTCCAGGTGCGCAGCCTGAGCGCGTTGGTCACCACAAAGACGGACGAGAAGCCCATCGCCGCGGCGCCGATCATGGGGTTCAGCGTGATGCCCCAGGGCGTGAGCGCACCGGCCGCCACCGGGATGCAGATGGCGTTGTAGAACAGGGCCCAGAAGAGGTTCTGCTTGATGTTTCTCATCGTGGCGCGGCTGAGCTCCATCGCGGTGGCCACGTCGGCCGGGTCGGAGCGCATGAGCACCACGTCGGCCGAGCCTATGGCCACGTCGGTCCCGGCGCCTATGGCCACGCCCACGTCGGCGCGGGCGAGCGCCGGCGCGTCGTTGATGCCGTCGCCCACCATGGCCACCGTGTGCCCCGCGGCCTGGAGCTCGCGGACCTTCCCCTCCTTCTGCGCGGGCAGCACGCCGGCGATGACCTCGTCCACGCCCACCTGGCGCGCCACGGCGGCCGCGGTGCGCTCCTGGTCCCCGGTGAGCAGCACCACCCGCGCGCCCAGCGCCCTGAGGCGCGCCACGGCCCGCGCGCTCGTGGGCTTGACGGGATCGGCCACCGCGATCATCCCGAGCGCCCGGCCGCCCAGCGAGAAGAACAGCGGCGTGCGACCCTCGTCGGCAAGCCGGGCCGCCACGGGCTCCAGCCCGCCGAGAGCCACGCCGCGCGCGGCCATGAGCCGGGCGTTTCCGGCGAGCGCGACCGCGCCGTCGACCGTGGCCGAGAGGCCGCCGCCCGGCACCTGCTCGAAGTCCCCCACCCGGGCGTCGGCGTCCGCGCCGGCATGGGCCTCGTCGACCCAGGCGCACACGGCCGAGGCCAGCGGGTGCTCGCTCTTGCGCTCGAGGGCCGCGACCACGCGGGCGAGCTCGGCCTCGGTGGCACCCGCGGCCACGCGCACGTCGCTCACGCGGGGCTCGCCGGCCGTGACGGTGCCGGTCTTGTCCATGACCACGGTGTCCACGTCGCAGGCGCCCTCGAGCGCCTCCGCCGACTTGATGAGGATCCCGTTGGCGGCGCCGCGCCCCGTGCCCACCATGATCGCGGTGGGCGTGGCGAGGCCAAGCGCGCACGGGCAGCTGATCACGAGGACGGAGATGGCGTGCGTGAGCGCGGTCGCGAGGTCGCCCCCCGTGATGGCGAGCCACGCCACGAGCGTGACCGCCGCGATCGCGATGACCACCGGGACGAAGACGCCCGAGATCTTGTCGGCGAGCCGCTCGATGGGGGCCTTCGAGCTCGTGGCCTCGTCGACGAGACGGATGATGCCGGCGAGCGTGGTGTCGTCGCCCACGGCACGCGCCTCCATGGCGAACCACCCGCGCGTGCTCACGGTGGCGCCGGTGACCCTGTCGCCGACGCCCAGCTCGCGCGGGACGGGCTCGCCCGTGATGGCCGACTCGTCCACCGCGGCCGCGCCCTCCACCACGACGCCGTCGACCGGCACCGACTCACCGGCGCGCACGATCACGCGGTCCCCCACCACGACCTCGTCGGCGGGGACCTGCACCTCCGCGCCGTCGCGCACGACGGTGGCCACCTGGGGCGCGAGGTCCATGAGGGCGGTGATGGCGTCGGTGGTGCGGCCCTTGGCGCGTGCCTCGAAGTACTTGCCCAGGGTGATGAGGGTCAAGATCATGCCGGCCGAGTCGAAGTAGAGGTCGTGCGCCGCGGCGTGCAGCGAGCTCATGTCCCCGGCGCCCACGGCCCAGGCCATCTGGTAGAGCTTGGCCACGCTCCAGACGGCCGAGGCGGCCGAGCCCAGCGCGATGAGCGAGTCCATGTTGGGCGCGCGACGCACGAGCGCCTTGAGGCCGGTCACGAAGTAGTGGCGGTTCACGACGAGGATGGGCACGCAGAGCAGGAGCTGCGTGAGGCCCTGGGCCATGAGGTTGGCGTCCCCGTCGAGCAGCGCGGGCTGCGGCCAGCCGAACATCGGCCCCATGGCCACGTAGAACAGCGGCACCGAGAAGATCGCCGAGACGATGAGCTGGTCCCTCCTCTCGCGGACGGCGCGCTCGGCGGCGGCACCCGGCCGCTCCGCCGGCGCCGGCGCGCGCCCGGGACCTGCGGCCGCGCGCCGGCGCGCCCCGTAGCCGGACTCCTCGATGGCCGACACCACGGCCGCGGCCGTCTCGTCGGTACCGTCATAGTCGAGCTCCATCGAGTTCTTGAGCAGGTTGACGGTGGCGGCCGAGACGCCCTCGACCCCACAGGCCGCGCTCTGCACGCGCGCCGAGCACGCCGCGCAGGTCATGCCCTCTATGTCGAATGTCTCCCTCATGGCGCTCCCTCTCGCCGCGCCCGCCGGGCGGGCACGGCTCACATGAACTTGCGGAAGAGGTCCATGACCTCGTCGGTGACCTCGGTGTCGCCGGCCTGGATGCGCTCGACGACGCAGGTCTCAAGGTGGTCGCGCATGACCTCGCGCGAGACCGCCTTCACGGCCGACTCGACGGCGGCGAGCTGCGTGAGGACGTCGCCGCAGTAGCGGTCGTCCTCGATCATCTGCCGGATGCCGTTGAGCTGCCCCACGGCACGGTTGATGCGGCGCGTGATGTCGCGCTTGAGCTCGTCGGAGCGCGGCGTGTGCTTGTGCGCCGCCCCGCAGCAGCTTCCCTCGGCCATGGCGCCTCCCTTCTCAGATACCCCCAGGGGGTCTTCTGGCGAGAATATACCCTATGGGGGTATTCGTCAACCAGCAAGAGGGCGTGATCGGAAGCGGCCGCCGACCCGGCAGGCCCGACCGACCGCAGGGCACCCGAACACAGGGCGGCCCCCGGTGTGACCGGGGGCCTTGGGGAGGAAGGACTGTTCGGGCGGGCTACTCCGAGAGGGCGCCCTTGTCGTCGGCGGTCTCATAGACGGGCTCGCAGGCCTCGGCCGAGGGTGACGGCCGCTCGGGCTCGTCGAGCTCGCCGCTCATGCCCTCGCGCACGTTCCTGACCGTCTTGCCGAGGGCCGAGCCCAGCTTGGGCAGGTTCTTGGGGCCGAACACGACCAGGGCGACCAGTACGATGACGACGAGCTCGGGAGCTCCCAGACCGAGGACCATCGGATGCCTCCAACCGACGACGTGCGCTGCTGCTGCGACCCCTATGGTAGGTCGCGTCTTCCCGTCGGTAAAATACATAAAGAAGGGGGTTGCCATACAAACCATGTATGGCAACCCCGGATGCGCCCGTCAGTCGCGCGATCACGCGCCCAGTCGGCGCAGCACCACCTTCGTGGCCTCGATCGCGGCCTGCACGGTATCCTGGGCGTCGTCGATCTTGCGCTGCACGTAGATGTCCACGAACGGGTTGTCGAGCAGGATGTCGATCGCGGTGTTCAGGGTGCCCACGTCAACGCGCACCTCGTTGATGGCCCGCAGGTCGGAGGCCTCGCGCGTGAAGTCCGCGAGGTCGGCGCGGGCGCGGGCGAGCGCGTCCTGCGCGTCGTTGATGCGCGAGTGCTTGACGAGGCTCGTGAGCGCCCCGCCGCCGAAGATGTCGAAGACCCCCCAGCGTCCCGCGCTCTCGAGGGCGTCGGCCGCCTCCTCGAGGCTCGTGAGCGCGCGCCTGCCGGCGGCGATGGCCTCGGCCACGTCGCGGTCGTCGTCGTGCGGTTGTGCCATGTCCCGTCTCCTCTCGTCGCTCATGACATGCTAGCAGACGTCTTGCCCACCGGCCGAGGGGCCCGCTCACGGCAAGGCGTCCCTCCCCTCCCCGGAAGAGGATAATGGGGGTCACTGCGCCCACGGAGGAAGGACAAGCATGCTTAGGGTTGGCCTGCTCACGAGCGGTGGCGACTGCCAGTCGCTCAACGCGACCATGCGTGCCATCGTGAAGACCCTCTACAAGAACTCTCCCGAGCCGGTGGAGGTCTACGGCTTCGAGGACGGCTACCAGGGCCTCATCTACGGCCGGTACCGCAAGATGGACAACCGGGACTTCTCGGGGCTCCTCACGCGCGGCGGCACCGTCCTGGGGACGAGCCGCACGCCGTTCAAGCTGCTCGACGTGCCCGAGGCCGACGGCGTCAACAAGGTCGAGGCGATGAGGCGCACCTACGGCAAGCTCGGGCTCGACTGCCTGTTCATGCTCGGCGGCAACGGCTCCACCAAGACCGCCAACCGCCTGCGCGAGGAGGGGCTGCACGTCATAGCCCTGCCCAAGACCATCGACAACGACACCTACGGCACTGACATGACCTTCGGCTTCACGAGCTCGGTGGAGGTGGCCACGCGCTGCATCGACGAGATCCACACCACGGCGTCAAGCCACGGTCGCGTCTTCGTCATCGAGATCATGGGGCACAAGGTGGGCTGGATCCCGCTCTACGCGGGCGTGGCGGGCGGCGCCGACGTCATCCTCATCCCCGAGATCCCCTACGACATGGCCAACGTGATCCGCACGATCGAGGAGCGGGACCGCCACGGCGCGCGCTTCACGATCGTCGTGGTGGCCGAGGGTGCCATCTCCAAGGAGGACGCCGCGCTCCCGAAGAAGGAGTACAAGCGGAAGGTGGCCGCCCGGACGTCCCCCTCCATCGTCTACGACATCGCCGACGAGATATCGCGCCGCACGGGCCGCGAGGTGCGCGTGGCCATCCCGGGCCACACGCAGCGCGGCGGCGCGCCCGACGCGCAGGACCGCATCTTCGCCACGCAGTGCGGCGTCGAGGCGGCGCGCGGCTGCCTGGAGGGCAGGTTCGGCTTCATGGTGGCCCTGCAGGACGGGCAGATGGTGCGCGTGCCGCTCAAGGAGGTCGCCGGCAAGCTCAAGTACGTCGACCCCAAGAGCGACCTCGTGCGCGAGGCCCGCCTCCTCGGCATCAGCTTCGGCGACGAGTAGGGCGGGAGCCGGTCGCGCGCCCGCGCCTCAGAGCACGATGGCGTCCGCGCCGTCGATGACGAGGTCGGCCGCCAGAAACGCGGTGAGGGCGTCGATCGCGAGCGCGGTGTCGCGCGAGCCGGTGGTCTCGAAGACCGAGTGCATGGCCAGCTGCGGGCAGCCCACGTCCACGGCATGCAGGCTCACCTGCATGTTGGAGAGGTTTCCCAGGGTGGATCCGCCCTCGATGTCGGAGCGGTTGGCAAAGGTCTGGTACGGGACGCCCGCACGCTCCAGGACGGCCACGATCGCCGCGCGGCTGAAGGCGTCGGTGCAGTAATGCTGGTTGGCCGCCTCCTTGATCACGATGCCACCGTTGAGCCGGCAGCGGTTGGCCTCGTCGTGGAGCTCAGGGTGGTTGGGATGGACGGCATGGACGTTGTCGCAGCTCACGAGCATGGAGCCGGCGATCGCGCGGCTGAGGTCCTCGTCGATGCGCCCGAGGGCGGCGTTGGCGCGGCGCAGGGAGTCCGCCAGCAGCGTCGAGAGCGCGCCCTGCTTGGTGCCCGAGCCCACCTCCTCGTTGTCGAGGCACGCGAAGACGCTCACGTCGTGCTCGTTCTCGGCCGCCAGGAACGCCTCGAGCGCGGCGTAGGCGCACTGGAGGTCGTCGAGCCGCGCGCCCGAGACGAACTCTCCCGCCTGTCCCCACACGCGCGGCTCCTCGTACGCCACGAGGAAGAGGTCACGCGCGAGCACGTCGGCGGCCGAGGCACCCGCCGCCTCGGCGACCATGGCGTCGAAGGCGCCGGCCGAGAGCGCGCCGGCCGAGAAGAGCGGGACGAGGTCGGTCGCGCGGTTGAGGCGGGGCTCCAGGCCCGAGGAGCGGTCGAAGTGGACGGCCACGCTCGGGATGAGGCAGACGTCCCGCTCCACGTTGACGAGGCGGCTCTCCACGCGCGACCCGTCCCGGACCATGACGCGGCCGGCCACGCCGAGCGGCCGGTCGAGCCAGGTGTGGTCGATCATGCTGCCGTAGGCCTCGACGCCCAGGCGCAGACATCCCTCGGGACCCGAGAGCTCGGGCACGGCCTTGACCTTGTAGGTCGGCGAGTCCGCATGGGCCACGACGAGCTGGAAGTGGTAGCTGTCGAGGCGCGACCCCACCTTGAGGGCCACCACGCTCGAGTTGTTCCGGATTGTGTAGTAGCGCCCGCCGGGCTCCATGGCCCACGCGGCGCCCTCGGGCAGGTAGGAGAACCCGGCCTCGTCCAGGCGGGCCCGGATCTGTGCTGCGGCATGGAAGGCGGTGGGACAGGCGCGCAGGAACTCCACGAGCCCGGCGGCCGCAGATCTCTCGTCGGTCGGCATGAGGTCACTCCCCAGATCGGCTGCGATGTCCGAGGGGACATGGTACGCCAACGCGGCCGGAAGGTCATCGCGCGCCGCGTCGGCACAAGCGGGCCCGA
>CAZUOD010000046.1:6663-9931 GCA_964621975.1 uncultured Atopobium sp.
GGCCCCTACAGCATGTTGCGCTCCGCGAACTCCGCCTGCACCGTGGCAAGCATGAGCTCGACGTCGTCAAGGCCCAGGTGGCGCTCGGACTGGCCCGCCTTGAGGGTGCCGCGCCGCCGCGCCCAGCTCTCGAGCGACGCCGGGCGCTGCTCGTGCGGGAGCGTGCGGGCCTCGGGGTCAACGCGGCGGCAGACGTCGCGCGTGTCGATGGGCACCACGCGACCGTCCTTGCGGGCCTGCGCGTAGCCGTCGATGTGCAGCATGAACCACGAGTCCTCGAAGGCGGCGTTGTGCGCCATGAACGGGTAGGTGCTCAGCGCGGCGAGGATGGCGGCCTGGGCCTGCCTGTCCTCGCGGAAGGGCGTGCGGCCCTCGAGGTCGGACCACTGGATCTTGTGGATGTCCGCGAGCGGCACGCCCTTCTCGGCGTAGATGGCGGGCAGGCCGAAGTAGCCGGCGAAGGGGTCGTGCGGGCGGGCGTCGGGCCCCACGCTCATGAACTCCAGGCCCACGTTGATGATGTAGCCGCGCGCGGGGTCGCGGTCGGTGGTCTCGATGTCGATGCCCACCACCATGCCCGAGACCGGCGCGTCGACCCACGCTATGCCCAGGTCGCGCGCGTCCGGGCCGGCGAGCGCCGCCACCTGGGCGTCGCTGCGGTGCTGGAGCACGGCGACGGCATGGATGAGGTCGGCCGTCGAGAGCCCGCGCGCGAGCGTGGAGGTGGAGATGTCGCGCAGCCGCTCGGTCCCGAAGCGGTCGCAGATGTCACGGTTGCGGTCGGCAAGCGAGAGCACGAGGTCGTACGAGAAGGGCTCGCGCCCCGCCGGCGCCGAGCGCCAGGCGGACATGAGCGTCACGAGCGCGTCCTCGTTTCTGGCACGCTCTGCCGAGAGGGACGCGTCATCGGTGAGAAACCCCGGGAAGACGAAGGCGCTCGCGCACTCTATGGCTTGGCTGAGGTCCATCATCCGCCCTTCGTCGGCCGTCAGGGCCGGGCGCGCGCCCGGCCCACCTAGGCTAGCACAGAGCGGCGGGGCGCAGCTCCCCTACCGCGCCCAGACCACACGACCCTCGCGGCGCGGCCGCGGCGCGGGGACCTCGGCGGGGTAGCCCAGGACGCAGTGGCCGATGCCCTCGTAGTCGCCCTCGACGCCGAGCTCGGCGAGGATGGCCTTGCCCTCCGGGGAGTCGAACTCCTCCCTGGCCCGGTGGACCCAGCAGCTGCCGAGGCCGAGCTCGTGGGCGGCGAGCAGCAGGTTGCCCATCACGAGGCTGCCGTCGTAGACGTGGGTGGGGGCCGTCCGGTCGGCGAGGACCACAAGGACCACAGGCGCGCCGAAGAAGGGGTCGGTCCCCTCGGGCGCACCCATGACCTCGGCGTTCATGGCCGAGAGGCGATCGCGCAGGGCGCGGTCGGTCACGGCGAGGATGACAGGCGACTGCAGGCCGCGCCCGCTCGGCGCCCACAGGCCCGCCTCCACGACCTGCTCGATGACCTCGTCGGACGGCACCTCGTCGGTGTAGGCGCGCACGCTGCGCCGCTGCGTCATGGCAGTGATGACCTCGTTTCCCATGGCTCCTCCTCGGTTGTTGTCGCTTGCATCCGTTATACCCCATCCCGGCGCGCGACCTGCCCTGGCGCCAAAGATCGGGCGCCGGAGGCGGCGCCCGGCGGCCATGCGCTAGACTCGTGCGTGAAGGGGGCACGCATGGACATCAACCAGATCGCACAGATGGCCGGGGTCTCGCGCGCCACGGTGTCGCGCTACCTCAACGACGGCTACGTCTCGCAGGAGAAGCGCGAGGCCATCCGCCGCGTCATCGAGCGGACCGGCTACGTGCCCTCGAGCCACGCCAAGACCCTGCGCACCGGCAAGACCAACCTCGTGGGCGTGATCATCCCCAAGATCAACTCCGCGTCGGTGAGCCGGATGGTCGCCGGCATCACGCTCGTGCTCAACGAGGCCGGCTACCAGGTGCTCCTTGCCAACACCGACAACGACGCCGCGCGCGAGGTCGAGTTCTTGCACCTCTTTGCCGAGAGGAGCCAGGTCGACGGGGTCATCCTCATCGCGACGGTGCTCACCCCCGAGCACGAGCGGGCCTTCGACGCGCTGCCGGTGCCGCTCGTGGTGCTCGACCAGCTCGTGAGCGGCCACACCTGCGTCTTCCAGGATGACTTCTCGGCCCTGCGCGAGGTGTCGGCGCTCGCGCTGCGCGGGGCGCGCCGGCCGGCCTACGTCGGCGTCCTCGAGGAGGACGTCTCGGCCGGGCGCATGCGGCGCGAGGGGTTCCTCGCCGCCTGCGCCGACGCGGGCGTGAGCGTGCGGCCGGACGACCTCGCCGTGGCGGCCTTCACCATGGACTCGGGCTACGAGCAGGCCGAGCGGCTGCTCCTCGCCGCGCCCGACATCGACGCCATCGTCTGCGCCACCGACTCGATCGCCCACGGCGCCCTCACCTGCCTGCGCGAGTACGGCCGGCGCGTGCCCGAGGACGTCTCGGTCTGCGGCGTGGGCGACTCCGAGGTCTCGAAGGTCGTCACGCCCACGCTCACCACCGTCCACCACCACTACAAGACCTCCGGCGAGCGGGCGGCCACGCTGCTCGTTGAGGCCATGGCCAGCGGCCTCTCGGAGCCCCGTGAGGTCAGGATGGACTACGAGGTGGTGGCGAGAAACTCCACGCGCTAGCCCGCTCGGCCCGGCCAAGCCCCCAGACGTACCGTCTGCCGACGGATACCTACCGTTCGCCCTCATCGCCACATCCCACACCGTGCCGGCCGACGTTCGGCGGTATTGTGAGAACGATTTCATATGGGAACGATTCCATATGCAAGGACGCAACGTCAGATCGAGGAAAGGTGGCTTCATGGCACTCGACTACAGACAGGCGGCCAAGGAGGTTCTCGACGCGATAGGCGGGCCATCGAACGTGGTCTCCGCCGCGCACTGCGCGACGCGGCTGCGCCTCGTGCTCGCCGACGACTCCAAGGTCAACCAGGCTGCCGTGGACAGCGCGGCCGGCGCCAAGGGCAGCTTCAAGGCATCGGGCCAGCTGCAGGTCATCTACGGCACCGGCGTCGTCAACAAGGTCTTCGAGGAGTTCGTCTCGCTCGGCCACATCAGCGCGTCGACCACCGAGCAGGCCAAGGCCGCCGCGGCCGACCGGCAGACCAACCCCCTCATGCGCGCCATCAAGCTCCTCGGTGACGTCTTCGTGCCCATCATCCCGGCCATCGTGGCCTCGGGCCTGCTCCTGGGCA
>CAZUOD010000047.1:0-9529 GCA_964621975.1 uncultured Atopobium sp.
CCGAGCTCACCAACTCCTTCCAGGGCATCTCCTCCAAGCTCCTCAAGGGCTCCGTCCCCGGCGTCGACTGCGCCGTCACCTACGGCTTCGGTGCTCCCAACGCCGTGACCATCGGCTTCCTCTTCGGCGCCCTCGGCCAGTTCCTCGCCATCGGGGCCCTGCTGCTCCTCGGCAGCCCCGTGGTGGTCATGGCCGGCTTCGTGCCCCTGTTCTTCGACAACGCCACCATCGGCGTCTACGCCAACGACAAGGGCGGCCTGCGCGCCTGCATGATCCTGCCGTTCATCTCCGGCCTCATCCAGGTCTTCGGCTCCGCCCTCATCGCCGGCTGGGTCGGCGTGGCGGCCTACGGCGGCTACCTCGGCATGTTCGACTGGGCGACCGTCTGGCCTGCCATGACCGTGATCATGCACTACCTCGGCTACGCCGGCATCGCGGTCTGCGTCATCGCGCTCCTGGCCATCCCGCAGCTCCAGTACCGCGCCCACAAGGAGACCTACTTCATGGAGGTCGAGGACTGGGAGCAGTGCAAGAAGATCCGCTCCGAGGAGGCCTCCAAGTAGCCAGCCCATCGGGGCGGCCCCAGGACGCCCCATGTGAACCAAGCAGGTAAGTGGCCGGGGCAGAGGGCCCCGGCCAGAGAAAGGAGAGACCATGAACTGCAAGATCCTCGTCGCGTGCGCAAACGGTGCCGGCACTTCCCTCATGATGAAGATGACCGCCGAGCGCGTCACCAAGAAGCTCGGGATGGGCGTCACCGAGATCCACCACTGCGCCCTCTCGGAGGGGGTCTCCTCCGCCCGCCAGTACGACATCGTCTTTGCCCCCGCCAACTTCAAGAACATGTACGACAGCGCCGAGAAGGCCGGCGTGACCGTCATCGGCCTGCGCAACGTCCTGTCCGACAAGGAGATGGAGGACGCCCTCGTCTCCTGCGGCGCCGCCGAGAAGTTCAAGGCGTAAGGGGCGGCGAGGAGCATGGACTACGCGAAGACCCCCATCGCGGGCATGCCCAAGGCCTACGCCATCGGCATGTTCTATGGCGACGACGCCCCGAGCTTCGTGGTCGGCGTCGAGAAGGACGGCCCCATCCGCCGCTTCGCGCTCGACGGCACCCCGATGGAGACGGTGGCTGAGGGTCCCGGTGGCGTCATGACCGTCACGCAGGTCCCCGGGCGCTCCGACCAGCTGCTCGCGACCTCGGAGTTCTTCTCGCCCAACCACGGGGCCGACACCGCGTGCATCATGAGCTACACCCGCGCCGCCGACGGCACCTGGAGCCCCTCCAAGCTCTGCGACCTGCCCTACGTGCACCGCTTCGGCCTGCTCACGGGCGCGGACGGCCGGCTGTGGCTCATCGCCTGCACCATCAAGGGCGCCTGTCGCCAGATCAAGGACGACTGGCTCACGCCCGGGGCGGTCTACGTGGCCGCGCTCGACGGCGCCATCGAGGAGCACGACGAGCAGAACCAGCTCGCCCTCACCGAGCTCTGCGGCTGCCAGCTGCAGAACCACGGCTTCTGGTGCGCGCCCGACCACAGCCACGCGCTCGTCTCCACCGCGGCGGGGGTCTTCCGCTACGTGCCTCCCGCGACGGCCGACGGGGAGTGGTCCGTGAGCTGCCTCATCGTGCAGCCCACGAGCGACATCTGCGTGGTCGACCTCGACGGTGACGGCAAGGACGAGATCCTCACCCTCTCCGCCTTCCACGGCGACACCCTGTCCGTCTGGCACGAGGCGTCGAGCCCCGACACCTACGAGCGCGTCTGGGTCGACCCCGAGCGGCGCCCCTTCCTCCACGCCATCTGGGGCGGCGAGCTCCTGGGCGAGAGCTGTGCCGTCGTGGGCAACCGCAAGGGCGGTCGCGAGCTGCTGCGCGTCTTCTATGCGGACGGCACCTACCAGCTCGAGGTCATCGACCACGACCACGGTCCCGCCAACTGCTGGGCCTTCACGGACGGCGACGCGACGCGCATCGTGGCGGCCAACCGCGAGACCGACGAGGTCGCGCTCTACGAGGTAACGGTCTGACAGGGCGCGCTCCCTGTCACGAGAAAGGAGGCTGCAGGAATGTCAGCTATCGACGAGGTCACTCGCGAGAAGTGGATCATGAACACCTTCCCCGAGTGGGGCACCTGGCTCAACGAGGACATGGAGGCCGCCAAGCCGGCCCCCGGCACCGTCGAGATGTGGTGGCTCGGCTGCACGGGCATCTACATGAAGACCCCCGGTGACACCGCCATCACCATCGACCTGTGGACGGGCAACGGCAAGCGCTCCCACGGCAACGGCAAGATGGCCGTCGGCCACCAGATGGCCAACATGGCCGGCTGCCGCGCCATGCAGCCCAACCTGCGCAACATCCCCTACGTCTTCGACCCGTTCGCCATCAGCCACGTCGACGCCGTGCTGGCCACGCACTACCACCAGGACCACATGTCCAAGGAGTTCGCGGCGCACGTCATCCAGTCCGGCATGACCACCACCGACGCCGACGGCAAGGAGATCCCCGTGCCGTTCATCGGCCCGCAGAAGTCCGTCAACTTCTGGCTCAAGTGGGGCGTGCCCGAGGACCGCTGCATCGTGGTGAGGCCCGGCGACAAGGTCCAGGTGGGCGACATCGAGATCATCGCCATGGACTCCTTCGACCGCACCTGCATCACCACCACCGACTCCACCGGCCCCGACCGCGAGGACCTCTGGGGCACGTGCCCGATGGACATGGACGAGAAGGCCGTCAACTACCTGCTGCGCACGCCCGGCGGCAACATCTACCACAGCGGCGACTCCCACTACTCCATCTACTTCGCCAAGCACGGCAAGGACATCGCCAAGGAGTACGGCGGCGTCGACGTGGCCTTCGGGTCCTACGGCTGCAACCCCATCGGCATGCAGGACAAGATGGAGGCCTCCGACATCCTGCGCATGGCCGAGGCCCTGCAGGCCAAGGTGGTCATCCCCATCCACTGGGACGTCTGGACCAACTTCGAGGCCGACCTCAACGAGATCGAGGTCCTGTACCAGATGCGCAAGGAGCGCCTGGGCTACGACTTCCGCCCCTACTACTGGAAGGTGGGCGGCCACTACACCTACCCGACGGACGCCGACAAGAAGTACTACGTGTATCGCCGCGGCTTTGAGGACTGCTTCGACGAGGAGCCCAACGTCCCGTTCCGCAGCGTCCTGTAGCTCCCCCGCCGGCTCAGGGGAGTCGACGCACGAGGGTCAGGGGCCGGCCGACCTGGGAAGCGGCCGGCCCCGCCCCCTTGGCACGGCATGACGTCGGAAGGGCCGAAAGGAGAGACCATGTCCAAGAAGTACCTGCTCGGCATGTATGAGAAGGCCGTTCCTGCCGAGCTCACCTGGATCGAGCGGCTCGACGTGGCGCGCGAGAGCGGGTTCGACTACGTCGAGATGAGCGTGGACGAGTCGAATGCCCGTCTCGAGCGCCTGGACTGGACGCCCGGCGAGCGGCGCCAGCTCGTCCGCAACATGGACAGCACAGGGACGCTCATCCGCTCGATGTGCCTGTCGGCGCACAGGAAGTACCCGCTCGGCGCGAGCGACCCGGCGGTTGCCGCCCGCTCGCTCGAGATCATGAAGAGGGCCCTCGACCTCGCCTGCGACCTCGGCATACGCACCATCCAGCTCGCCGGCTACGACGTCTACTACGAGGAGGGCACGCCCGAGACGCGCGCCCGCTTCGCCGAGAACCTCGCCACCTGCGTGGAGATGGCGTCTCGCGTGGGCGTCCTCATGGGCTTCGAGACCATGGAGACCCCCTTCATGGACACCGTGGAAAAGGCCATGGCCTACGTCTCCGAGATCGACAGCCCCTACCTGGGCGTCTACCCGGACATGGGCAACCTCACCAACGCCTCGCTCATCTACGGCACGAGCGTGGCCGAGGACATCGCCACCGGCCGCGGCCACATCATCGCCGCGCACTGCAAGGAGACCGTGGCGGGCCGCTACCGCGAGGTCCCCTTCGGGACGGGCACCACGGACTACGAGGGCGCCCTCGACGAGCTCGCGGCCCAGGGCGTGCGCCGCTACGTGGCGGAGTTCTGGTACGTGGGCTCCGACGCCTGGCGCGAGGAGGCCTCGGAGGCCGCCGCCTACGTGCGCGGCAAGATCGACGCGGCCTTCGAGCGGGTGGGGGCCTAGCATGTCCGCCTCCGGCGCGGTGGCGTTTTTCGACATCGACGGCACCCTCGTCTACCGCGACGAGCGCCACCTCAACGGCGTGCCCACCCCCCGCGTCCGCGCGGCGCTGGAGGCCTTCGTCGCCGCCGGCGGCTCGTGCGTGCTGTGCACCGGTCGGCCGCACGGGCTGGTCGTGCCGGAGGTCGCGTCGCTGCCCTTCTCGGGCTTCGTCACCATGGACGGGGCCCTCGTGGAGCAGGGCGGCCGCGTGGTGCGCGACGTCGCCATGCCGGCCGAGCTCGTCCGGGCGGCCCTCGTGGAGATGGAGCGCATCGACCTCTCGATGATCATCGAGAGCGCCGAGCTCAACGTCTCGCTCGACCGCGGGGAGAACTGGTTTCCCGGCGTGACCACGGTCACCACCGCGCAGGAGGTCATCGACCTCAGGCCCGACCTGCGCTTCTCCAAGATCGTCTTCCACGACCACGAGCTCGACAAGTTCATGGGCAGCGAGCTCCTGCGCGAGAGCTTCGTGCTCTACCGCCTCGGGGACGGCATGAACGAGGTCACGGTGGAGGGGATCAACAAGGGCGCCGGGCTTCTCGCCTACGTGGACGCCCTGCCCGAGCCCCCCGCGCACACCTATGCCTTCGGCGACTCAGAGAACGACCTCCCCATGCTCGAGGCGGCCATGACCGGGATCGCCATGGGCAACGCGCAGCCGCACGTGATCGAGCGCGTCCGCGAGATCGGCGGCTACGTCACCTCGGGCGTCCTCGAGGACGGCGTGGCGGCGGCGCTGGAGCACTTCGAACTCATCTAGGGGCCAAAACTCATCTAGGGGCCGGGGATGCCCGGCAGAAGGGAGCGTCTCTCATGATGCTCAAGGAGCTTCGCGAGAAGGTCTATGAGGCCAACATGGACCTTCCCAAGCACGGGCTGGTGGTCTTCACCTGGGGCAACGCCTCCGAGCTCGACCGCGATCGGGGCCTGTTCGTGATCAAGCCCTCCGGCGTGGACTACGAGGACCTGAGCCCGGAGTCCATGGTCGTGTGCGACATGGAGGGGGGCGTGGTCGAGGGCGACCTCAACCCCTCGTCTGACACGGCCACGCACGCGGCCATCTACCGCGCGTGGGGCGAGAGGGTGGGGGGCGTGGTGCACACGCACTCGCGCTCCGCGGTGGCCTGGGCCCAGGCCGGGCGCGACATCCCGTCCTACGGCACCACCCACGCCGACTACTTCTACGGCCCGGTGCCCTGCATGCGCGGCCTCACCGAGGAGGAGATCGGGCGCGCCTACGAGCTCGAGACCGGCAACGTGATCGTCTCCGGCTTCGCGGGGCGCGGAATCGACCCGGTGGCGGTGCCGGCCGCGCTCGTGCGCAACCACGGGCCCTTCACGTGGGGCAAGGACGCCTTCCAGGCCGTCTACCATGCCGTCGTGGTGGAGGAGGTCGCGCGCATGGCCATCGACACCGAGGCCCTGGCCCCGCACTGCGGCCCCGCGCCCCAGTACCTGCTCGACAAGCACTATCTTCGCAAGCATGGCCCTAACGCATATTATGGACAGGAAGGTGTCGCTCACTAGGGGCTCACCAGAGAAGGGGACGGTGCCTCCTGGGCATCGCACGGAGAAGGGGGAGACATGAAGTTCTTCATCGACACGGCGGACCTGGGCGAGATCGCCGAGGCCGCGAGCTGGGGCGTGCTCTCCGGCGTGACCACCAACCCGAGCCTGTACGCGAGGACCGGCGGCAAGCTCTCCGACTTCGAGGGCCACATGGTCAAGATCTGCGAGCTCTGCGAGGGGCTGCCCGTCTCGGCGGAGTCGCAGGCCAAGGACACCGAGGGCATGATCGCCGACGGCAGGCGCCTGGCGGCGCTCGCCCCCAACATCGTGGTGAAGCTGCCGATCTGCGAGGCCTCCCTGCCCGCGACGCACCAGCTCGCCTCCGAGGGCATCCGCGTCAACATGACGCTCGTCTTCTCGGCTCCCCAGGCGCTGCTGGCCGCCCGCGCCGGCGCGCGCTACATCTCGCCGTTCGTCGGCCGCTTCGACGACATCGGCGACGAGGGCCTCGACCACCTCGCCGAGGTGGTGTCCGCCCTCAAGAACTACTCCTACGGCTACTGGGACGCCGAGGGCGGCCCCGAGGTCATCACCGCCTCCGTGCGCACCCCGCACCACGTCACCCAGGCGGCCCTCTTGGGCGCCGACATCGCCACGGTGCCCTTCGCGGCCCTCAAGAAGTGCCTCAGGCACCCGCTCACCGACCAGGGCATGGCCAGCTTCGACGCCGACTGGGCCAAGGTCGTCGCGGCGCAGTAGCTCACGTGTTGGGTCGGGCTGCGGCCCGGCCCGCCGGAAAGGAGGAGATTGCATGACTGATGAAGAGCTCGGGCATGTCGCCAATGAGATCCGCAAGGGGGTCGTGGTGGGCACCCATGCCGCCAAGTCCGGCCATCCCGGTGGGTCCCTCTCGATAGCCGAGATCCTGGCCTACCTGTACTTCGAGGAGATGAACGTCGACCCGGCCGACCCGCGCAAGGCCGACCGCGACCGCTTCGTCCTCTCCAAGGGCCACTGCGCCCCCGCGCTCTATGCCGCGCTCGCGGAGCGCGGGTACTTCCCCAAGGCCGACCTCGAGACGCTGCGTCACGTGGGCAGCCACCTGCAGGGTCACCCCAACATGAACGACACCCCGGGTGTCGACATGTCCACCGGCTCACTCGGCCAGGGCGTCTCCACCGCGGTGGGCATGGCCATCGCGGCCAAGCATTGGGGCGGGGCCTGGCGCGTCTACACGCTGCTCGGCGACGGCGAGATCGAGGAGGGCCAGGTCTGGGAGGCCGCGATGCTCGCGGGCAACCGGGGCCTTGACAACCTCTGCGTGATCGTCGATCACAACGGCCTGCAGATCGATGGCACCATCGAGGAGGTCAACTCGGCGATGCCCATCGCCGACAAGTTCCGGGCGTTCAACTTCCACGTGGTGGAGGTCGCCGACGGCAACGACCTGGCGCAGCTGCGCGCCGCCTTCGACGAGGCGCGCGCGACCAAGGGCGTCCCCACCTGCCTGGTCTGCGAGACCGTCAAGGGCAAGGGCGTCTCGTTCATGGAGAACCAGGTGGGCTGGCACGGCAAGGCGCCGAATGACGAGCAGTTCGAGCAGGCCATGAGCGAGCTCGGGGCAGCGGAAGGGGCGATCTAGGATGGCAGACGTGAGGAAGGTGGCCACGCGGCAGAGCTACGGCGAGGCGCTCGTCGAGCTTGCCGCCGAGCACGACGACTTCATGGTGCTCGACGCGGACCTGGCCGCCGCGACCCAGACCGGGAAGTTCAAGGCCGCCCATCCCGACCGCTTCGTCGACGTGGGCATCGCCGAGCAGAACCTGATGGGCGTTGCCGCCGGCATCGCCGCGACGGGCCATGTGGCCTTCGCGAGCACCTTCGCGATGTTCGCCGCCGGCCGCGCCTTCGAGCAGGTGCGCAACTCCATCGGCTATCCGCACCTCAACGTGAAGATCGGCGCCACGCACGCCGGGATCTCCGTGGGCGAGGACGGCGCCACGCACCAGTGCAACGAGGACATCGCGCTCATGCGCACCATCCCCGGCATGACGGTCATCGTGCCGTGCGACGACGTCGAGGCCAAGGCGGCCGTGCGTGCGGCCTATGAGCTCGACGGTCCGGTCTACATGCGCTTCGGGCGCCTCGCGGTGCCCGTGGTCAGCGATGCCGACACCTCCGGGTTCGAGGTCGGGAAGGGCATCGTCATGCGCGAGGGCACCGACGTCACCGTGGTGGCGTGCGGCCTCATGGTGCAGGCCGCCCTCGAGGCCGCCGACGCGCTCGCCGCGAGCGGCGTCTCCTGCGAGGTCATCGACATGCACACCATCAAGCCGATCGACGCCGACCTGCTCGTGGCGAGCGCGTCCAAGACGGGGCGCGTGGTCACCTGCGAGGAGCACTCGGTGATCGGTGGCCTCGGCAGCGCCGTGTGCGACGTGCTGGCCGAGCGTTGCCCCGTGCCCGTGCGCAAGGTGGGCGTGCAGGATGTCTACGGCGAGTCCGGTCCGGCCGTGGAGCTGCTCCACAAGTACGGCCTGGATGCCGCTGGCGTCCAGAGCGCGGTGGAGGCGATTCTCGCCTAGGGTTTTTGGACATAGGCACCGACTGCGGCCCCGCCTGGTTCTCCCGGCGGGGCCGTTGTTGTGCCGACCGGCCCGTCCGCTCCCTGCGAACCTGCAGGTTCCGGTCACTTCTCGGCTCGAAACCGTCCACAACCTGCACGTGATGCGGATGGTTACGCGTCCGGACCCTCGGTGAGCCCCGCCTCCGACCTCTCGGCACGGCTATACTGGGGCGCATGGGATACAAGACCTACACCTGCCCCATCGCGCGCGAGTGCGGCGGCTGCGAGTGGCTCGCGGTGCCCTACCCCATACAGCTGCGACGCAAGCAGGAGCAGGTCGAGGGCCTCCTCGGTGAGATGGCCCGTCAGGACGGCGTCGCCATCAATCCCATCCGTGGCATGGACGAGCCCCTGCGCTACCGCCACAAGGCGGCCACCCCGTTCGCGCATGGCCCGCGCGGTCGCGTGCGCTGCGGATTCTATGCTGCCGGGACGCACCGCATCGTCGCGTGCGAGGACTGCCTGGCCGAGGACCCCCGTGCCCGGAGGGTTCTCAATGGCGTTGCCCGCGTGGCCGAGCGCCTGCACATCCCCCCATATGACGAGGACCGCGGCGTGGGCGTGCTCCGCCACGCCGTCGTGCGCTGTGGCTGGCAGACCAATGACGTGCTGCTCACGCTCGTTGCCCGCGTGGACAAGCTCCGTGACGAGGGCCGCCTCGTAGCTGAGCTGCGCGCGGAGTGTCCCGAGCTCACAAGCATCGTCCTCAACGTCAACGACCGCCGCACCAACGCCATCTTGGGCCATCACAGCCGCACGCTCTGGGGGCCCGGCGTCATGCATGATCGCCTGCTCGGCTGCACCTTCGAGATTGGGCCCACGAGCTTCTACCAGACCAACCCCGAGCAGACCGAGACGCTCTATCAGCTGGTCATGGATGCCGTCTCCGGCGGCGCGGAGACCCCGCGCGTGCTGGATGCCTACTGCGGGACCGGCACGATTGGCATCTGCCTTGCGCATGCCACGTCTGACGTGCGCGTTGTTGGCGTCGAGCGGGTGGCAGGCGCGGTCGCCTGCGCCCGGCGAAACGCCCGGGCCAACGGCGTCGGGGAGCGGTGCGAGTTCATCTGCGCCGATGCTACGGGATGGATGTCGGCCGACGGGTCGCGCGAGCGCTTCGACGTTGCGGTTCTGGATCCGCCGCGAGCGGGGAGCACCCCTGAGTTTCTCGCCGGTTTGGCGCGC
>CAZUOD010000048.1:0-9508 GCA_964621975.1 uncultured Atopobium sp.
CCTGCTCGGGACGGACGGAGCCCACATTGGTGTCGGTCCACTTGGGGCCGCCCACCGCGGCAAGGAGCACGGCGTCTGCGGCGCGCGCCGCCTCGAGCGTCTCGGGTGGCAGGGCCGAGACGGGACCGCCGGCCTCGGTCGTGGCGTCGATGGCGGCACCGCCGATGAGGTGGTCCTCGCAGACGAACTCGACGTCGTGCCGGGCGCCCACGGCGGCGAGGACCTTCCTTGCCTCGGCCATGATCTCAGGGCCGATGCCGTCTCCCGGCAGCGTGCAGATGCGATAGCTCGTGCCTGCCATCAGTTGCCGCCCCTCTCGGCCATGACGCGCTTGGTGCGCGCGACGAGGCCCCCGTCGCTGATGATCTCCTGGATGAACGGCGGGAACGGCTGCGCGTGGAAGGTCGCCCCGGTGGTCTCGTTCGTGATGATGCCGGTGTCGGCGTCGACGGAGACCACGTCGCCCTCGGTGATGCCGTCCGCCGCGTCCGGGCACTCGAGGATGGGAAGGCCCGTGTTGATGGCGTTGCGATAGAAGATGCGCGCGAAGCTCTTGGCTATGACGCAGGAGACGCCGGACGCCTTGATGGCCACGGGCGCGTGCTCGCGCGAGGAGCCACAGCCGAAGTTCTCGTCGGCCACCACGATGTCGCCGGGCTGCACCCGCGAGGTGAAGGTGGTGTCGAGGTCCTCGAAGCAGTGGCTGGCCAGCTCGGCCGGGTCCGACGTGTTGAGGTAGCGCGCCGGGATGATGACGTCGGTGTCGATGTCTCGTCCGTACCTGAAGACCGTTCCCCTGAACTGCATGGGCTTCCTTTCTCGTTACGTGCCCAGGTCGTGGGACATGTCCCGCGCTCAGACAGCCCCGCCATGCGAAGAGCTGCGCGCGGGGCACGTTCCGCGACCTCGCGATCGAAAAGAGATGTGCAGGCAGCGAGGAGGCCGCTGACGACAGGACATCGGCCCCCTCGACTAAAGACTCTGCTGCAAGGTCATTCTAGCTTGCGGGAAAGGTGTGGTGCGCATGAGTCGGGCCGGTTTCTTCGAGCTGAAACGGAAGGGTTCGGCTCGAAGAACCCGGCTCAAGCCAGAGGCCTTTCTCGGCGCCTCGGCCAATCCTCGCGCACGGGAACACTTCATGGTGCACGGGGCCTGTGAGCCGCTCGTGGACGACCTCACCCATGCCGAGGAGGCGCAGAGGACTAGGCGAGCAACAGCACCGTCTGCCCGGCCGACACCGTGCTGTCGGCCGTCACGGCCATGGTCACGTCCTTGAACGGCCCCGTCTCGGGGATGGCAAGAACCACGATGTCGGGGTGTGAGGCCGTTGCGATGGCGTCGCGGTCGAACGCGAGCAGCGCGTCGCCCGCCCTCACCGCGTCCCCTTCCTGTGCCAATGGGGTAAATCCCTTGCCCTGCATGTCTACTGTGTCGATGCCCACGTGGACGAGAAGCTCGACGCCGTCGGGCGAGCTGACGCCGACCGCATGCCCCATCACCGCCGTGATCGTTCCCGAGATCGGCGAGAACACCGTGCCGTCATCAGGCCAGATTGCGCACCCCTTGCCCAAGGTCTCGCCGCTGAAGACGGGGTCGGGCACCGAGGCCATCGGCACCACGCGACCCGATACCGGGGCGCACACCGCCCCCGGAGCCACCTCGGCCGGGACGCTTGAGCGGCCGGGCGCGCCCTGTGCCCCACGTCTCTTGAGCCTATCAAAGAGTCCCATTGCGACCTTCCCTTCCGCAACGCCCCGCGAGCGCCCCCGTGAGGGGCCGGGCACGACGACCCGGCTAGCCCAGGTCCGAGCCATTCGAGGCGATGACCTTCTGATACCAGTAGAACGAGTCCTTCCTCGAGCGTGCCAGCGTCCCCGTGCCGTCATCGTGGCGGTCCACGTAGATGAAGCCGTAGCGCTTGGCCATCTCGCCGGTCGAGGCGCTCACCACATCGATCGGCGCCCATGTGGTGTAGCCGATGAGCTCAACCCCATCCGCGACGGCCTCGCGCATCTGCTCGATGTGCGCGCGGAGGTAGTCAACGCGATAGGGGTCGTGAATCGAGCCGTCGCTCTCGACGGTGTCGTAGGCGCCCAATCCGTTCTCGACCACCATGACCGGAATCTGGTAGCGGTCCCAAATCTGGTTGAGGGCCCATCGAAGCCCCCTCGGGTCAATCTGCCAACCCCAGTCGCTGGCAACGAGGTAGGGGTTTCTCACCCCATCAATCAGGTTGCCGCTCACATGCGGCTGGGTGGGGTCACAGGAGACGCAGTTCGACATGTAGTAGCTGAACGTGTAGAAGTCGACGGTGCCCCGACGCAGGATATCGTCATCACCTGGCAGCATCTCGACGTGAATCCCCCGCTCGTCGAAGTAGCGACGGATATAGCCCGGGTACCTCCCGCGGATCTGAACGTCGGAGCAGAACCAGTCGATGCGCTGTGCCGAGCGCAGCGAGAGGAGCTCGTCGTCCGGGTCGCAGGTCAGCGCGTACAGCGGCACGAAGATGTTCATGTTGCCCACCTTGAGCTCGGGGTAGCGTTCGCGGGCGTAGGCCACGGCAAGCGCCGACGCGACGAACTGGTGGTGGAGCGCCTGGTAGCGCACCTGCTCATGGTCGGGAAGACCGGCGCGCGGACCCGAGTAGCCGCGAATGGTCCCCAGAGAGGTCGAGGCACCGAGACGGGCCGTCCCCGCGTTGATCTCGTTGAAGGTGAGCCAGCGGTGCACCACGTCGTGGTAGCGGTCGAGCACCGTGCGGGCAAAACGCACGAAGGCGTCGATCGTCTCGCGGCCCTCCCATCCGTTGAAGCGCTCGACGAGCTCGTAGGGCATCTCGTAGTGGCTGATCGTCACCAAGGGCTCGATGCCATGCGTGCGCAGGCAGTTAAACACGCGGTCGTAGAAGGCGAGACCCGCCTCGTTGGGCCGCTCCTCGAGCCCCGTAGGGAACACGCGCGTCCAGGCGATGGACAGGCGCAGCGTCTTGAAGCCCATCTCGGCAAAGAGCTCGATGTCCTGCTCGTAGCGGTGATAGAAGTCTATCGCCTCGTGCGAGGGGTACAGCACGGACGGCTCGAGCACGGGCGTGATGCGCTTGGGCGCCTTGACCGACCCCACGGTGCATACGTCGGGCACCGACACACCCTTCCCGTCGACGTCCCAGGCGCCCTCGGCCTGGTTCGCGGCGATGGCGCCGCCCCACAGAAAGCCCTCGGGAAACGCGAGGCTGCTGCCCCCCATCACTCGATCACCCCCGCCTCGCTCCACGAACGAACCTGCTCATAGTCATGGCCGAAGAACATCACCGCGTCGTGACGCTGCTGCATGGCCTTGAGCATCCTGAGGTTGTCGTAGAACTCCTCCGTCGTCTTGTTGATGTGCCCGCCCGGGGGCAGCTCCCGCTCGTAGCTCTCACGTGTGTACACCGCGTCCCCCGGTGCCAGGATCGTTCCCTTCGAGCTCGTCCTGAGCATGATGCCGGCGAGCCCGGGCGTGTGCGAGCTCTGGACGAAGAGGCTCAGGTCATCCGCAAGCTCAAGCGCGCCTGAGAACGTGCGATACCGAATGCCCTCGAAGTCAAAGAGCGGCTTGCAGTACGCCCCGGCGTTGCCGGTCATGACCTGCCAGTACGCGTTCTTGAGCTCAGGCTCGGACACATAGACGTTCTCGATCGCGCGCGTCCCGCGGAAGTAGCGCAGCCCACCCGCATGGTCGAAGTGCAGGTGCGAGATGATGATCATGTCGATGTCTGCGGGCGTGAGGCCACGCTCAGCGAGGGCCTGCTCGATGGAGATGAACTCGGGAATCGGGTAGGTGGCGCGCGTCTCGACGGAGTACTCGGTCGAGAAGAACGGGCTGTTGCCCGTATCGTAGAGAATCGTGCCCAGGTCGGGATGCTGGATGAGCAGAGCCGAGATGGGTGACTTGATCTGGGCGCTCGTGTCCTCGCAGGAGATGAGCGCGTCACGCCTGCAGGCAATGTGACCCAAGTAAAGGACGCTCAGCTTCATCGTGACCCCTACTTCCCCAGATACCCGCCGTCGACGGGAACGATCGCGCCCGAGATGTAGTCGCTCGCGGTGCTGGCGAGAAACACAACGACGCCCCTGAGGTCATCTGGGCTCCCCCAGCGATGCGCGGGGATCCTGTTGGTGATCTCCTGGTACTGGGCCGGGTTCTTCTCCTTCATGTCGTTGGTGAGCGCTGTCTGCATGTAACCTGGCGCGATAGCGTTCACGCAGACCCCAGAGCCGGCCCACTCGTTCGAGAGGGCTTTGGTGAGCTGCATGACGCCGCCCTTGCTCGCCGCGTACGCCGGCACCATCTCGCTGCCGAAGAAGGAGGTCATGGAAGCGACGTTGATGATCTTGCCCGACCCCTGCGCCGTCATGGTGCGCCCCGCGAGCTGCGCTAGGGCGAAGACGGCGCTCAGGTTGATGTCGATGATCTTCTCCCAGCGGTCGAGCGGGAAGTCCACCGCGCGCTCGCGGTACTGGATGCCTGCCCCGTTCACCAGGATGTCCAGACATCCCCCGAGGGCCTCGAGCGCCCGATCGTAGGCGGCAGGTATTCCCTCCAGGTCGGAGAGGTCAGCGACGACGCAGTGCACGGGCGCGCCGCTCGCCCCCATCTTGGACGCCGCCTCCTCGAGCGCCGCACCATCGACGTCGACGAGCACAACCTCGGCAGCACCATCGTGCAGTGCCTGCGCCATCGCGTTGCACAGACCGCGCGCCCCGCCGGTGACGATCGCCCGCTTGCCCGCAACGGAAAACATGCTGGATGCATCGACCATGTCGGCCATCCTCTTCTCTCGTTGGGTTTCTACTCGAACACGCGCAGCAGGTTGTCGCGCGTCAGCTTGCTGATAGCCCGTTCGCCCACACCGTGCTCCCTGAGGTACGGGACGACCCGCGTGAACACCATGTCCGGGTAGCGAGGCTTGCTCTTGCTCACGTACCCCATGCGGTCGAAGACGCAGTCGTGAGAGAGCACGACGCTGTCCTCGAAGCCCGCCTCGATGACGGCGAGCAGGTTGCCCATCTTCTCCTCATCGGTGGGAATGCCGGGGATGGAGAGGATGCCAAACTGGTCGAACGCCACAAGAAACCCGCGCGCCACCAGCTGCTTTACCTCCTCGAGGTCGCAGTTGCTTGTCATGTGGCCGATGATGACCTTATCCGGAGCAACCCCCGCAGCCTCGAGCAGGTCGGCCTGCTCGGTCGCCATCGTCCCGCGGTCGCAGTGCGTGAGCAGCGGCACGCCGGTCGTGCGCTGGGCCCGCGCCGCGGCGAGCATGATCGCTCTCTCGAGTGGGCGGATCTCGCCAAGGGAGCTCGCCACCTTGAGTGCGCCGGCCCGCACGCCCGTGTCCCCGATCCCCTTCGTGAGCTCGGTCACGAAGAGATCCGCGAGCCACGCCTCGAGGTCACCGATGTACGACTGCGCCTTCAAGACCGCAAGACGATCGCCCTCGTCCTTGAAGAACCCCGCGCAGCACACGACATGGCACCCGGTCTCAAGGGAGAGGCGGCGCATGAGCCGCGGGTCGCGCCCGTGCTCGAAGGTCGTCGCGTCGACGATGAGGTTCACCCCATGTGCCGTCGCGAGCGCCGTCATGCGCAGCTCGTTGTCGTAGGCGACCTCCCGCTGGTAGCAGCTCCTCTCGTCCCCCAGCATGCCAGGATCCCCGAAGGCGAGGTGCTCATGCGAGAGGGCGCGGACCACCGAGCCGGGGTCACATGTCCCGGTAACCGTCTGGATCATCGCAGCCACCTCCTTCCTGCAAGCCCACCGCCGCCTGACACGGGCGGCACGCTCTCGTTGCTCGACGTGCTAGGCCTCGAGCGTCTCGATGCCCGACTGCTTGTCACGGAAGCCGAAGATGAGTGCCAGCAGGCAGGAGACGACGATGGCGAGCACCATGCCGACCAGGTAGAACACGAACGTGTCGCCGAAGTAGCCCGGGAAGTTGAGCACGCCGGCGAACAGGAACGCAATCGCCTTGGTGCCCATGAGGCCGACGAACGCACCGCCCACCGCGCCGCCGATCACGACGAAGACGTTGAGCTTGATGAAGCGGGTGAGGATGCCGTAGAGAATCGGCTCGGTCACGCCAGTGAAGAAGCCGGTGAGAAAGCTTGTGATGCCCAGCTCCTTGAACTCAGGGTTCCTCGCACGGATGGCGACGGCGAGCGCGACGCCGATCTGCCCGTAGTTGGCCATCACCCACATGGGAGTGAACAGGTCGAAGCCTTGATTGGAGATGTTCATGATGAGGATGGGGATGATGCCCCACTGCAGACCGAACATCGCCAGATAACCGCAGAGACCACCGGCGACGATGCCCGCAATCAGCGGGTTGAAGGTCACCAGGCCGTTCAAGACGTCACCAAGCAGCAGGCTGAGCGAGTTGCCGACCGGGCCGAAGACCAGAACGGTCACCGGGACCACGACGACCAGCCCGACCAACGTGATAACAAGCGAGCGGATGCTGTCGGGCACCACCTTGGAGAGCAGGCGGTCGATGACGGCATACAGACCGACGCCGGCGATCGAGGGGATGACCGAGGAGGAGTAGGTCTGCATGATGACCGGGATACCAAGAAACGACACCGAGTCTCCGGAGTCGGCAAGCGCAGTGAAGCTCGGATGCAGCAGTGCCGCACCGATCACGACGGCGACGTAGGGGTTGGTGTTGAACTGCTTCGCCGAAGAGTACGCGAGCAGGATGGGAAAGAAGTAGAACAGCGAGTTGGCGGCGGCGTACAGGATGCCGTACGTGCCCGATGCGGCGTCAAGCCATCCCATGTTGGTCGCGAGCGTGAGCAGACCGGTGAGGATGCCCGCTCCCATGAGCAGGGGCAGATACGGCGCGAAGATGCCCGAGATGGCGTTGAACACGCGGTCGACCGGATTGCCCTTCTCGACGGGCGCCGCCTCCACATCCTGCTCGACGGCCCCAGCACGCTCCCCGAGCAGAGGTGTGAGCTCGGCGTACACCTTGGGGACGCTCGGGCCGATGACAACCTGCAGCTGCGTGCCGCCTCCCAGCACGTTCAGCACGCCGGGCGTCTGCTTGAGCCGATCGACGTCGACACCCTCCGAGCTCACCAGCGTGAAGCGCAGGCGTGTCGCACAGTGATACACGTTCTTGACGTTGTCCGCCCCTCCCACCTGCTCGAGGACGGATGCCGCGAGTGCCACATTATCCACGATGAAGTCCCTTTCGCACGATTGCTCCGTATGACAGGCCATGGGGTGGCGCCGGCCTCCAGCCCCCAGATCCTTGTTAGCTGCATCGTACGCAGGCGGTCGGAGCAGGGCGGCCGCAATGAGAATCGAGGAATTTGTTACGCGGATGAGAAACGCCGGGCGGTTGCCATTTGCCAGCGAGCGGCAGCCGGGAGACACGTGTCGCGGCAACCCTAGACGTGCCGCGAGGACCCGCCGCGCGACTCGCGGAGGGCCTGCACCGAGTGCGCGAGCGTCTCGAGTATGTAGACCACGGGAATGGACGTGGTCGCGTTGTAGCCACCCGCCAGCAGCATCATCGGAACGTAGTAGGCAATGTTGAGGTCGGAGATCTCAGCGAGGGTGCACGTCCGCGAGTTCGTGATGCTGATGATGGTCGCCCCGTGCTTCTTGAGGCCCTCGACCTGTCGGTACAAGAACCGCTGCTCGCCGCTGACCGACAAGGCGATCACCACAGTGTCGTCATAGTCTCCCCGATCGGTCGGGTAGAACGGATCGTCTAGGTAGAAGGCGTTCTTCCCCAGGTTGGAGAGGTAGCGCGCCCCGTACTTTCCCATGGTTCCGCTCGTCCCCATACCGATGAAGAAGACGAGCTCCTTTGCGCAGACGATCCGCGCCGCGGCCTCGATCTCCTCGTTCAGGCGCCCAGTGCGGACGCGCTCGAAGAAGTCGACCGCGACAGTCAGGTCCTCCTCGATCGAGATGTCGTACGCTCCCTCCAAGTACTCCCGCAGCCTGAACTTGAACTCGGAGAAGCCCAGACACCCCAGTTTTGCGCAGAAGCGCATGATTGTCGTCGTGGAGACGTTCATCTGGGCCGCGAGCTCGCGAATCGTCATCTCCACGACGTCCCCGGCATGGCTCACCACATAGTTGAACACCGTGACCTCCAGCTCGTTGAGCTGGCTGATCTTCTCGTATGTAAAAAGAGTTGCTCCGAGTTGGGTGCTCGCCATCGCTCTCACCTGCCGAACGGAACACGCTGTCGGTCTGGAACGATTCTAGCCGAGAGCAGCCCCCGCCACTCCGTCATCGCATCCCTCTCTCCAGAGGTCGTCCCATCCCCAAAGCGAAGAGAGCCCTCGGCCCCTCCCGCCAAGCAAGTCACGCAGCGAGCGCCGCGAGCGTTGAGCTCAGAGGAAGGGCCGGGGGCTTCCGGTCAGGTATGTCGCCCCTACAGGTCCGACGGCAGGGCGATGTGTCCCGCGACGGCCGAGGCGGCCGCGACGGCAGGGCTCGCCAGGTACACCTCCGAGGTCGGGTCCCCCATCCGTCCCACGAAGTTGCGGTTGGTGGTGGAGACGCACCGCTCGCCGGCGGCGAGGATGCCCATGTAGCCGCCGAGGCACGGGCCGCACGTGGGCGTGGAGACCACGCAGTGGGCGTTCACGAAGATGTCCATGAGGCCCTCGTGGACGCACTCGAGCCAGACGCCCTGCGTGGCCGGGATGACGATGCAGCGCACGCCGTCGGCCACGGTGCGCCCGCAGAGCACCTCGGCCGCCGCGCGCATGTCCTCGATGCGCCCGTTGGTGCAGCTGCCGATGACGACCTGGTCGATCGTGACGTCGCGGCTCTCGGCCACGGGATGCGTGTTCGAGGGGAGGTGCGGCCAGGAGACCGTGGGCACGATGTCGGCGGCGTCGATGTGGATAACCTGCTTGTACTGGGCGTCGGCATCGGGCTGATACTCCACGAAGGCGCGCTGGGTGCGCCGGCTCACGTACTCGCGGCACTTCTCGTCCACCTCGAAGAGCCCCGCCTTGCCGCCGGCCTCGATGGCCATGTTGGCGATGGTGAGACGTCCCTCCACCGAGAGCGACTCGATCGTGGAGCCCGCGAACTCCAGCGCACAGTAGAGCGCGCCGTCCACGCCGATGAGCCCGATGAGGTAGAGGATGATGTCCTTGGCGCTCGCGCCCTCGGGCAGCTCGCCGTCCACCACCACGCGAATGGTCTCGGGCACCTTGAACCAGGCGCGACCGGTGGCCATGCCCACACCGGCGTCGGTGGAGCCCACGCCGGTGGAGAAGGCGCCGATGCCGCCGTAGGTGCAGGTGTGCGAGTCCGCGCCGATCACGAGGTCCCCGGGGACCACGATGCCGCGCTCGGGGAGCAGCGCGTGCTCGATGCCCATGCAGCCCTGCTCGAAGTAGTGCGTGATGCCCATCTCGTGGGCGAAGTCGCGCGTGACCTTGGTCTGCTCGGCGCTCTTGATGTCCTTGTTGGGCGCGTAGTGGTCGGGCAC
>CAZUOD010000049.1:0-9483 GCA_964621975.1 uncultured Atopobium sp.
GGGCACCCTCGAGGAGTGCCTCGAGTCGGAGTTCGTCCGCTGCCTCGTGCGACAGGCCGGGCTCGTCATCATGGGCGCCAAGCCGGCCGCCGTCTTCGGGTTCCACGCGCGCGCCTGGCGCCGCGCGACGGACCCGCGCCGACGCACCCGGCTCCTGCGGCAGCTCCTCTCGGTGTACGCGAGCCGGCTCGCCGAGGACGGCGTCCGACTGGCCTGGCTCGCCGAGCGCCCCTCGGGACCGATGCTTCTCGCCTGGCGCCCGGACCGCGTCACGTCGCTGCTCGGCGACGCGCGCTCCCGCGCCCTCCTGGGGCGCTCGGGGCTCCCGGGCACCGACGCGGATGCCCTGACCTCGGCCCTCGTGGCGCGCCTGCGGGCGCACTACGCCGGGCGCGGGGCCTTCCCGCACGAGGTCGGCCTCGTGCTGGGGTACCCGGTGGAGGACGTCGAGGGCTTCATGGCCGACGGCGGCCGCAACGCGGTGGCGTGCGGGCGCTGGAAGGTCTACGGCGACCCCGCCCTGGCACGCCGACGCTTCGAGGAGCTCGGCCGGGCGGAGCGCCGCTGCAGGCAGCTCTACGCCGAGGGGGTCCCGGTGCGGGAGCTCCTTCGGATGGGAAGGGCATGACACAGGAGGGTCCCGCCCAGCGGGACGACGAACGAGGAGGTACGTGCATGAGCAAGAACGTGGCCATCGTCTACTGGAGCGGCACGGGCAACACCGAGGAGATGGCCCATGCCCTCGAGGCAGGGGTCGCCGAGGCCGGCGGCACCGCCACGGCTGCGGCCGTCGCGGACTTCTCCGCGGACGACGTCGCCACCTATGACGCGCTCGCCTTCGGCTGCCCGGCCATGGGCAGCGAGGAGCTCGAGAGCGACGAGTTCGAGCCGGTCTGGGACGCCTGCAAGGACGTCCTCGGCGACAGGCCCGTGGCGCTCTTCGGCAGCTACGACTGGGGCGTGGGCGAGTGGATGGAGACCTGGAAGGCCGGGGCCGAGGACGCGGGCCTGCGCGTGGTCGCCACGGTCATCGCCAACAACGCGCCCGATGACGAGGCGCTCGACGCGCTCAAGGCGGCGGCGAAGGCGCTCGTGGAGGCCTAGGTCGGCCCGCCGCCCCCTCGATGAGAGGCGGGCGGTGCCCGAGCCGCCACCATGTCCGGCCCGCCAGCATGCGAAGGCCCCCGGCCCGCTGCGCAGGAGTCTCCCGAAGGGCGCTCCTGCACGCGGGCCGGGGGCCGTTGCGTGTGCGGGTCCGCGGCCGCTCGTGGCCGCTACTTCTTGGCCTTGCCCTGGTTGGCGACGGCGCTGATCTTGGCCTCGATCGTGGCTGGGTCGCCGATGTAGTGCTTGTCCACGACGTTCCAGTCCTTGTCGAAGGTGTAGGAGCAGGGCACGCCGGTGGGGATGTTGACCTCGAGGATCTCCTCGGGGGTGAGCTTCTCGAACTGCATCACGAGGGCGCGCAGGGAGTTGCCGTGGGCGGCGATGAGCACGCGCTTGCCGGCCTCCATCTGGGGCTTGATCTCGGTCTCGAAGTACGGCCAGGCGCGGGCGATGGTGTCCTTCAGGCACTCGGTGTAGGGCAGGTCCTCGGCGGGAACCTCGCGGAACATCTCCTGGACGTGCGGGTCGCGCTCGTCGCCGGGCTCGAGGGCGGGCGGCTGGACGTCAAAGGAGCGGCGCCAGATCTTGACCTGGTCCTCGCCGTGCTCGGCGGCGGCGTCGGCCTTGTTGAGGCCCTGGAGGGCGCCGTAGTGGCGCTCGTTGAGCTGCCAGGCCTTGTGGACGGGCAGCCAGTTGCGGTCGAGCTCGTCGAGCACGCAGTTGAGCGTGTGGATGGCGCGCTTGAGCAGCGAGGTGTAGCAGACGTCAAAGTCAAAGCCGGCCTCCTTGAGGGCCTTGCCGCCGGCGTGGGCCTCCTCGCGGCCGGTGTCGGTGAGGTCGACGTCGGTCCAACCGGTGAAGAGGTTGAGCTTGTTCCACTCGGACTCGCCGTGACGGACGATGACGAGCTGCATGGTCTGGTCGTCGTTCATTGAGAGATGTCCCTTCTCTGCGGACTTTGTGCGGCCCTGGCCGCCCAACAGCACTATAGTATGACTCACATAGGTATAGTTGCCGTTGGTTAACACCAAGTATCTTGAACTTCTGAAAGAAGGGTGACATGAGCATCGCCGATGTCGTGATCCTGGCGCTCGTGGCCGTGGCGCTCTTCTGTGCCGTGAGGTCGCTCGTCCGCTCGCGGAAGGACGGCTGCTCGGAGTGCGGCAGCGCCTCGGTGTGCTCCGCCCACGCCGAGGGCGGCACCTGCAAGGTGGCGGACGAGATGATCCGCCACGCCGACGCGGCGCTCGGCCCCAAGCGTCGCTGAGCGGCCAGGACCTGCTCGGGTGGCCCCGCCGCGCCGCCGCCCTGCGTTTCCTGTCCGCCCGAGACGAGGAAACAGGGGCGAAACACTCATATGAGAACCTGTGCGAGGAACATCGGACCCGAGCCGGAAGACCGGGGGTACATACACATGAGCAGCGAGAAAGACATCGACTTCGTCCTCAGGACCGTCGAGAGACGCGACATCCGCTTCGTGCAGCTGTGGTTCACCGACGTCCTCGGCAACCTCAAGTCGTTCGCCATCTCCCCGGAGGAGCTGGAGGAGGCCTTCGAGGAGGGGATCGGCTTCGACGGCTCGTCCGTCGACGGGTTCACCTCGCTCGAGGAGTCCGACATGCTGGCCTTCCCCGACCCGGCGACCTTCCAGATGCTGCCCTGGCGCCCGCACGAGTCGGGCGTGGCGCGCGTCTTCTGCAACATCCACACCCCGTCGCGCGAGCCCTTCGAGGGCGACCCGCGCCGCTGCCTGCTCAAGGTCTTCGAGCGCGCCGACGGGCAGGACCTCGTGCCCAACGTGGGCCCCAAGATCGAGTACTTCTACTTCGACAACGACCTCGACCCGGTGCCGCTGGACACCGCGGGCTACTTTGACCTCACGCCCATGGACGCGGCCAGCGACCTGCGTCGCCAGACCGCGCTCACGCTCGAGCAGATGTCCATTCCCGTCCAGTACTCCTACCACGCCGCCGGCCCGTCGCAAAACGGCATCGAGCTGCGCTTCACCGAGGCCGTGAGCTGCGCGGACAACATCATGACGGCCCGCCTGGCCATCAAGCGGGAGGCGGCCGGGCAGGGGATGTTCGCCTCGTTCATGCCCAAGCCCATCTCGTCCGTGCCGGGCTCGGCGATGTTCCTCTACCAGTCGCTGCTCAACCACGACGGCGAGAACCTCTTCTGGGCGCCCAAGGAGCACCACCCGGCCCACCTCTCCGACCTCGCGCAGCACTACGTGGCGGGCATCCTCAAGTACGCGCCGGAGTTCACGCTGGTCACCAACCCCACGGTCAACTCCTACAAGCGCTTCATCTCCACCGGCGAGGTGCCCAACTACGCCACGTGGGGCCGCAAGAACCGCTCGGCGCTCGTGCGCATCCCCACGCACAAGCCGGGCAAGCACATCGCCACGCGCGTGGAGCTGCGCAGCCCCGACCCCACGGCCAACCCGTACCTGGCGCTCGCCGTGACCATCGCCGCCGGCCTGCGCGGCATCGCCGACAAGCTCCCGATGCCGGAGGAGTCTACAATCGACACCTTCAACGCGAGCGAGCGCGAGCTGGCCGCCCGCGGGATCGAGCGCCTGCCGCGCACCATGGGCGAGGCGATCGAGCGCTTCGAGTCCTCCGAGCTCATGCGGGAGGTCCTCGGCGAGCACATCTTCACCTACTTCATCCGCGAGAAGCGCTGCGAGTGGGACGAGTTCTGCACCGCCGTGACGGACTGGGAGCGCGAGCACTACTACGGCGGCGTGTGAGTTTCCGGAAGACCCGTCAGGCCGGGGGCAGCGCGCCCTCGGCCCGACGCCGTTTGACAATCCTGTTAAGATTTTCCCCGCGACGGGGAGATGGGGCGCCATATAGGCAACCTACAGATGTGGCGGACGCTCGGGCTTCCGCCTGAAGGGGCGCACACGCGCCAGGTACGTGGGGAGGGACCCAACATGAGAACCATCGACAGGCGAGACTTTCTCGCGGCTGCCGGCGCGCTCGCCGGCTCGCTTGCCCTCGCGGGCTGCGACAGCTCCGACACCACCGAGGACACCACCGACGGCACCGAGGACACCATCGACGACGCCGCCACCGACGACTCCGACCTGGGCCTCGTGACCGAGGGCTCGCTGACCTTCGCCACCTCGCCCGACTACCCGCCCTTCGAGAACCTCGAGGACGGCGAGTACGTGGGCCTGGACATGGACCTCGGCCGCGCCATCGCCGAGTACCTGGGCCTCGAGTGCGTCTACACCAACATCGACTTCGACGGCATCATCGCCGCGATCGAGGCGGGCGGCCAGGCCGACGCGGGCCTCTCGGGCATCTCCATCACGCCCGAGCGCCAGGAGCAGATCGACTTCACCGACGCCTACTACATCGACAACCAGGCCGTGGCCGTCCTCGCCGACAACACCGAGATCACCGAGGACAACGCGGCCGAGGTGCTCAACAGCGCCGAGGTGACCATCGCGGTGCAGAGCGGCTCCACCGGGGCCGACTTCTCCGCCGAGAACTTCCCCAACGCCACGCAGCTGTCGTTCCCGCAGTTCACCGACGCCTTCGCGGCCGTCTCGGCCGGCCAGGCCGACGCCGTCTGCGGCAACAGCGCCGTGGTCGAGCAGATGCTCTCGGGCGCCTACACCGACCAGCACGTGGTCCTCACCTCGGCCACCGGCGAGGAGTACGCCATCGCCGTCTCCAAGGACAACCCCACGCTGCTCGAGGCCCTGAACGAGGCCATCGCCGCGCTCCAGGAGGACGGCACCATCGACGATCTCATCGCCACCCACATGGGCTAGGCGGCCGATCGCACGTAGCAGGACGCGGCCCCTTCTCGCCCTCGCGCGGGGAGGGGCCGCCCACCGAATCGAGGTCGCAATGAGACCACAGACGCATCGCGCCCCCGCGCGCCCCCGTCCGCCCTTCGCGGTCGTCCTTCTCGCCGCGCTTGCCGTGGCCCTGGTGGGATGTCTCGCGGTGCCCGTGGGCGCGGACGCCATGGAGGCCGTGCGCTGCACGGGCCGTCCCAACTCCGAGGAGGACCCCACCGTCATCATGGGGGCCACGCAGTCCAGGATCACCTTCGAGGCGAGCGTGGGGCAGGACGAGGGCGTGACGAGCCTCACGCTGGTCATCCCCGACGACACCGACTTCGAGACGGACAACCTGGCCGTGACGCTGCTCACCGGCGATGACCTCATGACGAGAAACGACGTCTCCTACGAGCTCTCCGTCGACGGGCAGGCCATCACGCTCTCGTTTGCCGAGCCGCTCACGGAGGAGGGCCACCTCAACATCATCGTGTACGGGGTGTACTTCCCCGAGGCCGGCGGCGAGATGCAGGTCGAGGCGAGCTACACCCTGGAGGACGGCTCCGAGCACGCGATCTCGGACATCCCCGTGATCTCGGTCGAGGGGATCTCGCTCACCGAGTCGATCGTGCAGTGGCTCGAGGACCAGGCCTGGGTGCAGGCGTGGAACTCCAACCGCTTCCTGCGGCTCTTCTTCAACCCCACGATGGTCGTGACGAGCTTCCCGGTGGTCCTCAACGGCTTCCTCATGTCCATCGCCATCGTGGCCATAGCGTTTCCGCTGGCCATACCCATCGGGCTCGTCCTGGCGCTCATGCGCATCTCGCGCCTGCGCGTCGCGCGCGGCATCGCCACCACCTACGTGAACGTCGTGCGCGGCACGCCGCTGTTCCTGCAGATCTACATCGCGTTCTTCGGCCTGCCGCTCGCGGGCCTCTCCATCCCCAACTTCCCGCTGGGCATCATCGTCATGTGCATGAACTCGGGCGCCTACATGTGCGAGATCTTCCGCGCGGGCATCCTGTCCATCAGCAAGGGCCAGACCGAGGCGGCCCGCTCGCTCGGCATGAGCGGCGCGCAGACGACGATCTACGTCATCCTGCCGCAGATGTTTCGGATCGTGATCCCCAACCTCACGAGCGAGTTCATCCTGCTCTACAAGGACACCTCGCTGCTGGCGGCCGTGGGCATCATGGAGCTCGTGATGTACGCGCGCACCATCGTCGCCTCCACCGGCTCCATCACGCCCTACATCGTGGCGGCGGCGTTCTACCTCGTGATCACGCTGCCGCTCTCCAAGGTGACCCGCCACCTGGAGGAGCGCGCCCGCGGGCACCGCACGAGGAGGCGCCGCCACGCCGAGGCCGACGCCAAGACGACGCCTCACGTCGAGGGGGGAGCTGCCAATGCCTGACGCCATCACGCCGCCCGCGGCGAGCGCGGACGAGCCGATCCTGCGCATCGTTGACCTGCACAAGAGCTTCGACGAGACGGTGGTCCTGCGGGGCATCTCGCTCGACATCCACCGGGGCGAGGTGGTGGTGGTGCTCGGGCCCTCGGGCTCGGGCAAGTCCACGATGCTGCGCTGCCTCAACCGCCTCGAGACCCCCACGAGCGGCCAGATCATCTTCGAGGGCCAGGACGTCTGCTCGCCCAGGACCGACCTCAACGACGTCCGCAAGCGCATGGGGATGGTCTTCCAGCAGTTCAACCTCTTCCCGCACCTCGACGCCCTGCACAACGTCATGATCGCCCAGCGCAAGGTGCTCGGCCGCAGCGCCGAGGAGGCCGAGCGCGTGGCGCGCGAGCAGCTCGCCCGCGTGGGGCTCGCCGATCGCGCGGACTACTTCCCCGACGAGCTCTCCGGCGGCCAGCAGCAGCGCGTGGCCATCGCCCGGGCGCTCTCCATGGACCCGCACGTGATGCTGTTCGACGAGGCCACCTCGGCCCTCGACCCCGAGCTCGTCCGCGGCGTGCTCGACGTCATGCGCGAGCTCGCGCGCGGCGGCATGACCATGGTCGTGGTGACCCACGAGATGGGCTTCGCGCGCGACGTGGCCGACCGCGTGGTCTTCATGGACGGCGGCGTGATCGTGGAGCAGGGCGCTCCCGAGAAGGTCTTCGGCCACCCCGAGAGCCCGCGCACGGCGGCGTTTCTCGGCAGCATCGAGTAGGGGAGAGCGGTGGGGAGAGCGGCGCGCCATCAGGTTTCCTGTGGGTAAACTGGGCTCGGCGGGGTGCCGCCGAGCTGGGGCGCGTTTGCGACGGAGAAGTGCCCGACCTGTGACCTTCCGTGGCGGCTGTGATACCATAGCGCGTAGCTTTTTTGCGTCTCTTATCAGGGAGGCCTACGGATGCACCATAAGAACATCCTGCTCATCTCAGCCACGACCAGGCTGCATGACCGCATGCGTGAGCTCTCCCACGCCATCGACGTCTCCATCGCGCTGGCCAACGAGGACACCTTCTCGCAGGCGGTCTCATCGGGCCACGAGTTCGACCTCGTGATCCTCGATGGGGAGGGCATGGGCCAGGACCTGCTCAACGCCGTGGACTCGTTCGTGGCCGAGAACGGCTTCATCCCGATGCTGCTCGTGCAGGACCCCGAGAAGCTCGCCACGCTCCACATGCCCACGCAGGGCACCAACGACTTCATCCTGTCCACCGCGGGCGCCGCCGAGTTCGAGGTGCGCTGCACGCTGCTGCTCTGGCCGGGCGAGGAGAGCGCGCCGGCAGACATCGTCACCGTGGACAACATGACGATCAACCTGGCCACCTACCAGGTCTACATCGACGAGCGGCCCGTGGACCTCACGCTCATGGAGTACTCGCTGCTCTCGTTTCTGGCCACGCACCCCTCGCGCGCCTACTCGCGCGAGACGCTGCTGCACCGCGTCTGGGGCTTCGAGTACTGCGGCGGCACGCGCACCGTGGACGTGCACATCCGCCGCGTCCGCTCCAAGGTCGGCCCGCAGGTGGCGAGCCACATCGTGACCATCCGGGGCGTGGGCTACCTCTTCCGCATCTAGCGGGGCTCGGGGAGCCTCCCTGCGGAATCTGCCCTTTTTAAGAAACATAAAGGGTCGTGCCAGGAGGGTGTCACCTGGCGCGGTTTCGTTTGGCGTGGGCGCACATGGGTACATTCGTTTTTGGAAACGAGGGCGCGCCGCGCGGCGGCGCGCATCGTCTGGCGAGAGAAGGAGCACGATGAGCGAGTACACCCAGAACGACCCTGTCCCACCTGCGGATGATTCGCAGCCCACGCAGGCGCGGCACTACGGTTACGGGGCCGCCGAGACCCCGCCGGTGCCGGGTGCCGACATCCCCAGGCCCGAGCCCAAGCCGGAGCCCGCGCCCAAGCCGGACAAGCCGAAGAAGAAGGGCGGCAAGCGCCACACCGTGCTCAAGGCCCTCATCGCCGGGCTCATCGGCGGCGTGATCGGGGCCGCGGCGCTCACGGGGGCCCTCGTGAGCACGGGCGTGCTGGGCTCCTCCGAGAGCGGCACGACCACCACCCAGAGCATCACCATCGACCCCGATGACGAGGACATCACCACCGCCACCGCCGTGGCGGCCAAGGTCCTGCCCTCGGTGGTCACGGTCTACTGCACCTACTCCGACGGCACGGGCACCGGGTCCGGCGTCATCTATGACGAGACCGGCAACATCATCACCAACAACCACGTGGTGGAGGACGCCGTGTCCATCACCGTCACCACCTACGACGGCAACAGCTACTCCGCCGAGATCGTGGGCACCGACGCCTCGAGCGACATCGCCGTCATCAAGGCCGACATCGGCGACGACACGGTGACGGCCATCGAGGTGGGCGACTCCTCCGAGCTGCAGGTCGGCGACTGGGTGATGAGCGTGGGCAGCCCCTTCGGCCTCGAGAACTCCGTGTCGCAGGGCATCGTCTCGGCGCTCTCCCGCAACACGATGCTGCAGAGCACCTCGGGCAACACGCTCTACACCAACCTCATCCAGACCGACGCCACGATCAACCCGGGCAACTCCGGCGGCGCGCTCGTGAACTCCGAGGGCCAGCTCGTGGGCATCTGCACGCTCTACTCGTCTGACACCGAGAGCTTCGCGGGCATCGGCTACGCCATCCCGTCCGACTACGCCACCGAGATCGCCGACAAGATCATCGCCGGGGAGACGGTCACGCACGCCTACATCGGCCTGTCCATGCAGTCGGTGACCACGCAGAGCGCCTACCAGTATGACCTTGCGGTCACCGAGGGCGCCTACGTGGTGGAGGTCATCGAGGACAGCCCTGCCGAGGAGGCGGGCATCGAGGTCGGTGACGTCGTCACGAAGATCGGCGACTACGACATCACCTCGGCCGACGACGCGATCCTGGCCGTGCGCTCCTACAGCATCGGCGAGACCGTCACCGTGGTGGTGGTGCGCGGCACCCAGGAGGTCAGCTTCGAGGTGACGCTCGGCTCGGACGAGTCGCTGCAGGAGGACGAGGAAGAGGAGGAGACCGTCACCATCGACGGCGAGGAGATCTCGCTCCAGGACCTCATCGAGCTCTACCAGCAGCAGTACCAGCAGCAGACCCCCTA
>CAZUOD010000050.1:0-9456 GCA_964621975.1 uncultured Atopobium sp.
TCACCTTCGTCGAGGGCACGGTCTGGGGGCTCGACTCCTACGACCAGTGGGGCGTCGAGCTGGGCAAGCAGCTCGCCAAGCAGATCACGCCGGCCTTCCATGACGACGCGGCCCTCGCCGAGCAGGACGCGAGCACGCAGGCGCTCATCGCCTACTACCGCGCCCACCGCAGGTAGCTCCTGTCGAGAGGGAGGGCCTGCCCTTGGTTCATGCGGGTTCCGGACGTTCCCATGGGGCGGAGCGTCCGGAACCCGCACTTTTGCACTCGCCGCATGCGCCGCACGCTCGCGGGCTGCTGAGGCCAGGGCGTGGCGAGCCAGATGGCTGGGTGAGACGCATTTCTTGGCTGAGTTGGAGGTGATAGGAGCGCTCAGTCAAGAAGGCCGTGACCGTCGAAGTCCGCGAGCTCGACATCTTCTGAACGTGCGAGCGCACACGCTCGTCCAGCTGAGCCCCCCATGTCAATCACCGTCTGTTGGATACGTATGCTCGCCTGAACAAGGAAGCTCGTGGAGATGCATCGGCCAACCGTGAGCATGTTGCGAATCACCTGGTTGGTAAGGCAGCGATAGGGAATCTCGTAGTACTCGCCGCGTTGGTATTTTTCCATGTGGATGAGCCCCTTTGTGGCGGAGTGTACGTCGATGTACCATGTTCCGCGCGCGACTGCGTCGTCAAAGCGGGCACGCCTAACGTAGTCATCTACATCAAGCGTGTAAGTACCGCGAATCCGCCAGCTCTCTCGGATGCCGAGCATGCTTGACTCGCGAATGAGAAAGGCATGCTCAAAGCCCGGCATGTAGCGCGTGAGAAATGTGGCGAGCCTCCTGATGCGCCGGCGACCGTCGGCCAAGGCCTCCGACCGCGCCATTGCTGAGGTGTTGTTCTTGAGCTCAGACAGATGCGGGCAGTTGAATGCCATTACCCCCGGCTCGCCAGGAAGCGAGAAGCACTGATAATAGACGAGGTCTGATTCTTCCAACACGCCGTCAGTGACCCCCTGTCTGAAGAGGGGTTCGAGCTTGAAGCCTTTCCCTGCGACCATAGCCGATTCCCAGAAATAGCCGTCAATCATTGGGGAGAAGTTGTCTCCGAGAGAAAGGCAGTACTGTCGATAGCGCTCAACGTCAATTCCCCCCATTTCAAAACGCAGGGAGCTCATTTGGTTGTTGCCGGCGTCATCGCCCGCATCGCAGGGAACGCCTGCCATCCTCGAGAGAACTGCATCACCTGTTGCGTCCACGAACTGACTCGCGAGAATGGCTCTCGGTCCCTCTACGGTCATGACCTCTATGGCCACTATTCGCCCGTCTGACACGTCAACATTGACGAGCGTCGCGTCTAGTAGTTCCTGACCACCCGCCTCGAGCAGCATCGTCTCGAGGACTTCGGAAAGGGTCTCTGGAGTGAACCATATGTAGCCCATGCGATCATCATCCTCGCGCGTGACAACGCCGAGCTCATGCAGGCGCCGCTCTATCTCGCGGAGGTTGCGCCCGTGAGAGACGCGCGAGTCCATCATCGGCGTCACGAGCGCATGCACTGGGCTGCCACCGAGCGAGCCGTAGCGCTCTACCACAAGAGTGCGGTTGCCCTCACGAGCCGCGCTTATCGCAGCTGACGCGCCGGCGGCGCCGCCACCCACAACAACGGTGTCCCACGTACCCAGGATCTCGACTTCGCATGCGCCGAAAACGTGTGTACTCATGGTTACATCCTCCAATCAGCACAGGTCAGAGCGTGTTGAGAAGATTCAGAACTTGGATCGTGCTCCTCTGCAGGGGCTCGGCTGAGACGGTACCTGACCTTACAAGAACGACGGCATCGACAAGCGTTGGATGCGGGCCACGTCCTGCCCACGCCCTTGCGAACGCATTAGCCGCAACCTCGGAGGCTCGTCGCGACGATTTGTGTCGCATTCCCAGCAAGCCACGAACTCGTAATGCGGGAACGAGTTTCTCGGTACTCTGTCCACTCGAGAATTCGAGCACATGGTAGAACTCATGCGCTAGATGCAGCTCAACAAGTGCCTCTAAGTCCATCTCGAGCCCTGCGTCGAGAAGGACTTCGTGCTTGCGAGCTATCTCATTCATATAGAGGTCAACGCGCCGTATCCCCTGAGGGCGCGAGTCATAGGTGGTGAGCGCTGCAATCCGTACGGTTGCCCTCGAGCCGCCCGGAGTGTCCTCAAGCCGTCGAAGCTCAACATTCAGCTTGGGGAGCTCCTCCTCAAGTGAGCGGCCAATCCAATGGATGGCTCTCTCTCGGCCGAGACGTGCAGCCTCCCGGGCCGTGATCACCGCGCTGGTCGCATCGGTCTTTTCGAAATCGGTTCCGCCCACAAGCTCGAGCACGTCGAGCACGACGTCAGGTGCATAGGGGAGGCTTGTGGGCGCGCTCATGGCTAATCCCGTGCCGCAACGGCAATGATGAGCTGGTCCTTCTCAGCAAACTCAAGTTCCATCTCCGCCAGACTCAGCAGCTGCTCCTTATTAAGGATGCCGGAGAGGTCGGACATTTTCTGGCCAAAGAAGAGGTAAGTTTTGGGCAATGTGGCCCCGGCATCCGTGTAGAGGGTCATCGAGTCTATGAAATCAGAGAAGGACGTCGAGAGCTCTTCCTTGGTGAGCATCATTACCTTGGCGTCATCTTTCTGCAGGCGAATCACCCCTTCGTCATCAGCCACGCGAGTCACCTGACGATGGGACTTGAACAGGCCGAAGAGAACTTTCTTCTCGATATCGACCTGATAAACGTGCCAGCGGCCCTCTGCGGCAACGCGTTCGACTGCCGAGGCCTCTGTGCCAGTTGCCTCGGCAACCACTGCAACAAGCTCCTCCTCACTCTTTGCAGCGCTCGCACGGTCCTTAGTGCGCAGCTCCGTTGCGCCCGTTGCTGTGGCACGCAGGATGTTTCTCTGCGAGTCGACCTCTATGGCAATATCAACGGTTTCTGCGGCGGCGCCAGCTCGAGTGACGGCCTCCATCACGTCATGGCGAATCTTCCTGATGTCGGCATCGGTCGGGTTGGGGACATTGCGTTCAATCTGCTCACGTACGAGTGCCAAGGCAACGCCAATCGTTGATATGTAGGGGGCATTGGTGGCAATGCGATGACGGATGCCCATGCGCTCGCCGAGCGCCGGCGCCACTATCGAAGCCGATCCGCCGCCGCCCACCAGGTAGATGAGATTGGGGTTGAGGTCGTAATCGGAGATGAGTCCGCGTACGATTTTGTCGACCTTTGACATGGCGATATCCATTGCGTGGCGGCAGAGGTCCTCAACGGTGCTGCCGGTTATCTGGGCAAGCGCCCCCCAGGCGAGACGTGCGGCATTGACATCGCCGTGAGCGTAGTCGCCCTCGGGAACATAACCGAGAATGTTTGCGGCGCCGGCAAGTGTAAGCGCGCACGATTTGCCGTTTGCGCAGGTGATGACCGCGTAGTTGGGCCTGTCATCCTCGCGCGGGGCGATGAGCTCCACCTTCGGGTCAACGATGTCGCAGGCTGGGGTGAATACCTCGTAGTCCTTGTCTGCAATGTGGGCCGAGCGAGGCCCAACATCGACCATCTTTCCATTCTCAATGACAATCATCGAGCCGCCGGCGATGCCAAGCGTACGGACATCCAAGGAGGTGAGATAGAGCTTGTGACCACCCACTTGAGCGCTCTTGATCATCACCTTGCCGTCTTTGATGGCAGAGATGTCTGTTGAGGTCCCGCCCGCCTCAAGGAATATTCCGTCGGTGACCTTCTCGTACATCAGGGCGCCGGCTACGCCGGCCGCAAGACCAGAGAGCATCGTGAGGATGGGGCGCTTGCGAACCTCGTCGATTGACATCACGCCGCCGTCGCAACGCATGATCATGAGCGGCTTTGGGATGCCGGAGTCGCGCACCGCGGCTTCGGTCATATTGGCCGTCTCCATCATCTTTGGGATGAGGGCGGCATTGACCGCGGCCGTTCTCGTGCGTGCGGCAAGTCCGTAGAGTTGGGAGATTTCATGGCCGCCGGTTGCAACCATGCCCATGTCGTTGGCTATGGATACAACGTGCTGCTCGTTGGTTGGGTCGTCTACCGAGTAGCTCTCAGACGCTACGATGACCTCGCAGCCCCGAGAACGCAGGGCCTCTATGGCGGTGCGGATGGCCTCGTCGGTGAGTCGCGAGCTATCAAGGAACTCATGCTCGGTCTCCAGGAATTTGCCCGGCGCAAGCTCTATGTTGCCCACGGTGGTTTCTTTGCGAGCCCGCTGCAGCTCTACGCCGTAGCCCATTCCAACGATGCCAACTTTGGCTACGTCACCCTCAAGTAGTGCATTGGTCGCCTGCGTTGTGCCATGGGCTATGAAGATAACGTCGTTCGGGGAGATGTGATTGTTGGCAAGAACCGTGTCTATGGCCTGAATGATTCCAGCTGCGACGCCCTGTTCGGCATGATGGGTCGTGGGCACCTTCTCCTTGGCGATGACCTCGTAGGTCTCATTGTCAACGACAACGGCATCGGTGAAAGTTCCGCCCACATCGATGCCAATCCTCACGGTTCTCCCACTCATGTAGCTCCTTTCCGGACAAGAGGGAGCGGGGCGTATGAATGCTCCGCCCCCTCTGTGGAGTGCGATATCTAGGCCGAGCTGTCAGCTCATTAGAACAGGGTGACTGCCGTGTAGATGAGAATGCCGAGAGCCATAACCATCGTGTAGGGCAGCGTCGACTTGAGGATGTCATTCACGTCCACGCTCGCATAGTCTGCCACGATGACGTTCTGCGTGTTGGTCGGGTCGGCAACGGTCTGGACGACGCTCGTGGAGCGCAGCGCCATGCCCACGGCGGCAGGAGAGAGTGTGCCGGCGCTTACAAAGATGCTGGCAAGGCCGGAGCCGAGGCCATACATGTTAAGCGGGCCACGATAGAGCGCGAGCGGAGAGAGAATGGTGAAGACGATTACGTAGACGATGGGGTTAGACGGAAGAATCATCGAGATGACGGGCTGCATGAGCTCAGAGGTCTGCGTAGCGGAAACACCGTTGAGCAGGATGCCGATGCCCACCATGAGGCCAATGACGCCGGCGATGTCCTTAATCCCCTCGACAACGGCACTCGAGAGAATCTGTATGGCCTGACGTGGCTTGGTAATGAGAGCCGTCACTACGAGGGCTACGATAAGCGCCGTCTCGGCGTTCCAGCTGAAGAAGAACACGAGCACGATGGGCACCAGGGGCATGATGAGCGCGACGGGGTTGACCTTCTCATCCCTGGCGTCGGAAGACGGCATGGCCCATGCGGCAGCGCTCGGCTTACGAGTGTTCGCGATGATGTAGACCAGAGTTACAACGGTGCAGATGATGCCCATCACCACGGAGGTAGAGGTGATGACGCTCATGTCCATGCCAATCGTGTCGACGTAGATCTGGTACTGGGACACGTTGAAGAGCAGGCCTATGTTAAGACCAAACAGGATGAGACTTCCCGCTACGACCGGCGCGATTCCCGCCGAGAGCATAATGGGGATCGCAATCTGCGAGACCATGATGACCGGCCCCGCACCGCTCATTGACGTGAAGATGAGTGCGATGGCGGCAGTAAGCGCAATGGCAATGGCAAGAGGCTTATCACCTGCAAGCTCGGCAGCCTTGCGGATGATTGCGTCGGAGATGCCCTCCTTCTGGATTACCTTCGCGAAGATTGCGCCGAAGATGGTGACCGTAATCGTGCTCGCCAGTCGCGTGGCGCCCTCGCTAATCACGTAGGTGATGATGGTCTCGGTTTCAGAATCGCTTGAGATGAACGGAACGCCCGCGACGGCCGCAATCAAAATGCCCATGAGCGGCAGCACGAGAATGGCCGGCATCTTCTTGGTCATCATGAGAATGACCCCGGCCACGAATACGACGAGAATCAGAATGACCTGTAAGGTTGCCATGTCCTACTCCTCTCTCTGGCTGGGCGAGCACCGCCCGTATCTCCGATGCGGCACAATCTAGCAGTTTGGTTTTGGGTGGCAGCCCGATTTTGCCGCGAGCGTTTCCCTGCGATTTCAGACGAGTCGATTGGCAGCAAGAGGCAGAGTTGAGGTTGCTCTCCTCTAAATCTGCAAAAGAAAGGCATACTATCTCTCTAGAGATAGTCCAATTTCACGGGTTCGATACCCGCATTTCACCAGTTCGTGCATTGATTTGAAACAAATAATAAATCCGCGAACGGTAGCTCGGGCAATCGTAGGTTCAAATATTCTACACAAATCCAAGGAGGACGGGAACTTGCACTCCTACGACGAGAATCTCGTTTCACAGGCAGCAAACACTCTTGGAAAAGCCTTCGAATTCGCTGACCAGCATCTAACCGGTGGAATGCAGCGCTTCTTCGACCTCTTCGTGAACTCGTCCGTGGCCCGCATGTTCGACCCTCCGGATGCTCAGCCTGCCGTGGGCAGCTCGGGTATCGAACTCGTATTGTCCGTCTGTGACGGTACTAAAGATGGCAGTCTTGACATGATGCTTATGAACGGCCGTCATCTTCCGCGCGCTCAGCGCAATCAGGCTCGATGGTGCGGGGAGGTGCTCGCCTACCATCAGTGGGAGAGCGGCCGAACCTATCGCGCAATCTCGACATACCTCTCCGCCGATGATCTCGTGGCACTCTACGCGGACTATCGCGTTGCTTCTCCGCGCGTTGTTTCTTCGGTTATCGAGAAGAGCCTTGCGCGAGCCGTCATTCCCACGCGTCTGAAGACCCTTCGCACGGCGGCCGGACTCACCCAAAGTGAGCTCGCGGATACGTCTGGCGTTTCGCTACGGTCGATTCAACAGTACGAGCAGCGCAAAAAGGACATCAATCATGCTCAGGCGATTTCTCTCTTCCGACTGGCGCAGGCGCTTTCCTGTCACATTGAGGACCTACTGGAGATCTGACCGAAAGCCATCCACTTCATGCTGACGACGCGGCCCTCGCCGAGCAGGACGCGAGCACGCAGGCGCTCATCGCCTACTACCGCGCCCACCGCAGGTAGCTCCTGTCGAGAGGGAGGGCCTGCCCTTGGTTCATGCGGGTTCCGGACGTTCCCATGGGGCGGAGCGTCCGGAACCCGCACTTTTGTACTCGCCGCACAGGCCGTCGCTGGCTTGGCACCCCGGCCACACCGGGTCGCTCCGCGGCGGCCTCCCCACGAGGCGGATCTGTCTGCCTATCGTTTCGCGAAGGCGTGTCCGAGCACGGCGACGATTCCGCAGACGAGCCCGCCGACGGGCCAGGTCAGCCAGAACCACGGCGCGGCCTGCACGAAGAGCAGCAGGAGCCCTGCGATCGTGGCGACGAGCATGATGGCACCGCAGACCGCGTTGACCTTGTCGGCCTTGTGCTTCCTGCCGAGAAGGTCCTCACGCTGCGCCTCGGTGAGCTCGGCACCGACGATGTCCTCGACCTCGAGCTCGTCGACGGCGTCCCTGTTGTACTCGGCCACGTTGGTGCGACCGTAGAGCATGCCAAACCGCACCATGAGCCACACGCCCACGGCAATGCAGGTGAGCATCCACGCCGGGCCCCACGTGTTCTCGGCGGGCGTCCTCTCCAGGAGGATCGGCCCCATCACGCCCACGAAGATGCAGCCGATCCCGCCGGTGACCCCGTAGGCGAGCTGGCGGCGCGCGGTGGCGCGATCCCTCTCGGTGTAGAAGTCCTCCACGTAGGGGTGGGCCTTGACGAAGGCCGAGTGCTCCATGAGGGCCGGGATGAAGAGGGCCAGGGCGGCGAGGATGAGCAGGAAGAGCAGCGCAAGGCCCAGGGGCTCCGCGGGCGTGCCGCCGACGCCGCTTGCGAGGATGGTGGGTATCGGCGAGAGGATGCAGAGCGCCACGCCCATGGGTATCTTGCGCGCGAGCATCTGCTGGTGCTCCTCGAAGCCGCAGACGTCGGTGGGCGGTCCCGCAGGCACCGCGGGGGCGTCCTCGTGCGCGAGGCCCGTGAGGTCGCCGGTCACGAGGTCGTCGAGCGAGCACTCGAAGACCTGGCAGATCTTGAGGAGCTTGTCCATCTCGGGGTAGCTCTTCTCGGCCTCCCACTTGGTCACGGACTGTCGGGAGACGCCGAGCAGCATGGCGAGCTGCTCCTGGGTCATGTTGCGCGAGGCGCGCAGGTGCTGGAGGTTGTCTCGAAAGCTCATGGTTGGCCCTTCGTCAGGGGGTGAGTCGTCTGCCGGCAGCACGTACGTTACGGCACCAGGTGGTCGCGTGCCACCAACCTAGGGCTGCTTTTTGGATGATGATCAGGCACCTGTCGGTTGCGAGCCGCAGGTAGATGGGGTGCGCGGGGCCGCGTCCACAAATGGGAGACTGGCGCCGCCTGTCTGGTGAGGCGCTTGTCCAAAGGGCAGAGGGACCGCCTTGAGGGCTCGTCAGACCCGCTGCCTGACGGCGGTGCTCCGGAAGCAGAAGTGATCGGGGCGGTGGCGCGACTGCGTGTGCTCCACGAGGACCCCCTGCGCGTCGAACGTCTGGCTCGTGATGACGGCCAGGTAGTCGATGTCGCCCAGGTCGAGCAGCTCGCGGTCGCGCGCCGTCGCGCGCTCCACGGTGATGGTTCGCTTGCTCATGGCGATGGTGACCCCGAGCTCGCGCTCGGCGTAGTCGTAGACCGAGGTCTCCGCGATCCGTGCGGTGATGTCAGGCATGGTCTCGGTGCGAAAGAGGTTGTGGTCCAGGATGAGGGCCTCGCCGTCTATGCGTCGCACGCGCTCGATTGACGTGAGCTCGGTGCCGACCTCGAAGCCGGTGCGCTCGGCGAGCCGCTCGGAGCACGTGAGCTGCTCGAGGCGCACCACCTCCGTTTTTGTCGAGAGGCGCGAGCGCTCCCCAGCCTCCCGGAACGACTCGATGCCGCCTACGGTGAAGGTGGTCCGCTCGGGCTCGCGGTACACCACGCGCACGCCCTTCCCGTGCACCGGCTGCACGTAGCCCTGGTCGCGCAGGAGCGCGATGGCGCGGCGAAGCGTGTTGTGCGAGCAGCCGAACGCTGCCGTGAGCTCGGACTCCGAGGGGAGGAACGACTGGTAGGGGTATCCTCCCTGCTCGATGCTCTCGCGGATGTCACGGTATATGGCGTCATAGCGCGCTCGCATGCTGCCCCCCTTGTCTCCCCTCTGGCTCCTTCACCTTATTTGAATAAGCCTTCTCACCGGTGCCGCGTGCCGTTCGCGGCAAGAATTAACCCGTTCGCCGCAAATCGTCTGCCGTGCCAACTCATTCAAATAAGTTGTGCCACACTGCTCTCAACTTATTCAAATGAGTTCTGCGAACCAGGGGAGCTTTCGCCGCCGGACTCGTTTGGGTGCAGGGAAGACTCGTCGGAAGGAAGGCAATGGCAAAGTACACGGAGGACGCGGCCCGACTCCTCGACCTCGTGGGTGGCACGGGGAACATCTCCGCCGTCACGCACTGCATGACGCGCATGCGCTTCGTGCTCG
>CAZUOD010000051.1:0-9366 GCA_964621975.1 uncultured Atopobium sp.
AATCTGTTAACAAATTAGAAGAACGGCTCGCAAATCAACTGCCACAACAGACGGGATGGTTTGCCATGAACATCAACTTTGTAGACAAAACGGCCGTTGTTTTCGGAGCAAGTCACGGAATTGGTGGGGCCATTGCGCTGGAAATTGCAAGCGCAGGAGCGAAGGTCTATGTCGCCGACGTAGTTGAGAAAAACTGCTCGGAGGTGTGCGACGGGCTTCTGTCTGCCGGATTTGCAGCAGAAGCATGCGTGGCCGATGTCAGTAGCTATGAGTCAGTGGATTCGGTCTTGGTTAAGGCCGTAAAGGATACTGGACGCCTTGATATTGTGGTTAACAACGCCGGGATAGTTGGACTTAACTCCTTTCTTGAAACCAGCCCGGAAGAGACGCGCAAGCTTATAGATGTAAACCTAATGGGTGTAAACAACGGATGCCAGGCTGCCATCAAGCATATGATCGATCTTGGTATTAGCGGCAAGATAGTCAATATAGCCTCCTTTGCGGGCCGGCATGCACTTAAGCAGGGCTTTGCTCACTACGGAATGACTAAGGCCGCTGTAATTTACCTTACTCAGGCTGCCGCGTACACCGGCGCTCCCCATAACATCAATGTAAATGCAGTTTGCCCAGGTATTATCCGCACCCCAATGTGGGAGCAGATTTTGGATAGTTACGCGGAGAGCGGCTTGGATAGGGAGACCGCTTGGAAGGACAGTCTTAAGACTTTCATTCCTCTCGAGCGCGGAGATCAGAAACCGGAGGATATAGCGTACACGGTAGCATTTTTGTGCTCCGAGTATGCAGACCACATCACAGGGCAGGCCATCAACGTTGATGGCGGCGCCTCGATGGACTGATTGCAGCAGCGTATTTGTCGGCTTGTCCACAGGTCGGGCTCGTTGCATCCGGGTCCTCTGCCTCGGTGTCAGAAGACCCCCAATTGCAGATTTGTCTGCAAGGGCTTTAGACGCGGAGCGAACATACAGCAGAGCCTCGAGAGATGCTGTCGCTGCCCTCGCTGCCGCCGACGGCGATCAGTCGGAGAAGCCCACGCTGGGCCTCCTTCCCCGGACGCACTGTCCGAGCGCCATCGAGAGGTCCTCCGCTCGCAGAACCTGGTCGCCGTGTTCCCAGCAGGCCTCGCATATGGCGTGGTCGACGAGACGCCGCACGCTGCGCGCGTTGGAGAACCCGCGCGATCCTCGTAGGCGCTCAAGCGCTGGGGCGAGCTCATCTCGGCATGCCACCGCAAAGCCACGGTCCGCCGCCATGCGACAGAAGATCTCGGCGAGCTCGTCAACGGTGTAATCCGGGAAGTCAATCCGGTACCCAAAGCGATCGCGCAGCCCCGGGTTGAGGTCGAGCGTGGCGTCGACCTCAACCGGATAGCCCGCCACCACGCACACGAAGTCATGTCGGTGCGCATCGAGCTGGTCGACCAGGCAGTCGATGGCCTCACGCCCAAAGTGGGGGGCGTTCGCGATCGCATAGAACTCGTCGATGAGGAGCAGGCCGCCGAGCGCGCTCTCGACGACCGACTTGACCCGGGGAGCCGTGTGGCCGACGTACTTTGCCACGAGGTCGGCCTCCCCGACCTTGACGAAGCGACCCGTCCCGTCGGTCACGCCGATGAGGTCGAGATAGGAGGCGAGCCGCGTCGCAAGCTCGGACTTGCCCGTTCCCGGGTTGCCCGCAAAGACGAGGTGAAAGCAGTCGATGGCATCCCGACCGCACGTTGCCACGACACGGGCAAGCTTCATGAGGCGCAGGCGCTGCTCGGTCATTCCCACGAGGCCGTCGAAGACGTCCTCGGGATGCTTGGGACGTGCCGCCGAGCCCGGAATGACCTCATGGATCCACGAGGGGGTCCCCTCGTCACTGACGAGACCACGCAGAATGGAGAGCGTCTCGAGGTTCGCCGTGGCGGGCTCCACCGCCTTGTACTCACTCACCTCGTAGGGCGTGTTTCCCTCAAGGACCTCCTTGGCGGAGCGTGAGGTGAGCCCCTCGTGGCACGCCGCGAAGAAGGGAACCTCCCAGTCCCCCCGCTCGTCACGGAAGGCCTCGAGAAAGCGCACCCGGAGCCCCCGTGCCTCGCGGACGAAGTCAATCCTTCCCTTGAACTCGTCCCAGTCGGGGTCGAGGCCGCGCCTGTCCCTCACCCTCAGGAGACCACAGGTGAACGTGGCGTCATAGCTTCCCATGTGCAATCCCTTCTTCCGTCGGAAGGAGGGTGCACCCGCGCACGGTGCGCCGACAAGTCGGGCGCGGCCCGCGCACCGTTGCGCGCTCAGGCCCGCTCGCCCTTGAGGGGCATGTCCGTGATTCCGGACCTGATGGTGAGGATGAGGTAGCGCTCGCGAATCGTCGCGCGGTACGTCTCGTGCTGCGCCAGCAACCCGTAGGCGCACTGATACGTGCGCAGGATGTCCCGCACGCGCGCCTCGTTCTTGAAGGCGTTCTGGTCCTCATCCGAGCAGATGAGCGCATCCATGGCCTCGGCGTCTCGGTAGAGGAAGTAGCCGATGGTGGCGCTGGGCTGCTCCTCCGCAGTGAACTGGACGCCCTTGCGCGCCACCCGGCTGATCTCCTCGTAGGCGGCGCGTCCTCCCTTGTCGCTCAGGATGTCGTCGATGTAGATGAGGCAGCACGCGGGGGCGCAGATGGCCTCCCGGGAGTTCGCGTCCGGGCCGGCCGAGCCAAAGATCACCCGATGGAGCAGCTGGGCGGCCTCATCGACGCGACCCAGCAAGATGAGCATCTGGGCGTGGCACTTGTAGGCCTGGTCGGAGAAGGGGTAGCGACGCTCGAAGTCCTTCAGGCACCCGGAGACGCGGTCCTCCGCATCGGGCAGCATCGGGTCACCGAGACGCTCGAGGTAGTAGTCGATGATGCTCTTGTACAGCTTCTCGCTCCACACGCGCCTGTCCAGCCCCTCGGCGTGAGCGATGAGATCGTCGCAGGTGGCATAGTCACCGCATGACGTGGCCGACAAGAGCGCCACACCAATGAGATCGGTGTCTGCGGGATGAAGATCAATCCCCCGTCTGGCGACCATGAGGGCCGACTTCATGTCGTCCACACGCCGGAACTCCATCGCAAGGTTGTGGAAGTTGGTCCCGCTGTCGAGCACCTCATTGTTCGGGTCGGCCACATACTCGGCAACGCTGCGCAGGTAACGGGCATCATGGCGTCGCATGCTGATTGCGTCCTCGGCAGCACTCGCGGTCACGAAGAAGAGGTCGTCCTCGGGAAGGGAAGGCTCCATGTCCCCCTCGAGGCACTCACCGATGGCCCTAATCAGCTCTTCTCTCGTCATCTCGTCCCTGTCAGCCATGGTCGTTCCTCCCTTGGTGTCGTCACTGGCTCAGGCGCCCTGCGAGGAGAGCGCCACGATGGTCCCACGCATGCCCGTGAGGGAGAGCAGGAACAGGGCGGCCAGAATGCGCCCAGGCTCTCTGTCTGCAAAGTGGTCCACGGCGCGGCGCGCACGGTCTTGGACCGGCCCCTCGGGCTGCGCCATGAAGAAGCGCTCCTCGAGCGCGAAGAGCAGGCGGCAGTCGACGCCCCCCTCGACAAGGCGGTGCGACCTCTCAACGAGCTCCTCCATGCGCGTCCCACCCTCCTCCGTGAGGGCAAGGGAGATGCGCGCCGCCGTGGCGGAATCCGGGCCAGCGGCAAGGGCACCGAGCTCCTCTTGGCACGCCAGGTAGAGGGTCCGCGGGAGCAGGCGCTCGAGAAGGGCGACCCCGCCCATCCCGAAGCACCTAGGAACGGGGGGAAGGCCATCGACACCTCCGCCGAGCTCGCGCGCAAGAGACTCAGGGGTGAGGGGAACCAACCCTGTCGAAGGATGCGCACCAGAACCTGGTGAGCCCGTGTCCCTGCCTCTCTCCCGCAAACGTGAGCGACCCATAAGCCGAAGCCTCTTCCTGTTCTCGTCCGCCTCCTTATACATGGAGTGGAAGAGCTCATCAAAGAGATCGCTCACCTCCTCGATGCTCTTGTCCGCGCTGAGCTCGATCTGCTCCAGGCGGTTCCGCGTCGAGTCCGAGAGCCCGTACCTCTGGTTGAGGGATTGGCGCACCAGTTGGGCCAGGGCAACGCAGTCGTTCTCGGAGTTCTTGAGAATCTTGTAGACAAACTTCTTGGTAAGCGCGCAGTATCGGGTCTCGGTGATCTCGCACGGCCAGCTTCGGGCCTCGTCCGGACCCCCGACGCGCGCGGGTATGGCCTTCAGGCTGCTCCCCCTCATGGCCACACCGCTCTCCTCGTTTATGAAGTATAAGCTCGCCAGGCTATCCCAGCTCCCCGTGTTGCCGGGCATGGCGCGGCAGTACAGGTCATGGAGGGCCTGTATCGCGCCTCCGATGTTTGAGCTGTCAGGCATGCCGCCCTCCTCCCGACGCCCTATCCATCTCCTCTCATCTTACTAAAGGGGAACGAGGGACGGGGACGGTCCAAGACTCAGGGCCCGCTGCCAGCACAGAAGCTCCGAAGCCGCTGCGACTCTGCCCCTGTGATGGGTGCGCGCCCGGTGCGCGGGCTTCACGGCGCATCGGACGCGCGAATAGCGTGGAGATGGGCCCGGAGGACCGGGACGCGACGAGAAGGGAGCGGTCATGAGAACGGAGTACTTCAGGGACTACTGCGAGAGCCTGCCCGACGCCGACGACCGAGAGCGCAGGGCAGAGGCGGTGCGCGAGCAGCTCGAGGCGTCAACGCGCCGCTGGTACTTCGACGAGTCGGGCGATGGCACGCGCTACGTGACCAGCGGCACTCGGCACGGCGTGGGCTTTGCCCGAGCGACAGTCGAGGTGCTGCCAGACGGACGCGCCCAAGTGGTCGTGCGAACGGGACAGCGCGTCAACCCATCCCTCGAGCGGGACCTGCGCAAGCTCTTCTCCCACTACTCCAGCAAGTTCAAGGTGCGCGGACTCGAGGTGGAGGAGGGCCAGGTTGTCTTCAGGACCCAGCCCTTCGACCCGACAAGCTTTCGCTTCGACACCGACCGGGTGGTCTCCCTCGCCCTGTCGACGGTTCACGCCTACGCGGGGGTGACCCTCTCGCTCGACGCGGGCGTCGAACCATGGGAGCTCGTGGACTACTTCGAGGACTCGGACCTCGACGGCCCCGATGACGATGGGGGTCTCCCGATCGGTGAGGTGGATGGCAGGGCGCTCTTCGACCTCGCCCGAGAGATGGGAGAGCGCCTCTCCCAAGGGGCGGACCGCGCCGATGAGGCGCTCTGCGAGTAGGCACATCAGGCAAGCGGAAGGACATGACGAAAGGAGCACGAGATGAGCATCGTGAAGGCGGGCGCGACGCCCCTTGACGGACTGACCCTGGGACGCGGCGGGACGCCGTTCGTCCCCAACGACGACGATTCCTCGCACGCCATCTACGAGCGTCACGGACGAAGCTGCGGCGTGACCTACGAGCTGGGAAGGGAGTTTCACTACCTGAGGTTCAGCCCAGACTGGCAGCTCCCGGAGGGAGCGCGTGCGCGGGGCCCGTGGAACCGGTTCGTCTTCGGACTCGATGACGACCGCGCCCTCGACCTGAACGTGGACTATGGCGACGGGGAGGTTCGCTACTTCTACTCCGACACGCCGCTCGAGGAGCTGGAGGACATCGAGCGGGCCATCGACGAGGGCGTCGAGCTGGTCACCTCGATCTATCCCGACGTCGTGGGCTTCGTGGCTCGGCAGCTCGCCACAAGGGGAGGTGATGGCCATGACTGACGAGACGATCTACTGTGTCGGGGACAGGACGCGGACCTTGGTCAACGAGACCGAGGCACTCTGCGTGAAGGGGCTCGTCCAGCGCCTGGGAAGGCGTCGCCGCGGCATCACGATTATCAACCTTCTCATTGACGTGAGCGGTTCCATGGGCCAGGAGGCCATAGACCTGCTCTTCCCTTCGGGCATCACGAAGGTCCTGGGGCAGATCATCAAGAACGCGAACCTCCTCATGCTTCAGGCCGTGGTGCGCGTCTGCGTCTTCTCGACCGAGGTGCGCGAGGTCATCCCGTGGATGTGCGCGGAGGACGCCCTCGAGATCGCGGAGGGACTGAGTGAGCGCTCCTTCGGCATAACCCGGCTCGACCTTGCGGTCGAGGACGGCATGGGGTCCGTGGGTGCCATGAAGCTCGCCATCGACGAGGCCCGGGCTCGAGGGACGCTCATGGGCGTCCGCAAGGGCAGCGTCATGCTCGTGTTCACGGACGGCCGCATCACCGATGACTCCGGGCATCGGGTGCCGTTTCCCGAGACGCTCGCGAAGCGCGTCGCCAAGGCACAGGAGGAGCGCCAGATGAGCTTTGTGGCCGTGGGCGTCGGAGACTCAGACGCCGCCCAGCTCGCAGCCATGGCGCCACCATCCATGCGCGGGGGCAGGCGCGTCTCCCACGCGATCAAGTACGTGGGTGACCCGGATGCCCTCGACTGGGAGACGGTCTGCGCGTTCATCGCCGAGGGCAGCTCCAATCCTGAGGGCGAATTTCGCCGCGAGGAGGCCGTGGTGAACCACGGCGGGTTCGAGCTGGTCTTCGACTAGGGAGGTACGGGCGTGGAGAGCTACGTGTTCCAGATGAGGGGCCCTATCCACTCTGCGCTCGGGGCAGCCATGGAGGACCGTGCCCGCACAGCCCAGCTCTCTGAGGGGGTGCTCGGCCTCGCCGTCGCGGACGGGATGGGTTCGTGCGAGCTTGCGGCCGAGGCGGCTGACGTGGCGGCCAACATGGCCATTCGGGCCCTCTCCGAGGTCTCTCCCGCTCGTACCGGCGGCTACGGGACGTCCTGCGCGATGAGGGCCGCCCCCATCGCCGCCCTCTCCTGTGCGCGCAACGCCGTGCTCAGGCGCGCGCAGGAGCTCGGGCGCGACGTGAGCGACCTGGGGACCACGCTCATGGTGGCTCAGTACGAGGAGGCCGAGCTGACGCTCTCCTACGCGTACTCCGGTGACGGCGGGATCATCGCCCTGGGCACGGACTGCCAGGCGAGGCTGGTGGAGATGCCCCAGTGCTGCGGCGAGGGCCGGACCCATCCGCTGACCAGCTCCGACTGGTGGCGCACCGGCACTCGGGCCGGCATCCTCGCCTTTCTGGTCTGCACGGACGGCATGCTGGAGGGTCTCATGGAGCGGGACGCCCCCTCGACGATGGCGCGCGAGCTGCTGATGCTGGGGCCGGGCCATGATGACGTGCTCGACCGCATGCTCTCGAGCACGGGCCAGGTGGGCGAGCCCCTGCTCCCGACATCTGACGTCGGAGATGATCGGACGCTTGTCCTGTGCTGGTCACAACGGTTGGCGGACATGCTTGCCGAGCGCCGTCTCGCCCTGGTGTCTCGACCGCAACGATGGGAGGTCTAGAGGATGTGCGGAAGCAATGACAGGGCGCGAGCCTATGCCCTTGACCTGACCGAGGGGTCGGTCGTCGTCTCACTCGAGGAGCCTCATATCAGCGTGACGTTGGGCAGGCTCCTGGGCAGCGGCAGCGTGGGGCGCGTGTACGAGTTGAGGGACGACCCGTGGACCTGCGCAAAGATCTTCAACAGCCCAGGCCACGCCCTAGGGAGCAAGGTGACTGAGCTTGCGGAGAAGTACGCGCGCGGCGAGCTCGCGCCGAAGACCGCCTCATGGCCCCGAACGCTCCTGGCAGACCCTTCGGGTGAGGTCGTGGGCTACCTCATGGACAGGGTCGAGGGACCGACGCTCAGCGAGCTTGCCTGCCGCACGGACCTCGGGCTCGCCGAGCGAGGCCGCATCGCGTCCGCATGGGCACGGCGCCTCGCCGAGTGCCACGGGAGGAGAGGGGACCCACCCGAGAGGTCCATAGTGGTCGGCGACGTCTCGCTCGCCAACGCGGTCTACGACGAGACCACCGGAGAACCGCGCCTGGTCGACGTCGACGGCTTCCAGGTGGCCGCCGTGCACGAGACCTCACGGCTGCTCTTCCCCGTCCGTGAGCTCCACTCCCACAGCCCCGAGTCCATTGCCGGGGAGGCGGGGCGCATGGCCCTGAGCGCCCGCCACGACGCCTTTCTCTGCGCCGAGGGGTGCTTTCAGCTCCTCATGGGGTGCGACCCGCTCATGGGTGACGAGGAGGAGGGCGATCGTGACGCCGTGCGCGCGCAAGCGGTGGCCGAGCGGCGCTACCCGTATCTCGAAGCGGCAAACGAGGGTCGCGCGCCCTCCCCGATGCGTGTGGTGGGAGAGGAGCTGGACGCGCTGTTCGCCTGGAGCTTCTGCGGTAAGGTCACCGACATCCCAAGCTGCTCGCAGTATGCGGCCGCAATCGCCCGACTGGCAGAGTCGGCCATCGAGCGCTGCCCGGAGTGTGGGGAGGATCATGTCGGCCTCGGGCTGGACTGCCCCTACTGCACTCTGGATGAGGGGGTTGGGGTATACGAGCCCCCGACAAGGCTGGCCCCCGCCCCGGCGAGCAGTTCGGGAGCAAACGTGCCAGACGTGGCCGCCAAGGACACCTCCACCAAAGACACCGGCGAGAAGACAAACGACGGCTCCATTTCTAGGACTCTTCTGGTAAGCGCCCTCCTCATCGGTCTCCTCGTGATCATCTGCTCCCTGGTCTCCCAGGTCAACGCCGGCCTTGCCGCGCTCGTGTACGTTGGGGGCTCCGCATTGGTTAGCCGTGCCGTGATCAAAGCCATCGGGGGTGGGGACAATGACTGAGACAGCCATGGGAGGCCCCATCTTCGTGGTACGGGCAAGCAGGTCAAGAGGGGGCTTCGCCACCACCTTCAACGCCCGTGGCCCTGCCGGGGAGGTGCTCCTGGTGAAGGTCGCCAACGACACGAGCGATGAGGCGGTCTCGACGCTCCGCCGCGAATATCAGCTCCAGCGCCGCCTCTCGGCCCTTGACGGGCGCTTCGCGCGCCCTATGGGGTTCGTGGAGCGCGTGAGCGCCTCCGGACCCGACCGTGGCTGGGCCCAGGGAAGGGCCGCGCTTCTTTCGGAGAGGATCTTTGGGCCGTCTCTCAGGGACCTCATCGACTCGGGGCGCTACCTCGAGGACGAGGCCGGCAGGCGCGTGGCACGAGACCTCCTCGAGCAGGAGGCGGTCCTTGCGGACCTTGGGTACTGCCACCATGACGTGACCCCGTCCAACGTCATGCTCGATATCTTCCGCGCCGAGGCGCGCCTCATCGACCTGGGGGTGGCCTCGCGGCTGGATGCCGATGACGGCGTGCGCGTGCGTGGTCCCTATCAGCGCCCCGACGAGCTCACCCGGGCCCGTGGTGTCCCACCCTCGAGGCTCACCGACCTCTATGCCACAGCGCTCATCCTGCGAGAGGCCTGTTGGGGAGACCTCATGTCCTCCGGTCGTGCGATTCCGGACAC
>CAZUOD010000052.1:0-9113 GCA_964621975.1 uncultured Atopobium sp.
GAGGCCTTCTCCAACCTCGCGCGCTTCGACGGCGTGCGCTACGGCTACCAGGAGCCGGGCTGCGCCACCCTGGCCGAGCAGACCTCGCTCTCCCGCGCGCACGGCTTCGGCGAGGAGGCCAAGCGCCGCCAGATGCTCGGCGCCTACCTGCTCTCCTCGGGCGTCTACGACACGTACTACTACCCGGCCCAGCAGGTCAGGACGCTCATCACCCAGGACTATGCCCGTGCCTACGAGACGTGCGACGTCATCCTCCTGCCGGCCTCGCCGCGCACGGCGTTTCGCTTCGGCGAGATCTCCGACCCCACCGAGATGTACGCGTCGGACATGTTCACGATCTCGAACAACATCGCGGGCAACGGCGGCATCTCGGTGCCCATGGGCCTGGGGGCCGACTCCGGCCTGCCCGTCTCGGCGCAGCTGCAGGGCCCGGCCTTCAGGGACCGCACGCTGCTCACGTTCGCGCGGGCCGTCGAGCGCTCGACCGGCTTTGCCGGCACCGTCGCGCCCGCCTGCGCGGGGAAGGGGGGTGAGCTCGCATGAGGAGGCTCGCCGAGGTCCTGCGAGACTGGGAGGCCGTGATCGGCCTGGAGGTCCACACCGAGCTCACCACGCTCGAGACCAAGATGTTCTGCGACTGCCGTCTCTCCCACGACGACCCGCCCAACACCAACGTGTGCCCCGTGTGCCTGGGCATGCCGGGCGCGCTGCCCGTGCCCAACGAGCGGGCCATCGAGTCCATCGTGATGGCGGGGCTGGCCACCGGCTGCCAGATCATGCGCCACTCGATGTTCTACCGCAAGCACTACTTCTACCCGGACATGGCCAAGAACTTCCAGACCACGCAGGGGCCGGTTGCCTTCTGCATGCACGGGTGCCTGGATTTGGAGGTCACGGGCGAGGGTGCCCGCGAGCGCGCGGACGACACCGTCGAGAAGGCCGCCGACGGCTCCTACGTGGCGCCGATCAGGATCTTGCGCATCCACATGGAGGAGGACGCCGCCAAGATGGTGCACGTGGGCGGCGAGGAGGGCCGCATCACGGCGGCATCCGAGAGCCTCGTGGACTACAACCGCTGCGGCACCCCGCTCATCGAGCTCGTCACCGAGCCCGACCTGCGCACCCCCGAGGAGGCGCGCCTGTTCATGGAGAAGCTGCGCGAGACCTTCCTCGCGCTCGGCATCTCCGACTGCTCGCTGGAGAGCGGCTCCATGCGCTGCGACGGCAACGTGAGCCTGCGCCGTCGCGGCGAGACGCGCCTGGGCACCAAGACCGAGATGAAGAACATCAACTCCTTCAAGAGCCTGCACGACGCCCTGGAGTACGAGATCTGCCGGCAGGCCGAGGTCCTCGAGGAGGGCGGCATCGTCTACCAGGAGACGCGCCACTGGGAGCCGAGCCGCCGGCGCACCGTGGTCATGCGCGTCAAGGAGACGGCCGACGACTACCGGCTCTTCCCCGACCCCGACCTCGCGCCGTTCGACCTCACGGACGAGTTCATCGAGCGCTGCCGCGCGCGCATCCCGGAGCTGCCGGACGCCAAGCGTGACCGCTACATGGCCGACTACGGCCTCAGGCGCAAGGACGCCGCGCAGCTCGCCGGGGACCCGGCGGTCGCGGCCTTCTTCGAGGAGGCGCTCGCCGGCGTGGGCGAGGGGGTCGTGGGGACCCTCGCCAACGTCATGGTGAACCTCGTGCCGAGCTTCGGGTCGCTCACGGTGGGGCAGGTCCGCGGCATCGCGGGGCTTCTCGCCGAGGACGCGGTCACGTTCGCGCAGGCACGCGAGGTGCTCGAGGCCATCGACGGCACGGGCGAGGACCCGGTGGCATACGTGGACGCCCACGGCATGCGCCAGTCCACGGATGCCGACGCGCTCTGCGCGATCGTGGACGCGGTGCTCGCGCGCTGCGGGGACCAGGTGCGCCAGTACCGGGAGGGCAACACGAAGGTGCTCGGCTTCCTCGTGGGTCAGTGCATGAGGGAGGCCAAGGGCTCCGGCAACCCCAAGGCGTTCAACAAGATGCTCTCCGAGCGGCTCTAGCCGCCCGCCCGCTGCCGGGCGGCCGCCCTACGTCGCCTCGCGGCGGTAGGCGAGCGGCGTCGTGCCGTAGGCGCGCTGGAACATGCGCGCGAAGTAGCTCTGCTGGCCGAAGCCGCAGGCCTGCGCGACGCTGGCCACGGGCTCGCCGCCGGAGCGCAGGAGCCCTGCCGCCACCTCGAGCCGGTAGTCGATCAGGTACGAGACGGGCGAGCGGCCCGTGTAGCGCTTGAACAGACGCGAGCAGGTGCTCTTGCTCACGCTGCCCGCCCGGGCGATGTCCTCGAGCTGCACGCCCTCGGCGTAGTGGTTGCGGATGAACGAGATCATGGCCTTGACGACGGCGACGTTTGCGTCTGCCGGCTCCGCGCGGCCGTCCCTCTCGGCGAGCAGGCAGAAGATCTGGCGGAATATCTGGTGGCAGCACGCGACGAGCTCGAGCTCGAAGGCCAGCGGCCGCTCCCTCAGGAGCATCTCGACCTCGTCGACCTTCTCGCGCAGGCGCGCGGCGCCCTCCTGGTGGCCGGGCAGCACGACGTGCCCGAAGGAGGGGCTCTCGAGCACGGGTCGCACGTAGGCCTCCACGATCTCGGGGGCCTGCACGAGCGCCGAGGTGCCGATCACGAGGGTGCGGCCCGTCCCGCCTGCGCCCTCGCTGCCCATGAGACGGTGGAGCTGCTGACGGTTGATGAGGCAGAGGTCGCCCCGTGAGAGGGTGAAGGCGTGCTGGTTGGTCTGGCACATCATGCGTCCCTGCGTGACGCTCACCACCTCCACGGCGTCGTGCCAGTGGGCGAGCTCCCCGCAGCCTCCCAGGCACGAGGCGTCCTCGCGCTCGAGGATGACGGGCAGGCCGGACCGTGGGCTCCCAACGTCCACACGTGCTCCTCTCTGACGTTTCTGAGTGAGAAGATACTAGCAAAATAAGACTAATTATTGCTAGTAAAGCGTCAATGTGACCAATATCCTAATAATCGAAGAACGACAACCAACAGAAAGGGACACACCATGGAAAGCAGGATGAACGCGTTTCTGTCCGACCTCGTCATCGAGTACCACAAGCTCCAGAGCTTCCACTGGTACGTCAAGGGCCCCGAGTTCTTCCAGGCGCACGCGAAGCTCGAGGAGCTCTACGACGAGCTCCGCGACCTCGTGGACGACGTCGCCGAGGCCATGCTCATGGAGGGCCTGGCGCCCGTCTCGCGGGTGAGGGAGTTCCTCGCCCTGTCACAGCTCGAGGAGGCTCCGGGCGAGCATCAGGGCCTCCCTGAGATCGTCGATGCCCTCCTGGCCGACTACAAGGTGCTGCTCGGTTCCGCCAAGCAGGTCAAGCGTGCCGCGGAGGAGTCCGGGAGCGACCTTGTGGCCGCCAAGGCCGACGGCTACATCGAGGCGCTGGCCAAGGACGTGTGGATGCTCGGCCAGAGCCGCTGAGCGTCCTGGCGTCCCGTCGGGTGGTCGTGCCGCCGCGCCGTCGGGCTCTGGGATAAGATTCTCAGAGTCGGCGGTCGGCGGCACCGTCATCGAGCGATGCCGCCCCGAAGGGTCGTGACAGGAGGCGGAGACGATGATCGAGCGGGTCGCGATTGTGGGCAGGGGAGCGGTCGGGCTGCTCTACGGCGGCATGATCGCGGACAACGTGGGTGCGGACGCCGTCGAGTTCGTGATGGACGACGAGCACCTTGCCCGCCACGCCGGGGAGGTCGTGACCATAAACGGCGAGCCGTGCCGCATGCGCACCGTCCCCGTGGCCGAGGCCGGGCCGGTCGACCTCGTCATCGTGGCCACCAAGGCCTACGGGCTCGACTCCGCCCTCGACACCATCGAGCGCCTTGTGGGCCCGAGGACGTGCGTCATCTCCCTGCTCAACGGCATCACGAGCGAGGAGCGCATCGCCGAGCGCATCGGCTGGGACCACGTCGTGCTTGCGGTGGCGCAGGGGATGGACGCCGTCTTCGTGGGCGGCGCGCTCGCCTACACGCACACGGGCGAGATCAGGCTCGGGCCGGCCGAGGGCACGTGTCCCGGCGTGGTCGAGGACATCGCGGAGCTGCTCTCGCGCGCGAGGATCGCGCACGTCGTGGAGGCGGACATCCGGCGGCGCATGTGGGTGAAGCTCATGCTCAACGTCGGCATCAACCAGACCTGCATGGCCTACGCGGGAAACTACGGCACCGCGAGCGTGCCCGGCTCGGAGCAGAACCGCTGCTTCGTGGCCGCCATGCGCGAGGCCATGACCGTGGCCCGGGCCGAGGGGGTCGACGTGACGGAGGCGGACCTCACACAGATGGCCGAGCTCATCGCCTCCCTTGACCACGAGGGGCTTCCGTCCATGGCGCAGGACCGCATCAACGGCAAGCCCACCGAGGTCGAGGAGTTCGCGGGCACCATCATCCGGCTGGCCGAGCGCCACGGCATCCTCGTGCCCACCAACCGATGGCTCTACGCGCGCATCCGCGAGCTGGAGGCCGCGCGCGACGCCTAGGTCATCGGCCGTGACCCCGTTCCCGCGGCGTCCCGGCGCGACCTGCTAGACTGGGTTCCAACTGCATACCGAGGGCACGGTTCGAAGAGCTGCTACGCCTAGTAGATGAAAAAAGGATTCCGGTTTGACTCCGGAACAGCACACGGCTGTGTTCGAGGTTGGTGGCCGCGCAGGCCGCCAGTCCTGCCTTGCCCTCCCGAACTCCCGAAGACGGGGAAATGGAGGCAAGACATGTCCCGCAACGCAACGCCTGGAAACACCGCTGGGAAGGGCTGGCCCACCCGCATCGCCGCGCTCGTCGCCGCCCTGGTCGTGGCCGTCGCCATCGGCGCCTGCGGCACCACGACGGCATCGGACGCCGCTGACTCCTCCGCGGACGCCGCCCAAGAGCAGCAGGCCGCGCTCACCGTGACCGTCGAGATCGACGGCACGGCCGCAGACGTGGACGCCGTGTCCGCAGACGTCGAGCTCGACGAGGGAGCCACGGCCTACGACGCCCTGGTCGAGGCCGCGGATGACGTCAACGCCAGCGAGACCGACTACGGCATGTACGTCCAGGGCATCAACGGGCTCGCCGGGGGGGACCACGGCGACATGAGCGGCTGGCTCTACTACGTCAACGGCGAGATGGCCGATGTGGGCTGCTCCGAGTACGTCCTCGAGGACGGCGACGTGGTCAGCTGGGTCTACACCACCGACTACTCCCAGATGTAGCGGGGCGCTGAGCGGTTTGGCGCGCCTCGCGCACACGGGCCCCGCGGCCTTCGACACCTGTCACACGGTCGTGCCCGCCGTCTGCTTCGCGGGGACGGTCACGCTCTCCATGCTCTCGGTGCACCCGGTCCTCGTGGGTCTGTCCCTTGCGGGCGCGCTCTCGTTCTCCCTGCTCGCGCGCGGCTGGCGCGCGACGGCGCGCGGCCTCGCCTGGCAGCTGCCCATGCTCGTGCTCGTGTGCCTGGCGAACCCGCTCTTCTCGGCCTCGGGATCCACGCTCGTGCTCAAGGTGGGGCCGAGGAGCGTCTACGCCGAGAGCCTCGCCTACGGTGCCACGATGGGCGCGCTCATGGTGGCCGTGGTGGTGTGGCTCGAGGACGCGGCGTGCGTGCTCACGCAGGACCGGCTGCTCGCGCTCGCCGGCCGGCGGGCGCGGTCGGTGCCGCTCGTGCTCTCCATGGCGGCCCAGCTCGTGCCGCAGCTTCTGGACCGGGCCCGCATGGTGCGCTCGACCCGGCAGGCCTGCACCGCCGCCGGGCCGCGCCCGGGCGTCCGGGAGGGGCTCGTCACCATGTCGACGATGCTCATGGCCTGGGCGCTCGAGGACTCGGTCGAGCGCGCGGACGCCATGCGCGCCCGGGGGTGGGAGTCTGGCTGCGAGCGCACCTGCTTCAGGCCCGACCGCCTGCGCCGCGCGGACGCGCTGGCCCTCGCGGGGCTCTCGGCGCTGCTGGGCGCCTGCGCCGCCGCGGCGTGGCGCAGCTGTTCCGCGTGGCGCTTCTACCCCACGATGGGCGAGCTCGGGCCCTGGTGGTGGTACCTGCCGTTCGCGCTGCTCGCCTTCGTGCCCACGCTCGTCTGGCTCGCGGGCCGCGTGCGGGAGCGGGGGCTCGCGTGAGCGCCGCGCTGAGGCTCGAGGGCGTCACGTTTGCCTACCCGGGCGGCGCGCCCGTGCTCCGCGACGTTGCGCTCGAGGTCCCCGAGGGGGCGTTCGCCCTGCTCGTGGGGGACACGGGGTCCGGCAAGTCAACGCTTCTGCGCTTGGCCAAGCCCGAGGTCGCGCCAGCCGGGACGCTCGACGGCACCGTGCTCGTGGGCGGCGAGGACGTGCGCTCGCTCGGCCCGCGCGAGTCGGCGCGCGCCGTGGGCTACGTCTTCCAGAGCCCCGACTCCCAGATCGTGTGCGACTCGGTCTGGCACGAGATGGCCTTCGGCCTCGAGAACCTCGGCGTGGCCGAGGGCGAGATGCGCCGCCGCGTGGCCGAGACCTGCAACTTCTTTGGGATGGAGCCGTGGTTTCGCGCGCGCACGGCCGAGCTCTCCGGCGGCCAGCGCCAGCTGCTCGCGCTCGCGGCCGCGCTGGCCCTGCGCCCCAGGCTGCTGCTGCTCGACGAGCCCACGAGCATGCTCGACCCCCTTGCCGAGAGGAGCTTCCTCTCGCTGCTCTTCCGCGCCAACCGCGAGCTGGGCACGAGCGTGGTGGTGGCCACGCACGACCCCCAGGCCATGGTCGACTATGCCACCTGCGCCTTCGAGCTCGCGGACGGCTGCGTGCGCGCGGTCGCGCCGCAGGAGGCTGCCCGGGTCCGCCCGCTCGGGCGGCACCAACGGTTGGCGCCCGTCTCGGGGGCGGAGTGCCTGCGCGTGGACGAGGCCTGGTGGCGCTACGCCCGGGACGCGCCCTGGGTGCTGCGTGGCCTCGATCTCAGGGTGGGGGAGGGCGAGGTCCGCGCCCTCGTGGGCTCCAACGGCTGCGGCAAGTCGACCCTGCTCGGCGTGGCCGCGCTCACCCTGCGCCCGCAGCGCGGGCGCGTGCGAGGCGCCGCCGCGAGGGGACAGGCCCTCCTGCCGCAGAGCCCGCGCGCCCTGCTCTCCCACGAGACCGTGCGCGAGGAGCTCATGGCCTGGTCCCGCGCCGGGGGCTACGGCGCCGCCGAGGTCGGTGCCGCGCTCGACGGGCTTGGCCTCGCGGACGCCGCAGAGCGCCACCCCTACGACCTCTCCGGTGGCCAGCAGCAGCTGCTCGCCCTCGAGAAGCTGCTGCTCGTGCGACCGCGCCTGCTCCTGCTCGACGAGCCCACCAAGGGCCTTGACCACGCCGCGCGCTCCCGCGTGGCCGCCCGCGTGGCCGCCGCGCGCGACGCGGGAGCCACCGTGCTTCTCGCCACGCACGACATGGGCTTCGTGCAGGCCACGGCGGACGCGGTCTCCCTCATGTTCGACGGTGACGTCGTCGTGACCGAGCCCACGGACGCCTTCTTCGAGCGCTCCTGGACCTACCGCGCCTGAGACCCGTGGCTCCCACCGCGCGGGGCCGTCCGTCGCCCCTGTCCGGTCTCGGCCCTAGAACAGCAGGAAGGCCTCGCTCTCGGTGAGCTCCCCCTCGTCGAGGTCATCGAGGTCGAGGTCGTCCTCGAAGGGCTCGTGGTCGTGCTCGTCGCCCTCGGGCTCGTCCTCGCCCCAGGCGTAGGCGTTGGCGGTCTCGTCGTCCTCGCCGACCACCGGCAGCGCGCTCGTGATGCTGCACAGGCCGTCGCGGGTCGGCACGATCTTCTGCCACTGGCAGATGACGGGCTCGTCCGGGACCCCCTCGAGCTCGGCGAGCGAGTCGAGGAAGATCTCGTGCGCCCCATCGAGCAGGTCGGAGGTGCGGCGGACCTGCTGGAGGTGGGCCGCGAACTTCTCCATGGCCTCGTCGGCGCTTTCCGCGCTCACGACGCAGGGCATGAGGCAGTAGTTGTCCTTGTCGTCCGTGTCGTCGTTGTAGCTGAAGTTGCCGATGTAGAGCATGGTGCCTCCTCGTCGCGTGTCGGCAGTATGGCAAACTGGTACCCATGATTGCCTGCCAGCAAACACGTCACCAGCGCGTCCTTGCCGCGCTCGAGCCCGTCGCGCTCGCGGCGGTGCCGGTGGCGATGGTCGGGCTCGCGGCCGCGGGCGTGCGGGCCACGGCCGGGCTCACGCTCGCGGTGGCGCTTCTCGCCACGGGCCTCCTGCTCGCGAGCTTCGAGGCGTCGCGCCCGGCCCTGCGCCAGCTCATGCCCACGGCCGTCCTCGCGGCGGTGGCCGCGGCGGGGCGCGTGCTCCTTGCGCCCGTGCCCGACGTCAAGCCCGTCTCGGCCGTCGCCATCGTGGCGGGGGCGGCGCTGGGGCGAAGGAGCGGCTTTGTGGTGGGGGCCGCGGCGGCGCTGCTCTCCAACCTCTTCTTCGGTCAGGGGGCCTGGACGCCCTGGCAGATGTACGCCTGGGGCCTCGTGGGCTACGTGGGCGGCGTGCTCGCGGACCGCGGCTGGCTGGGCCGACCCGCCGTGCTCTACGGCTGGGGGTTCCTCTCGGGCATCGTCTACGGGCTCATCCTCAACGGCTACTACGTGCTCGGCTACGTGCAGCCGCTCACCTGGCCCGCCGTGCTCGCGGCCTGTGCGGCGTCGCTTCCGCTCGACGTCACGCACGGGGTGGCCACGGTGGCGTTTCTCGCCGCGATCTGGCTGCCGTGGGGCCGCTCGATCCGCCGTGTGGTGGCCAAGTACGATCTGTGAGGGGCGGGCGCGCGGGTACGTGACTTTACAAGGGCAGGGGCTTTCGGTATCGTAGGCACGTTTCATGCCACGCGCACAGTTCATGGATGCCGACGTGCTCGCGCGTCGGGGCAAGAAGGGGATGCAGATGTCCGGACACTCCAAGTGGGCAACAACCAAGCACAAGAAGGCGGCCATCGACGCCAAGCGCTCGTCGCTGTTCTCCAAGCTCTCGCGCAACATCACCGTTGCGGCCAAGCTCGGCGGCGACCCCAACCCGGACAACAACGCCACCCTCGCCGCCGCCGTCGCCCGCGCCCGCATGGTCTCCATGCCCAACGCCAAGATCAAGGCCGC
>CAZUOD010000053.1:0-4645 GCA_964621975.1 uncultured Atopobium sp.
TCTTTTCTGCCATGAGTCTCTTCCTCCCTTCCTACTCGTAGTCGTCTAGGATATCGCCGAACGGGGCGCCCGAGCCGATGGCACCCGCCGCGTTGGAGGTGGCGAGCTCCTTGAGGCCCAGGTAGATGAGGGCCAGGCAGACCGCGATGGCGCCCAGGGCGATGAGGGTCAGCTCGGAGATGGCGGCGAGGCAGAAGCCGAGGACGAAGAACGGCCAGACCTCGTTGGTGGCCATCATGTTGATGACCATCGCGTAACCGACCGCGGCGACCATGCCGCCGCCGATGGTCATGCCGTCGGTGAGCCACTCGGGCATGGCGTTGAGGGCGGCCATGACGGCGTCGGACGAGATGAAGCAGAGGGCCGCGGCCGGGATGGCGATGCGGACGCCCTGCATGCAGATGGCGATGATCTGCCATGCGTCAACGGCGCCGAAGTCGCCCTTGGCGGCAGCGACGTCCATGGCGTGGACGATGGGGATGGCGAGGGTGCGGACGACCATCGTCAGGAACAGGCCGGCCACGGAGAGCGGGACGGCCACGGCGATGGCGGTGGAGATGGCCGTGCCCTGGTCGGAGCCACCGTTGATGGCGATGACCATGAGGATCGCCGACGCGGTGGACGCGAGCGCGGCGTCCGGAGCCACGGCGGCGCCGATGTTGGCCCAGCCGAGGGCCATCATCTGCAGGGTGCCGCCGAGGATGACGCCGGCCTCGAGGTGGCCGCTCACCAGGCCGATGAGCGTGCAGGCCACCAGCGGCTGATGGAACTGGAACTCGTCAAGGACACCTTCCATGCCGGCGAGGAAGGCGACGATGACGATCAGGACGATTACAGATGCCGACATGCTTCCCTCCTTCTTATGCCTGTGCGGCCTGTGCGGCCAGCTCGGTCTTGGCCTTCTTGATCATGGCCTCGTAGTTCTCGGGAGCGTCTCCCGGGACCTTGCGGATGTCGTACTCGATGCCCTTGGAGGCGAGCGTCTCCAGGCACTCCACGTCCGCCTCGTCGACGGCGATGCTCTGGGTCGCCACGACCTTGCCCACGGAGTGGGCCATCGAGCCGATGTTGACCCGCTTGATGTCCACGCCGCCCTCGACGGCACGCAGGACGTCCTGCGGGGTCTCGAAGAGCAGCATCACCTTGGTGGCGCCGAAGCGCGGGTCCTTGGAGACCTCGATGATCTTGGAGACGGGCACCACGTTGACCTTGACCCCCGGGGGCGCCGCCTGGACGATCATGGTCTTGCGCAGGTCGTCGTGGGAGACGCCGTCGGAGACCACGATGATGCGGTCGGGGGAGATCTCCTTGGTCCAGGCCGTCGCCACCTGCCCGTGGAGCAGGCGCGTGTCGACGCGGCAGTGGGCGATCTTGATGTGCCCGTCACCGAGGACCGTGCCGGGCGGAATGGCGCCGGCGGGGGCCGGTGCGGGGGCCGCCGGGGCACCGGCGGGCTCGGCGGGGGCGAGCTCCTCGGGCTTGACGCAGATGCCGGAGACGGCCTCGGGGAAGATCTCCTTGGCGACGTCGGCGGCCGTCTCGGCCCCCATGCGGGCGCCGTAGGCAGAGATGAGCATCGGCAGGTTCATGCCGCCGACTGCCACCCAGCTCTCGTGCCCCTCCTCAGCGAGAAGCAGCGAGACCTGGTTCCAAGGGGTCCCCCCCTGGAGGTCGACCAGGAACAGGACCTGCTCCTGGTCCTCGAAGCCGGAGACTGCCTCGAGGAGCTTTGCCCTGAGATCATCAGGCCCCATCTCGGGCATGAGCGTCACAGCCGCGACGCTCTCTTGCGGGCCGAAGATCATCTGGCCGGACATCTTGATGCCCTCGGCGAACGTGCCATGACTTGCTAGAACAATGCTGACCACCGCTTACCTCCTTTTCGAACTACGCGGACTCCTCTCGAACGGCGCGTGATGTCACCGGAGCCATCCCCACGCTCCCCCGGCAGCACCAGACGCGCCTTAAACATCCTAGTTGAAATATGTCGGTACTGTGAAAGAGACGTGATGCCTTTGTCGGCGAACGGTGTAGGGACTATGGAGTCACGTCCTGCACGATTCCCATGCGCGATGCAACGGCTTGCCAATCCCGCCCAGCTCATAGGCTCATCCAGCGGTACCCAGACAGAATCTCGATGCATTGTTGATATTTTTGAGAGATGACGGAGGCAGTATCTTCCGCCGCTGCGCAACCGCTCACAGCTCAAAACCGACCGTTCGCACGTTGCTTGCGGCATCTGGGGACGCAGTGCCGCCCTGACGTCCGCAGACGCCAGGGCGGCACAGGCATGGTGCCCCTCTCACGAAAACCCAATGCACCGCAGCTCCGGGGCGGCCCCGGCAGGGTCGGCGCGAGACGCCGCCCTAGCCCACGCTCACGAGCTCGTGCGTGGAGCGGGTGAAGGGCTCGTAGCCGCCCTCCCCCACCACGCCGAAGTCCTCCAGGCGGATCCCGAAGCGCCCCGGGAGGTAGATGCCGGGCTCCACGGTCACGACGGAGCCGGCCGGCAGCGGACGGTCCCAGCGGGGGTTGAGGTTGGGGCGCTCGTGGATCTCGAGACCCACGCCGTGGCCGAGGCCGTGGCCGAAGAAGTCACCGTAGCCCGCCTCCGCGATCACGTCCACGGCGATCTGGTGGACGTCGCGCCCGATGACGCCGGGGCGCACGGCGGCCGCACAGGCCTCGTGGGCGCGGCGCACCACGTCGTAGACCGCGCGCTGCTCCTGGCTCGGCTCGCCCACGCAGACGGTGCGGGTCATGTCGGAGTGGTAGTCGCGGTAGGCGGCCCCGTAGTCCATGACGATGAGGTCACCCTCACGCACCACGCGCTCGCCAGGCTGCGCGTGAGGGTTCGCGCCGTTGGGACCGGAGGCGATGATGGTCGAGAAGGAGAGCTCGTCAGCGCCATGACCGAGCATGTAGTTCTCGAGCTCCACACGGATCTGCTGCTCGGTGAGGCCGGGGCGGATGAAGCCGCAGATGTGCTCGAAGGCGGCGTCGGTGACCTCCTGGGCGCGCGCCATGAGGGAGATCTCCTCGGCGTCCTTGACCATGCGCAGGTCACAGATGTCACCGTGCATGCGCGGGATGAGGCAGGCCAGGGACGCGGCGGCGAGGGCCGCCTCGAAGGCGTCGAAGAACGCGAGGTCGCAGGTGTCCTCGACGGCCACCACACGGGCGCGGGCTGCTCTGGCGCGCCGGGCGGCCCAGGTGGCGGGGTCCACGGGGTCCATGTCGATGACCCAGGGGGTGTCGTCTCCCAGGCGCTCGCGGAAGGCGTTGAAGTAGCGGGAGTCCGTGTGGAGCCAGAGGCCCTCCGCGCTGACGAGCGCCGTGTGGGCCACCTCGTGGTCGAAGGTGCGCTCGGCGCCGGTGAGCCAGCGCAGGTCGGGGTTGTTCCTCAGGATGACGGCGTCGTAGCCGCGCTCGGCCAAGAGCTCGCGCAGGCGCGCCACGCGCCCGGCGCAGGTCTCGTTGTCTGGCATGTCGAAGGTCCCTTCCTCTCAGGCGTGCCGCAGGCCCACCGTCAGCCGACGGGGCGCATCGCGCACCAGGCGGCGGCATGCTCGGCGAGCAGCTCGCCCGTCACCACCGCGAGGCGCACGCGCCCCACGGCGCGGGGCAGTCCCAGCATGAAGCGGTTGGTCCTCTGGTAGCGCTCGGACCTGAGCGCCGAGACGAGCTCGTCGGGGTCCACGGCCACCTCGGTGGTGCCCACGCCGAGACGCTCGAGGAGCTCGTCTTGGGTGAGCATGTCGTCCACGGTGAGCGCGTCGGTGGCGACGCCGAGACGCGCGGCGAAGCGCAGGCCGTCGGCGAGCAGCGCCGAGGCCGGCACCGCAGGCCCCACGAGCGAGCGGAGCGCCGCGGCGAAGCTCGTGCCGTACTCGATGGACTGGCGCGTGGCCAAGGAGGTCGACGACACCACGCGACCCCGGCTCTTCATGGTGTCGAGCAGCTGGGTCACGAGCACCTCGGCGTCTCCCGAGACGAGGTCGTCGGCGGCGTCCCAGAGCCTGCCGAAGGCCTTGTCGGAGTCGCACATCGCCGTGGCCACCATGAGCGCGAAGGCATGGCGCACCTCCTCGCCCGCGGGGTCGCAGTCGAAGAGGCTCGTGTCGATGAGCGAGAAGCGCGTCGACCCCGGCTGGCCCACCATCCTCGGCAGGCCCGGGAGGTCGAGCGAGCGCGGGGTGGCGCCCGCCACTATGGCGCTCGGGAGGTCGAGCGGGACCTCCGCGAGCGAGACCCCGCCGCACCACGACGCGCAGGCGAACGAGGCCAGAGAGAGCGTCTCGAGGCCGCCCACCGCGACGACGAGGTCATCGGAGGTGATGCCGCTCTCGGCGAGGCGCTCGTCGAGCGAGGCCACGGAGGCGAGGTCGCAGGAGACCTCGGACAGCTCGATCTCGCGCACGGTGAAGCCCTGGTCGGAGAGGCCGAAGCGCAGCTGCCGGATGACCTCCTCCGGCGCCGAGGCCTCGAAGACCACGGCGCAGTCGTGCGGCTTTCCCACGGCGGAGCGCAGGTCGTGCGCGACGCTCGAGCAGATGCCCCGGCCCGCACGGACGTCCATGGAGGAGTTGCGCAGGTTGACCCACTGGCGCGCGCGACGCGGCTCGGCCGGTGGCTCGGGCTCGGC
>CAZUOD010000053.1:4745-9106 GCA_964621975.1 uncultured Atopobium sp.
CACGGCCTCGGGCTCGGGCGCGCTCGGCCTCGTCTGGTCCTCGGTGGGTTCGCTCATAGCAGGCCCCTCTCCCAGAGCAGCTGGCCCGACTCCAGGGCCACCTGTTCGAACGTCCTGTTGCGTATGTCTATCGTGATGTCCGCCACGCCCTCGTAGAGCGGGCGACGCCGGCGGTAGACCAGCGCCGCGTGGTCCGCCGAGCCGAGGTCGGGCCGGCGCTCCGGGCAGCGGATCTGCCTCAGCGAGTCGGCGAGGTCCCCGTCGAGGAAGACCACCACGCCCATCTCGTGCATGAGCGCGCAGTTCTCGGCACGCTCCACGATACCACCGCCGCAGCTCACGAGCAGGGACTTCCTGCTGAGCAGGCCCCTGAGCTCGTGCGTCTCGGCCTCGCGGAAGGCCTCCTCCCCGTCCTGGGAGAAGACGTCCGAGACGGACTTGCCGAGCCTGCGCTCGACGAGGCGGTCGGTGTCCACGTGGGGCCGGTGGAAGAGCGAGCCGAGGTTGCGGGCGAGGGTCGACTTGCCCGCCCCCAGAAAGCCCACGAAGAAGATGTGGTCACATCCCTCGTGGACGACGTATCCCGCGCCTGGCGCCTGCACCGGCCCTCCTCCCCGTCCGCATGACGCCCCTGATTCTAGCAGCCGCGGGCGGGCGCGGGGCGCGGGCGTCACTCGCCCTTGAAGTGCGCGCCGCGCAGGACGAGGCGCTCGAGGAGGCGAAGGCCGTGCGTGTACCAGAGGTCCCTCCTCGACTGCGGGCGCACCAGGACGGTGCGCACGTGCGCGAGGTTTCCCGCCGCGACGTCGGTGAACACCTGATCGCCGATCATGACGGTCTCCCCGGGGACGCGCCCGCGGGCGCGCATCGCCCGCAGCAGCGCGAAGGGGACCGGCTTCATCGCATGGTCGACGAAGCCGCAGCCCAACTGCTCGGCGGTGCGCCCCACCTGGGAGGAGTGGAAGTTGTTCGAGACGAGGCAGATCGACAGCCCCGCCTCGGTCGCGCTCCTGACCCAGGCCAGCACCTCGGCCGGCGGCTCGTCGGCGCCTCTCGGCACGCAGGTGTTGTCACGGTCCACGAGCACGAGCCGCACGCCCTCGCGCACGAGGACGTCGATGTCGACGAGGTCAAGAGACGCCACATAGCCCGTGGCGCGAAACAATGCCATTCCCCAGATGCCCCCTAGGAGTCGTCCGCGATCGCCTGAAGGTGCCCCTCGTAGGTCTCGGAGAACACCTCGACGGAGCTGGTGATGTAGAAGTAGAAGTAGCTCGTGTCGTCCGGATCCGCCGCGGCCTCGATGGAGGCGAGGCTCGGCGAGCAGATCGGCGTGGGCGTGAGCCCGTCTCTGGTGTAGGTGTTGTACGGGTCGTCCGTCTCGAGGTCGGCTGCCGTGACCTCGCGCCCGAGCGAGTAGTAGAGGGTGGCGTCGCTCTGCAGGCGCATGCCGTAGGCCAGGCGGTTGTAGAAGACCGAGGCGATGAGCCCGCGCTGGTCGTCGGTCAGGGCCTCGCGCTCCACGATCGAGGCCATCGTGATGATGTCGTAGGCATCGACCGTGATGCCGAAGCGGGCCGAGAGCGTGGCCGCCGCCTCATCGAGGTCGATCCCCGCCGAGGAGAGCTCTGTCTCGAACTGGTCGAGCATCGCACGGATCACGGTGTCTGCCGTGACGTCCTCCTGCCCGGAGAAGTCATAGGTCCTCGGGAAGAGGAAGCCCTCGAGGGAGTCATCCTCGGCCGCAGCGAGGAAGTCGTAGTCGTCGACATAGTTGGAGGCCGTGGCCTGCGCCAGGAAGTCCTCGGACGAGATGCCGAGCACCTCCTCCACCACGGCGGCCGTCTGGGTCACCGTGTAGCCCTCGGGGATGGTGACCCGGGCGGTCGAGGCGTTGGGGCCCGTCGTGAGCAGGCTGACGATGTCCGAGTAGTCATCCCCGGCCGTGAAGGTGTAGGCGCCGCTCTGGATGCTCTGCTCGGCCTCGAGGCGTCGCACCGTCGCGAGGAACTCGCTCTGGCTCTCGATGATGCCGGCCTCGTAGAGGATCAGCGCCACCTCGGAGGCCCCCGAGCCGTCCGGGATGGTGACGGTGACGGAGGTGCCGGCCTCGACCGTGGTCCCGCTCCCGGAGTCCTCGTCGGATGACGAGAGGCTCGGCAGCACGAAGGCGGCCACGAGGACCGCAGCGACGAGCACGACGAGCAGCAGCGCCGCGAAGATGGGGGCGCGGCTGTGGCGTCGGTCGCTGTCGCGCTTGATGGCGTGGCTGCCGGCACGGCGGGTGGCGGCGGCGGTGCGGCTGGAGATGCGCCCGGTGTCCATCACCGCCTGGGGTGCGATGGCACCCGTCTGGCCGACGCCAGGGGCGGCGGCCTTGCGGGCGTGGGAGGCTGGGCGGTCCGAGTCGGAGCTCCCCGCGGAGAAGTGCGAGCCGCGGCGCCGGGGAGTCTGGCTGCTGGGTGTGGCCATCGTGTCCTCTCAGATATGCCCGGCGTCGAGCCAGGACTGAAGAAACAGGGAGGCGGCGACCATGTCGACCTTTCCTCGCATGGACCGCTCCGAAAGCCCTTGCTCCCTTAGGATACGCCTCGCCTCGGTGGATGACAGCCTCTCGTCGACAAATTTCAACGGAAGCCCGCACGTCGAGGCTATTTTTTCTGCCTGCGCCTTGATAAGGCGCGCCTGGGGGCCCTCCTCGCCTGCCAGCGTCATGGGAAGCCCGCACACCACAACGTCGGGCTCCCAGTCCGAGAGCACCCGCCGGAAGGACGGGGCGCCCGTGAGCACCTCGGCCGCCGGCAGGACGCAGACCGGCGAGGCCACGCGACCGCTCGCATCGCTCACGGCCACGCCGACGCGGACCTCCCCGATGTCAAGCGCGAGCGCCCGCACGGCCGCTAGATCCCCAGCGCGCGGCGCGCGGCGTCGAGCGCCGCATCGATGCCCGAGACGTCCGTGCCGCCGGCCTGGGCCATGCCCGACCTGCCGCCGCCGCGCCCACCCACGTAGCTCGCGACCTTGCGGATGATGTCGCCCGAGCCGAAGCCGGCCGCCACGGCGGCGTCGGTGCCGGCGGCGAGCAGGGCCACCTTGCCCTCGGGGGTCGTGGTGGCCAGCACACACGCCACCGGCTGGCCGTCAGCGCGCTCGCGGATGGAGTCCCAGGCGCCGCGCAGCTCCTTGGCCTCGAGGCCGTCCACCCGCGCGACCACGACCCGGTACTCGCCCATGTCGACGGCGGCGCCCATGATGAGGCCGATCTTGTCGGACGAGGCGCCGAGCAGCGCGTCCTTGAGCTTGTGGCTGAGGTCGCGCGCCTGCTGGCGCAGCTCCCGGAGGCGCTCCGGGACCTCGGTCGGGCGGCACCTGAGCTCGCGGGCCGCGTCGCCGAGCAGAAGCAGTCGCTCGTCCACGTACTCAATCGCGCCCGCCGAGGTCACGGCCTCGATGCGGCGGGCGTTCGAGCCCACCGAGCCCTCCGAGACGATCTTGAACAGGCCGAGCTCGGCGGTGCTCCTGGCGTGCGTGCCGCCGCAGAGCTCACGGCTGAAGGGCTCGTCGGAGCCGCCCGTGGAGACCACGCGCACGACGTCGCCGTACTTCTCGCCGAACAGGGCCACCGCCCCCGACGCCTTGGCCTGCTCGAGGTCCATGACGCGGGTCACGATGGGCTCGGCGGCGAAGATCTCGGCGTTGACCATGCCCTCCACGCGCGAGATCTCGTCGGGCGTCATGGCCTCGAAGTGGGTGAAGTCGAAGCGCAGCCTATCGGGCGCCACGAGCGAGCCCGCCTGCGAGACGTGCTCGCCGAGCACGCGCTTGAGCGCCGCGTCGAGCAGGTGCGTGGCCGTGTGGTTGCGGCGGATGAGCTCGCGCCGACCGGCGTCGATCCCAGCCCGGACCTCGTCGCCGACACGGAGCGTGCCCTCGGAGAGCTCGCCGCGGTGGGCGTAGAGGCCGTCCCTGACCTGGGTGTCGCTCACGGCGAGGGTGCCCGCCGGCCCCGTGATGGTGCCGGTGTCGCCCACCTGGCCGCCCATCTCGGCGTAGAAGGGCGTGCGGTCGAGCACGACCTCGACCTCGTCGCCGGCCTCGGCGCTCGCGACCTCCTCGCCGGCGCGCACGATGGCGAGCACGCGGCAGCCCTCGAGCCCGTCGTGGTCGTAGCCGTCGAACTCCGTGGGCGCCAGCCTGTCGGCGAGGGCGGTCCAGACGTCGTTGAAGGTGCCCCAGGCGTCGCGGTTCGCCGCCGCGCGGGCGCGCTCGCGCTGGTCCGCCATGCAGGCGTCGAAGGCGCCCATGTCGACGTCGTGGCCGGCGGCCGCCGAGATCTCGCGCGTGAGGTCGATGGGGAAGCC
>CAZUOD010000054.1:0-8856 GCA_964621975.1 uncultured Atopobium sp.
CCGTCCGTCGTCGTGGTGTCCTCGGTGGTCGTGTCTGAGGTCTCCTGGCCGTCTCCCGTGATCACCACCAAGGGATCGTCCTGACCCGTGACCGCCTCTTGGTTCACGCTCGCGAAGAGGACCTGGGTCGTGATCGCGATCACCGCGGCCACGCCTAGGAAGGCGAGGACGGCCACGCCCACGATCTTGCCCGTTGACCAGCGACGCTTCGGCTTGTCAGCCGTGCCGTCGGCCGCCTCGTCCATCCCGGGCGGCGTCGGCCCGTCCGCCGCCGCGGCCACGCGGGTCTTCTCGGCCTCAGGCGCCTCGTCCGTGGCCCCCGCGCCTGCGCCCTCGCCGTCGAGGACGTCGTCCACGCTGGTCACGGCCTCGCAGGTGCGGCGATAGGCCTCGTCAGCGTCCATGCCCTCGGCGAGGTAGTCCTCGTAGCGGGCCATGAGGTTGCCGTAGATCTCCTCCTTGAGCTCGATGGTCTCGGGCGTGAGGGTACGCCCCTCGAAGAGGTGCTCGACATACATTCTGATGTCGCCCGTCCGGTCGCTCATTTCTTGCCTCCGTCCTGCTTGAGAAGTCTGTCAATGATGGTTCTGGCCCGTACCCAGCGCGCGGTGGCCTCCTTGAGCTCGCCTCGCCCCGGACCGGTGATGTGGTAGTACTTGCGTCGCGCCCCTTGGGACTCATCGCCCCAGTAGCTCTCCACCAACCCCTGCCCCTCAAGGCGCTTGAGGCTCGTGTAGAGTGAGGGCTCCTTCATCTCGTACTCACCGCCGCTGCCCTCGGAGACGTCCTTCAGGATCTCGTAGCCGTAGGAGTCTCCCTCCGAGAGCGTGCAGAGCACGATGGCGTCGATGTTGCCCCGGATAAGGTCGCTTTGCGCATCTCGCGTTGCCATGGGTCACCTCCCTTGCCGTATGTTGAAAACAGTGTATGCAGGATTACTATGTGTGTCAATATACTCTTGCAAAAATATTTCTTTGTGAGACGAAGATTCTCGCAAGTGTGAGGGTTTGCCAGCCTGCGCGTGGCGTGAGGTATCCTAGGGGAGTCGTCGGAGGAGAGAGGGGATGCGCGTGGCGGCAGGTCGTGACGGCTTCGTGGGGGTCTTCGACTCCGGCGTCGGTGGGATCAGCGTGCTGCGGGCCCTGATGGCCGAGCTGCCGCATGAGGACTTCCGCTTCTTCGGCGACTCGGCGCACGCCCCCTACGGGGAGAGGCCCGAGGGAGACGTGCTCGCCCTCTCGCGCGACATCGTGTCCGACCTCCTCAGCGCGGGGGCCAAGGCCATCGTGATCGCGTGCAACACGGCGACCTCCGTCGCGGCCGCGACGCTGCGCGCGGAGCATCCCGAGGTTCCCATCGTGGGGATAGAGCCGGCCCTCAAGCCCGCCGTCGAGGCCCGTGCGGACGCGCGCATCCTCGTCATGGCGACCGAGATGACCCTGCGCCTCGACAAGTACCGGGACCTTGAGGGGGCCTGCTCACGGGACTCCGAGGTCATCTCGGTGCCGTGCCCGGGCCTCGCGGCGCGGATCGAGCAGGGGGACCTGGACGCCCCCGACCTCGCCGCGATGCTGCGCCGCCTCGTGGGGCGCTACGCGGGCGCGGTGGACGAGGTGGTCCTGGGGTGCACGCACTACCCCTTCGTGCGGCGCCAGATCGCCTCGGTGGTGGGCGAGGGGGTGCGCTTCTTCGACGGCGGCGCCGGGACGGCGCGGCAGCTCCGTGCGCGCCTCACCGAGGAGGGGCTGCTCTCCGAGCGCGTGCGCGCGGGGCGCACGGAGCTGGCCTCGAGCCTGGACACGCCAGAGGAGCTGGCGCTCTACCAGCGCTTCCTCTCCCTTCCGCTCTGAGGTGCGGGGGAGTGCCGCCTAGCAGGTGAGCAGCTCGACCCCCCGGCGCCCGAGCTCGGCGCGCGAGGCCTCGTCCACGCGCTCGTCGGTGATCACGGACAGGGGGTGCCCGTCGAGCGCGAGGGGAACCGTGCCGCGGCGCGAGAACTTCTCGCTCTCCGTGAGCACCACGACGCGCTCGGCATGGGAGGCCATGTCGCGCACGGCCTGCGCGCGCATCTGGTCGCTGTTGGTGAAGCCCGTGCGCGCGGAGAAGCCGTCGGTGCCCACGAAGAGCAGGTCGACGAAGAAGCCCTCGACGCACTGGCGCACCAAGGGGCCCACCATGACCTGGGAGTCCGGCTGGTAGATGCCGCCGAGCAGCACCACCTGCACGCCCTCGGCGCGCCGCACGTGGGAGGCGATGAAGGCGCTGTTGGTGATCAGCGTGACGTCCCGGCGCTCGGAGGCGAGCTGGCCGGCGAGAAGCGCGCAGCAGCTGCCGCTCTCCACCATGACGGTGTCACCGTCGCGCACGAGCGTGGCCGCGCGGGCCGCGATCTCGAGCTTCTCCTCGTAGTGGTAGGCGAGGCGGCCCTCCACGTTGTCGGGGCTGAGCAGCGTGGCGAGACCGTGCTCGCGCCGGATGAGGCCGCGGCGCTCGAGCTCGGCGAGGTCCTTGCGCATGGTCACCTGCGAGACGCCGAGCTCCTCGGCGAGCTCGGAGACCTCGGCCTTGGTGCGCTCGGTCAGGATCTCGAGGATGCGGTTCGTGCGAGATGTCATGGGTTGTCCCTTTCTCTTTCGGGAAAGGAGTATAGCGGTTTCGAACGAAAGTCCAGCGGAGTGTGCCGGTTCGCGTCCGGTCACGCTGCCCCGACTCGCCAGCCTAGAAGAACGCGTCCACCCCCGCGTCGAGGTAGGCCTGCCTGAACCCAAGGAGCTCCTCCTCGTGAAGGCCCGGCCGACCGCGCAGCCCGTAGTCCATCCCCAGGCGGTCGTACTTGCTCTCGCCGAGGTTGTGGAAGGGGAGGAGCTGCACCCGCGTGACGCCCACCGCCAGGAGGCGCTCCGCCATGTGGCGGGCGTCTGCGGGGGAGTCGTTGTAGCCGGGGATGACGGGCGTGCGCACGAGCACGTCGGTCCCGCGCCTCACGGCGCGCGCGATGTTGGCGAGGATGAGCTCGTTGCCCGCGCCGGTGCCCGCGCGGTGGGCGGCGTCGTCCCAGTGCTTCATGTCTATGTAGATGTGGTCGAGCAGCGCGCACACCTCGTCGAAGGCCCGTGGGTCCACGTGCGCCGTGGTCTCGGCGTTGGTGTCCACCCCGGCCTCGCGCAGGCGCCCCAGGAGCTCGACGCAGAAGCCCGGCCAGGTGAGCGGCTCGCCGCCGGAGAGCGTGACGCCTCCGCCGCTCTGCCGGTAGAAGGGCTCGTCCTGCATGCACTCCGAGAAGACGTCCTCCACGGTGCGCGTGGCGCCCGTCACCGTGAGCGCCCGCGCGGGGCATGCGGCCACCGCCGCGCGCGCCTCCTCGGCACCCACGCGCCGCACGTCGACGTGGCGCCTCCCGCCCGTCTCGGCCGCCGGCGCGCCCGGGCAGGCGGCAAGGCAGGCCCCGCAGCCCACGCAGTCCTGCCCGCTCCACTCGAGCTGGGGCTCGCGGAGCTGGCTCTCTGGGTTGGAGCACCACCGGCAGCGCAGCGGGCATCCCTTGAGGAAGACCACCGTGCGGATGCCCGGCCCGTCGTCGAGGCTGAACTTCTGGACGTTGAAGACCGTCGCGCTCTGCATGTCTGCTCCTCTCGCGACCTCATTCTAGAGAACTTACGAACGAAAGTAAATCTTATTCCGAACATTGACTTCAGATGTTTTGCTTGATATACCAGAGACATAATGGACGGCACGAAGGGAGCTTGGATGAGCGAGGGACACTTTGGGGAGCTCACGCCCCGCATGCGCGCGTTCAGGGAGGAGATGCTCGACGAGCTGCCCTACATCGACGCCGAGCGGGCGGTCCTGGCCACCGAGGCCTACCGCGAGAACCTGGGCCAGCCGGCCGTGATGAGGCGCGCCCGCATGCTCGAGAAGATCCTCGACAACATGACGATCTACATCGAGGACAAGACGCTCATCGCGGGCAACCAGGCCACCAAGAACAGGAACGCCCCGGTCTTCCCCGAGTACACGATGGGATTCGTGATGGACGAGCTCGACACCTTCGAGCAGCGCGACGGGGACGTCTTCCACATCACGGAGCAGACCAAGGCCCAGCTTCGCGAGATCGCCCCGTTCTGGGAGGGCAACAACCTGCGCGCCCGCGGCGAGGCGCTGCTGCCCGAGGAGGTCTCCGTCTACATGGAGACGGGCGTCTTCGGCATGGAGGGCAAGCTCAACGCCGGTGACGCCCACCTCGCCGTCAACTACGGGCGCCTGCTCGCCGAGGGCCTCGTCGGCTACGAGCGCCGCGCCCGCGAGGCCCGCGCCGCGCTCGACCTCACCGACCCCGCCTCCATCGACAAGTGCGTCTTCTACCGGGCGGTGCTCGTGGTCATCGACGCGGTGCGCCGCTTCGCCGGGCGCTACGCCGCGCTCGCCCGCGAGCTCGCCGCCGCCGAGGCCGACCCGGCCCGCGCCTCCGAGCTTCTCGCCATCGCCGAGGCCTGCTCACGCGTGCCCTACGAGCCTGCGCGCTCCTTCCGCGAGGCCGTGCAGTCGGTCTGGCTCATCCAGCTCGTCCTGCAGATCGAGTCCAACGGCCACAGCCTCTCCTTTGGCCGCTTCGACCAGTACATGCTGCCCTACTACGAGGCCGACCTCGCCTCCGGGGCCATCACCGAGGACGAGGCCCTCGAGCTGCTCGGGTGCCTGTGGATCAAGACCCTCTCCGTCAACAAGGTGCGCAGCCAGGCCCACACGCTCTTCTCGGCGGGCAGCCCCATGTACCAGAACGTCACCATCGGCGGCCAGACGCGCGACGGGCGCGACGCCGTGAACGCGCTCTCGTTTCTGGTGCTCAGGTCCGTGGCGCAGACGCGCCTCACCCAGCCCAACCTCACGGTGCGCTACCACGCGGGCATCGACAAGGCGTTCTTCGACGAGTGCATAGAGGTCATGCGCCTGGGCTTCGGCATGCCGGCCCTCAACAACGACGAGGTCATCATCCCGTCGTTTGTGGGCTGGGGCGTGGCCGAGGAGGACGCCTACGACTACAGCGCCATCGGCTGCGTGGAGACGGCCGTGCCGGGCAAGTGGGGCTACCGCTGCACGGGCATGAGCTACATCAACTTCCCGCGCATGCTGCTCGTGGCCATGAACGACGGCGTGGACCTCACGAGCGGGCGGCGCTTTGCCACCGGGCACGGCCACTTCCGCGACATGCGGAGCTTCGAGGAGCTCATGGCCGCCTGGGAGGCCACCGTGCGCGAGGTGGCCCGGGCGAGCGTCATCGTGGAGAACGCCATCGACACGGCCTCCGAGCGCGACGTCCCGGACGTGCTCTGCTCCACCCTCACCGACGACTGCATCGCCCGCGGCAAGACCATCAAGGAGGGCGGCGCGGTCTATGACTTCATCTCGGGCCTCCAGGTGGGCATCGCCAACATGGCCGACTCGCTGGCGGCCGTCAGGAGGCTCGTCTTCGACGAGGGGCGCCTCACCCCCAGCGAGCTCTGGGACGCCCTCGAGGGCGACTTCGCCGGCGCCGAGGGCGAGCGCATCCGCCAGATGCTCGTGAGGGACGCCCCCAAGTACGGCAACGACGACGACTACGTGGACCAGCTCATCGTCGAGGCGTACGAGCCCTACATCGACGAGATCTCCAGGTACCCCAACACGCGCCACGGCCGCGGCCCCATCGGCGGCATCCGCTACGCCGGGACGTCCTCGATCAGCGCCAACGTGGGGCAGGGGATGGAGACCATGGCCACGCCCGACGGCCGTCACGCCCACGAGCCGCTCGCCGAGGGGTGCAGCCCCGCGCACAACGCGGACACGCACGGGCCCACCGCGGTCTTCAAGTCCGTCTCCAAGCTGCCCACCGAGAAGATCACCGGCGGCGTGCTCCTCAACCAGAAGATGGCACCCACGATGCTCGTCTCGGAGCGCAACCGCCAGAAGCTCGAGATGCTCATCGCGACGTTCTTCGAGCGGCTGCACGGCTACCATGTGCAGTACAACATCGTGGACCGAGAGACGCTGCTCGACGCGCAGGAGCACCCCGAGCGGCACAGGGACCTCATCGTGCGCGTGGCGGGCTACAGCGCGTTCTTCAACGTGCTCTCGCGTGCCACGCAGGATGACATCATCGCCCGCACCGAGCAGACCATCTGACGTGATTCGCGCGCGCCGCGCGCAAGAGAGGAGAGACCATGGAGCTCATGCTTGACACCGCGAACCTCGACGAGGTCATCGAGCTCGACGCGATGCTCGACGTGGCAGGCGTCACCACCAACCCCACGATCATCACGGGAAGCGGCCGCGCGCCCGAGGAGGTCATCGGCGACCTCGTGGGATACCTGCGGCCCAGCCAGAAGCTCTTCGTCCAGGTGCTCGCGACCGACACCGAGGGCATCGTCGAGGAGGCACGGCGCATCTGCGCCCTGCGCGAGAAGAACACCTACGCCAAGATCCCCGTGACGCATGCCGGCCTGCGCGCGATCAAGGCGTGCAAGGCCGAGGGGCTCGGCGTGCTCGCGACCGCCATCTACTCCGCCGACCAGGCGCTTCTCGCCGCGATGAACGGGGCCGACTACCTGGCCCCGTACGTGAACCGCATGTGCGCCTACGGGGACGGTGTGGGCCAGGTGCTGGACCTCCTCGGGATGCTCTCGTCGCAGGGGCTCGGCTCGAGGGTGGTGGCGGCCTCGTTCAAGAACGTGAGCCAGGTCCACGAGCTCGTGGCCGCCGGCGTCCACGCGCTCACCGTGGCGCCGGAGGTGGCGCGGTCGATGGTGGACCATCCCGGCACGGGCATCGCGGTGGACGAGTTCGTCTCGGCGTGGCGTGCGGCCTACGGGCGCGCCTCGCTCTTCGCGTAGGCCAAGGCGAGAGAGCAGACGAGGGGCGCTGGGCCCCTCGTCTGAGGACACGTGTTGGCGGACGGGCGGACGGCCCTGCCTAGCTGCGCGGCTCGCCCCAGAAGAAGACGGCCACGGTGCCGGGCCCGGTGTGCACGCCGATGGTCGCGCCGATGGGGAAGAGCTCGACCGCGCCGTCGAGCTGCGGGAACTCCGCCTCGATGCGGCTCGCCACCTCGCGGGCGTCCTGCTCGCACTCGGAGTTGGAGATGAAGCACTTCCCCGAGTAGGCGTCGCCGTCCTGCGCGAACTCGTGCATCTTCTCGACCACGCGCGCGATGGCCTTGGACTTGGTGCGGATCTTCTCCTTCACGGCGAGCGAGCCGTCGGCCACGACGCTCATCACGGGGCAGATCTTGAGCATGCCGCCCACCAGGCCGGCCGCCTTGGAGATGCGCCCGCCGCGGATGAAGAACGTGAGGTCGGACGAGAAGAACCAGTGCTGCACCTCGGAGCGGTGGGTCTCGGCCCAGGCGGCGAGCTCGTCGATGTCCATGCCGTCGTCGCGCAGGTCAGCGAGCTTGTCCATGAGCAGGCCGTAGCCGGCCGACGCGCACAGCGAGTCCACCACCACGACCTTGCGGTCGGGATACTTCTCGGCGAGCTGGTCGCGTGCGACGCAGGCTGAGTTGTAGGTGTTGGAGATGCCCGAGGAGAGCGTGACGTGCAGCACGTCGGTGCCGGAGGCGAGGTAGCGCTCGAAGTGGGCGACATAGTCCCCGACGCTCACCTGCGAGGTCTTCGCGTCCGTGCCGGCGAGCATCTTGGCATAGAGCTGTGCGGGCGGGTTCGTGAGCCCGAAGTCGTCCTTGCAGGTCTCGCTGCCGAGGTGATAGTTGAAGTAGATATATGAGATATTGCGTCTTTCGAGCCATTCGCGCGTGAGATCGACCGTTGAGCAGCAGCTCAGGGCATAGGTGGGCATGGATGCTCCTCTCTGTGTGCGTACCAGTCCAAGATACCCTTTTCCTCGTGTCTCTGGCATGGTCCAACCTCGCTTGGCGAGGTTCCCGTGGCGGCGACCTGCGTGTCGGAGGCAAGCTGCGACCGCCCTCGGCAACCCAGCCGCCACCTGTCAGCCGCGTTTGGGGCGGCTGACTGCGAAGTCACATCGTTTTTATGTGCAGGCCAGAGAATCGGGCCACATGTTCACAAAAACCACAGAGACCTATCGGGAGACGGACGTGCTACGCCAGCTGGGCGTCCCGTCGCATGGAGCGGACGCGCTCCGCGATGACGCTCACGGCGTCGTACGGGTCGAAGACGTTGGTGACCGAGGCCTCCATGGGGCACGGGCCGGTGCCGGCGCGGTTCTGGATGTGCATCACGAGCTCGTCGTAGCTCGTGGCGACGCCCGCGGCGAGAAGCACCGCCCGCCCGGTCCACGACATCACGGACGCGAAGACGGCGTCGGGGCCGAGCACGGCGTAGAGCAGGGCGGCCGCCTTGCCCACGATCCGGTCGGCGACGGCGAAGCCGGAGAGGTCCCTGCCCTGGGAGACCCAGGCGAGAAGGGACCTGACCCCTCCCTCGCGGCTCACGAGCACCTCGTCGCCGCGGACGGCGACGCAGGTGGCGTCCCTGTCGGCGATGAGCAGCGCTCGCGCGAGCTCAAGGTCGGCGGTGGCTGCGGGATGACATGTGCCCATGGTGTGCGGTCCTCTCACGTCCCTCGCGACGGTACCCGCGTGCAGCGTAGCACAGGACGCGGCCTGCCGCTGCGTGCAGGTTCCGGTCGCTTTGCGGGAGAGAACCGACCGGAACCTGCAGCTGGTGCAGGGGACACTACCCCCGGCATGGAAGGGGCCCCGCTCGCGCGGGGCCCCGAGACGTGCGTGCCAGGACGGCCGTCCTAGGAGGACGGGCGACTCGAGCCTAGCCGTTGAGCGCGGCGTTGACGGCCACGGCGCAGGCCACGGTGGCACCCACCATGGGGTTGTTGCCCATGCCG
>CAZUOD010000055.1:0-8735 GCA_964621975.1 uncultured Atopobium sp.
TCGCGTATGTTGGCGGCCAGGTGCGGGCGTTCATGGCGTGGACGCCCGAGGGTTCCCCGACTCGCTCCGCCCTGCTCTCGTTCGACCTCTTTTCGGTTATCGGGGTCCGCACCCAAGAGGGCGCCACTGCTGCGCTCCTTCTGACTGTCGCGCTGCTCGGCGCGATGGTTGCGCTCTCACTGTGGGTCCTGCCTCGTCGGGACGTGCTGCGATGAGCATGGGGGTGAGAAGGGCCCTGCGGATGGCGGCTGTGCTGCTCAGGGTCGAGCGGGGCCGTATGGTCGCTATCGTTGTGGCCGCGGGCATCGTGACCTTTGCCTCTTCCGTTGCCCTTTTTGCTCGTGCCGGCTATGTGGGCGAGATCACGGGCGTGCGCCTTGGAGCGGGGACGGGCGATGCCCTGCCATGGCTTTTCCTGGGCGACCCCGTCGGCCTGAAGGTCGAGTGGCTCGTGCCTTGGGTGATGCTGCTCGTCGCGGCGCAGCCCTCGTCCATGGGGGCATCCGAGGCTGTGTGCCTTGCGACGGGCAGACGCTCTGGAATCTGGCTCGCCAGCTGCGTGGCTGCTGCGTCTCGCGCCCTCGTGATGCTTCTCGCGCTTGCTGCGTTCGAGGTCCTGTGGCTGCTTGCGTTGGGTGCGCGGCCTGGGGTTGGGCCACGGCTTCTCTCGTCTGAGGCGGGAGGAATGCTCGCATCCTGCGCCACCGGGCTTGACGTGGGGCGCTTCGGGCTGCTCCTTGCGCTCGGCGCCGTCATGCTGGCGCTCCTGCAGCTTGTGATCGGTTTGGTGTCGGGCAGGGTCGCGGCGCTTCTCGCCTGCGTCGTGATGCTCGTCGTGTCCGCCTTCGTTCCTGAGCTGCCGCTTCCGGGCTCATGTCTCATGGCGTCGAGGGTGGCCGGGCTTGCCCCGTCTGCCCAGGCCATGGCGGACCTTGTGCCAGCGGGGTTCGACATGGCCCTGCTCTTGTTGGTTGCGCTCGGGTGCGCTGCCCTTGGCAGCGCGCTCGTCCAGAGATGTGACATTGGGGGATGAGATGAGCTATCTGAGGGTGTGCGGGGTGAGCGTGCAGATCAAGGGCGCGCCCGTGCTCCAGAACGTGAGCTTCTCGGTTGGCCGCGGGGAGGTCGTTGGCCTTGAGGGGACAAACGGGTCGGGAAAGACCATGGCCATGCGCGTTGCGGTGGGCCTGGTCAGGCCTCAGATGGGTGAGGTGGAGGTGGACGGACGTCTCATGGGGCGCGACCTCGACTTTCCGCCGAGCGTCGGCGTGCTCATCGAGAGTCCGGGCCTACTCGGTTCATACTCGGCGCTTGACAACCTCCGCCTTGTCGCGTCCGTCCGCCATGCGGTGTCAGATGACGACCTGTGCCGCGCGCTCAGGCGTGTGGGACTTGACCCTACCAGTCGCAAGCGGGCGAGGCGTCTCTCCCTGGGGATGCGGCAGCGCCTGGGGCTCGCGATGGCGCTCATGGAGGCGCCGGAGCTCCTCGTGCTCGACGAGCCGACAAACGCGCTCGACGAGCGGGCCCAGGAGACGCTCGTGGGCATCGTGGCCGAGGAGCGTGCGCGAGGCGCGGCGGTGCTGCTCTCCAGTCACGACGCCGACTTCCTTCGGGCCACGTGCGATCGCGTCTACCACATGAGCGAGGGGCGCGTGCTGGGTTGCGAGGAGGTGGCGCATGAGGCTGCGTAGCGCTGTCACGGCGCTCCTTGTCGTCGCCGCTCTTGGCGTCGTGGGGGTGCGCATCTGGTGGACCAACGAGAGCCTGCCCCGGATTCCCGCTGAGGTGTACGAGCAGAACGAGTGGGTCGAGCTTGACGGGGCCTTCCAGAACACGACCAAGGAGGAGACGGACCACTACTCGCTCATGGTCGAGGGAGCGCAGCTCATGACCTATGACGAGTATCTCGAGACCTACGGGACCGAGGAGGCGACGTCTGGCATGGAGGGACTGATGCCGCGCTCCCCTCTGGGCGAGCACGGTGACGCGCGCTGTGTTGTGGTCGTGGCCCTGCGCATACGAAACGATGGCTCTGAGCTCGGTGGGGTCAACATGTTCCAGATGGCGCTCGTTCCCGAGCGGGCAAACGAGTATCTCATGTGCGACGTCATGAACGAGGGGGCCCTCTGGCCGCAGGTCCAGCAGGGTGCGGGAAAGACCGCGAGCGTTCAGCCGGGCACCGAGTACCTTGCGCACATCCCCTATGTCTTCAACGGAGGAACCGAGGTGTACTGGCGCGAGGTCACGGACCGCACGTTCACCCTGCTCGTCTCGCGCATGCCCGAGCGGAAGATGATCAAGGTGACGATATCCGAGTGAGGTGCTTCGCTCGTGAGGACATGCCTACAGATTATCTCCTTACAAGTTGATAGAATTGCATTCCTATATTGACGTAATGTAATACATAATGACATGACAACACGGGGAGGGGACGATGGCAAGAACGAACAGCATCCGGAAGAGGCGAGGCAGCCGTGTGGTCGGTATCCTCATCCTGGTCTTTCTGGTGGTCCTTGCGGTCCCCTCCGTCGTGTCCTGGGTGCGTTCGCGCGAGGGCGGCACCGAGGAGTATCCTGAGCCGTCTGCGCCCTCTGCAACGTATCGCTCAAACGAGCCCTTTGAGCTCACAGGGATAGAGGGGGAGCGAGATGCCAATGGCAACGCGCTCTGGGACTCCTGGGAGTTTGATAAGAATTGGATGTGGCTGGGCACCATGCGCTTCACCGTCTCGGATCCCGTTGTCTATGACAGCGCCGAGGAAGCGGGCATCACCTCCTATGATGCCGAGGACTTCAAGGTTGTCGTTGTGGACATGACGATAGAGAACGTTGATGCCGTCTGTCGCGAGGAGGTCGTGGCGGAGCAGGGCGCTCCCGCGATGCTGCTCACCATGTTCAGGATGTATGTCGGTGAGGTCAGGCCGGACTACTACGACTCCGTGCCGCAAGGCGCTCGGGCGGAGTATGTCGGGTGCGATGCGGCACCGGTGGACGGTCTCATCTACCAGGGCGGCCAGGCGAGCGGGTACGTCTGGGTCGAGCCAGGGGAGTCGGTTGACGTTCGTCTGGGCTACCGGGTCACCGAGTGGGAGGAGCCCCCGTTTTGGGCCATAGGCGGCACGAGCCGCCAGGTCGATGCCGCCTCTGCCGACCTCACCTATCTGCTGACGATTGACATGGGCTGGTCAGACGGTGCCCCTGTGGTCGAGTTGGGGCCTGCGACCAAGGCCGAGAGGGGGTAGCCATGGGCTCGCACATGCCCCTTGTTGGGGTTGAGCTGAGAAAGGCCCTGCGGCTCAACCTGTGGTTCTGGGTCGCGCTTGGTGCAGGGACGGGCCTGGCCCTCCTGTCCGCACTGCAGAGTGGCGTGGTGTTTCGGGACACGCTCAAGCTGGCCCTTGAGTATTGGGATGTCTCCGACGCGCTCTACTCCGCGGCAAGCTGCTTCGCCTTCTGGCTGCCCGTGGACACCTATGACTTTGCGCCGGGGATCTTCGTGATGGTGTGGCCCCTTCTGGCATCCATCCCCTACGCGTGGTCATGGTGCTCCGAGCGTGAGAGCGGCCTTTTGGACCAGCAGTTCGCACGAGCGGGACGCCCGGCGTGCTATGCGGGCAAGACCTTGGCCACGTTTGCCTCGGGGGCGCTGGCCGTCGGCGTGCCGCTGCTCGTCAACCTCGTTGCGTGCGCCTGCTTCGCCCCCGCCTCGCCGGTGTGGGTGAGCGACATCCTCTACGTGGGCGTTGGGGCGGACGCTCCGCTCTCGTCGCTCTTCTACACCAACCCGCTCGCCTTCTGCCTCGCCTGGACCCTCGTCGTCTGCCTGGTGGCGGGCCTCTGGGCGACGACCATCGCCGCCGTGTCGATGCTGGTGGGCAACTTCCTCCAGACCTTTGTCGTCACCTACCTCTTCCTGCACACGCTCGCCTTCGTGGGAGGCCAGCTCAAGACCCTGCTCATGGGCCAGCTCACAGACGAGGCGCTGCGCTCGGCGCTCCTCACGCTCGACGTGTTCCGGGTGGTGAGCGTGCGCACGCAGCCAGACTCGACGCTCGCCCTTCTCGCGGTGATCGCCGTGCTGCTTGGCCTCTCGGCCGCCCTGCCGACGCTCCTTCTCAAGAGGGACCTCCTCTGATGGGCATGCGACCGACCCTCGCGCTCGCCCGCGCCCTGCTCGGCGACCTCCGGCTGCGCGCGGCGCTGCTTGTGGTGGCGGTGCTCGCCACGACCGGGCTCTCTGCCCTGGCGCTCCTCTCGAGTCTCCGCTTTGCTGGGGAGGCGTCCGGGACGGCTCTCGCGGCCTCGGACGTGAGCGTGGGAGATGCCGTCCTGTGGCTCTTCCTCGGACATCCCATGAGCCTCAGCCCCGAGTGGGCCGCTCCCTGGGCGCTCGTGCTCGTGGTCTCGCTCGTTGATGTGCGGGGCCAGCGGGCGACCCTCTTCGTGCAGGCCGGCTCACGGGCGCGCGCCTGGGTGGCCTCCTGCGTCGCGGCCGCGGGCTCGGCGTTCGTCTCGTGTGCGACGCTCATGCTGGGCATGGTGGCCTGGGTGCTCGCGCTCGGCGGCGCGCCCACATTGGCTCCCAGCTCCATCCAGCAGCTCTCGTTCTGGCTGCTCGCGGCCGAGGGGTCTGCCTCGGACGTGGCCCTCTTCGCGCTCGTGCTCCTCGTGGGTGCGGCCTTCCTCTCGCTCGCGCAGCTTGCTGCGGGCTTGGCGGTCGGGCCCGTCGTGGCCTTCCTCATGGTGATGGCCCTCGTCCTGGGATCTGCCTTTGCGCCCCTGCTGCCGCTGCCGGGGTCGTGGCTCATGGCGGCGCGCGTGGCGCCGTTTGCCGCGGGCGCATCGGGCGTCTCGGCAGCGTGGTCTGCCCGTGTGGTCCTCGCCGTCTTTGTGTGCGGGTCTGTGGCCTGCGTGCTTGTGGGGCTGATCGCCTTCGTGCGAAAGGACCTCGGCGTCACCTCAGGGGGTGGCAGGGGATGAGCGTGGGGGGCGCCGCGCTGAGATGCGCGCTTCACCGCCTGCGTGCGGGCCGTCTCGTCCTCGTGCTCGCCTGTCTCGTGGCCGCGCTCGTGGGGGCGGGGCAGTGCGCGGGGCTTGTCTCCTCGCTCGCCTGGTACGTGCCTGGCGGTGCCGACGACTACACGGCCCTTCTCGGGCAGGACAACGGTCTGGTGGCGGGTCTCGGTGATTATCTGGCCAACCTCGTGCTGGGACGTCCGCAGCCCGCGCCCTTCTCGGGGGCGGTGTCGGTGCGCGAGGTCCTGCAGATCCCGTTCGGGTGGCTCGTGTGCGTCCTGCTCCCCGCGGTGGTGACGGCGCTCCTCTCGGGCTCAGAGGGCGAGCGGACCCCTGTGCTCGTGGCTACGGGCAGCCGCGTGGGGGACTGGCTGGGCCGTTGCCTGGCCGCGTTGGCAGGATGCGCGCTCGTCTGGGCGACGCTTGCCCTCGTGTGCGTTGTGATCACGCTCGCGCTCGGCGGCGAGCTCACGCTGCGCGCATCGGAGTGGTTCTGCGATGTCGCGGGCGTCGCCCGGGAGACGATGACCGTCCCGCCCCATGACGTGGGCCCCGCGCTCGCGGGCGTCGTGGCGGTGTCGGGTGCGCTCGCGCTCGCCCAGCTTGCCATCTCCGAGCTCGCGGGGCCCCGCCCGGCGTTTCTTATCGTGGCGGCCCTGGTCTCGGGATCGGTCTTCCTGATGACGCCGGCGCTGCCGGGAAACCTCATGATGCTGGCGAGAAGCGCCGTCTTTGTGGTGTCCCATCAGGTGGAGGTGACCGGCGGGTTCCTGCAGGCGGGGATCGAGCCGTGGGTCTCATGTGTCATGGCCGCGACGCTGGCCGCGGCCGCGCTCGTCGTGGGCGCGGCGGTGGCGGGCCGACGGAGCTATCTGGGGAGTGATGCGCGATGAGCTATCTCGACGTGTGCCGCATAGGCAAGGCGATTGGGCCCGAGCGGGTGCTCGATGACGTGAGCTTCTCCGTTGGGCGCGGGGAGGTCGTGGGGCTCGAGGGCAGGAACGGCTCGGGCAAGACGATGGCCATGCGCGTGGTCCTGGGGCTCGTGCGCCCGGACGAGGGGAGGGTCGTGGTGGGTGGCAGGACGCTCTGGCAGGACGCCTCCTTCCCGCCGAGCGTGGGGCTCCTCATAGAGGCGCCGGCGCTCATGGGGACCTGCTCGGCCCTGGAGAACCTGCGGCTTCTCGCCTCGATCAAGGGGGTCGCGTCAGACGATGACCTGCGGCGCGCCATCGAGCGCGTGGGGCTCTCTCCCGACGAGCGCAAGTGGGTGCGGAAGTACTCCCTGGGGATGCGGCAGCGCCTGGGGCTCGCGATGGCGCTCATGGAGGCGCCGGAGCTCCTCGTGCTCGACGAGCCGACAAACGCGCTCGACGAGCGGGCCCAGGAGACGCTCGTGGGCATCGTGGCCGAGGAGCGTGCGCGAGGCGCGGCGGTGCTGCTCTCCAGTCACGACGCCGACTTCCTTCGGGCCACGTGCGATCGCGTCTACCACATGGGCTCGGGGAGGGTGAGGGGCCTTGAGGAGGTGGGGGCCCATGGCGCGGCGTAGGGTCATCGCGGCCTGCCTTCTCGTGACGGCGGTGCTGGCCGTGGCCGCTCGCATCTGGTGGGTCGCCGAGAACGTGCCCCAGATTCCGATCGAGCGCTACGGGCAGGGCGAGTGGGTCGAGCTCGACGGCGCCTTCCAGAACAACGCCGACGAGGGGACGGATGACTACTCCGTGATGGTGGAGGGCATCTCCGTCATGACCTACGACGAGTACCTGGAGGCCTACGGCGAGGGACCGCAGGAGCCGGGCGCCAAGGGCGACTCCCGCTGCGTGGTGGACGTGGCCCTGCGCATACGAAACGACGGTACCGAGCCCGGTGGGCTCAACGTGTTCCAGATGGTGCTCGTCCCGGCGCGGGCCAACGAGTACCTCATCTGCGATGTGATGAACGCGGACGCCCTCTGGCCGCAGGTCCAGGAGGGTGCGAGCGCGATCGTGAGCATCCGCCCCGGCACCGAGTACGTGGCGCACATCCCCTATGTGTTCAACGGGGGCGACGAGGTCTATCAGCGAGAGGTGACGGACACCGAGTTCTCCCTTCTGGTCTCGAGGATGCCGACGCGCAAGATGGTCGTGGTCTCGGTGTGAGGCAGCCGCGTGGTCCCGGCGGCTCTGTGCTCCGGAGGCCCGACGCTCCCGCCTGCCCGCTGCCGCATGCCGTCCGCGGAACGGATTGTTTCGGTTACAAGACCATTTCGTGCGCGCGGTGCCAACGCGGCGCCAACTGTGGGATAGTACGCAGCAAGAGCGCCCATCGGGGGCGCGGGCTCCAGGGAGGTCCAGCATGGTACGGCATGAGGCTGCTGACGTTCGAGTCTGTGGGCGCACGTCCGCGCTCGCGCTTCTCGGCGGCCGTGGCCTGCTCCTGGACGGGACCGACCTGCTCACGCTAGCCCGCGCGCGCTAGGGCCGCACGCCCCAGCGCGCGTCCGTGTGCCGCGCCCCTTGCGGGGCGGGGCACTCTTTTATGCAGCCACATGCCCCGTGCGGGCAGTCCCGAGGGCACAGAGGAGAAAGGCCTCCCCATGACCAGGAAGATCCACATCTTTGACACCACGCTGCGTGACGGCGAGCAGTCGCCGGGAGCCTCCATGAACACCGAGGAGAAGCTCGTCGTGGCCCAGCAGCTCATCCGCATGGGCGTCGACGTGATCGAGGCGGGCTTTCCCATCTCGAGCCCGGGAGACTTCCGCTCGGTGCAGGAGATCGGCCGGCTCGCCGGGGACTCCTGCGTGGTCTGCGGCCTCACGCGCGCCGTGGACAAGGACATCGACCGCGCGGCCGAGGCCCTCAGCACCGCCAAGCGCCCGCGCATCCACACCGGCCTGGGCGTCTCGCCCTCGCACCTGCGCGACAAGCTGCGCATCACCGAGGATGAGTGCATCGAGCGCGCCAGGCACTGCGTCTCCTACGCCAAGAGGTACGTGGAGGACGTGGAGTTCTACGCCGAGGACGCCGGCCGCTCCGACCAGGACTTCCTCATCCGCGTGATCCAGGCGGCCGTCGACGCCGGCGCCACCGTGGTGAACATCCCCGACACCACGGGCTACTCCATGCCGGAGGACTTCGGCGCGCGCATCAAGGGCCTCGCCGACAACGTCCGCGGCATCGAGAACGTGATCATCGCCGTGCACACCCACAACGACCTCGGCATGGCCACCGCGCTCGCGCTCGCGGGCGTGAAGAACGGCGCGCGCCAGATCGAGTGCACGATCAACGGCCTGGGCGAGCGCGCCGGCAACACCGCGCTCGAGGAGGTCGTCATGGCGATCAGGATGCACGGCGAGGAGCTCGATGCCCACACCGACGTGGTGACCACCGAGCTCACGCGCGCGAGCCACCTCGTGAGCCGCATCACGGGCATGAGCGTGCAGGCCAACAAGGCCATCGTGGGCGCCAACGCCTTCGCGCACTCCTCCGGCATCCACCAGGACGGCGTGCTCAAGGCGCGCAACACCTACGAGATCATCGACCCGGCCGACGTGGGTGCCGCGGGCTCCGAGATCATCCTCTCGGCGCGCTCCGGCCACGCGGCGCTGCGCCACCGCCTGAGCGAGCTGGGCTACACCTTCGAGGACGCCGAGTTCGACGAGGTCTACCAGCGCTTCCTGGAGATCGCGGACCAGAAGAAGGAGGTCTACGACGAGGACCTCGAGTCCATGGT